>CAYNXK010000208.1:0-4099 GCA_964401125.1 uncultured Aliiroseovarius sp.
CGCCACGCCACGCCACGAGAAGCAGAGGAGGCCTTCTATGCAAACATGAACAAGTTTGATAAAATAGCTTAAAATTTGAACGAAAAAATCTCTGGCAAACCCGGGGCGGTTCATACTCCCCTGAACATCAGCACCTCGTCCCATGGCTTGCGTCCGGCATTTGATCTGCGTCTCTCATGAGGCATGCGCCAAACCGCCTTCAGTTCCGGCCAAAAAACTCCCGCGGAATGGTTTTTCTCAACAAAACCAGCCGATCACCAAACTTGTCCAGCCCAGCATACCGCCGCCAAGATCGCAAAACTCCATCTGTCCCATAAAAATACCCAATCACCGATTCAGCCCGCCGTCTCAGCTCGCCGTCGTTCCGCATTAACAATTGGATAGCACCGCTTAGAGGCATTTGACGCTTGGAACGCCATGGTTAGAATCGCTTGAATATCAATACCTGAGCTTTTTCAAAGTAAATCAGTTAACGTGACAACACCGTTATATTGCATAATTACATCCTCCAAAAAAGACCCGGGCACAAGGCCCGGGCCAGTCAACAGGGAGGTCGTGCCCATAACCCCGGCACGGTGGGGAACTGTATTCCAGATAGGAACGATCCTGCATATATTTCAATACCGCCCATAACTTCAGGTAAGTTATGATATTAGGCCACCAATCTGTAACCCCCGCTCTCCGTGACCAATAGTCGCGCATTTGATGGGTCCGGTTCGATTTTCTGGCGCAGGCGGTAGATATGGGTCTCAAGCGTGTGGGTCGTGACCCCGGCATTATAACCCCAGACCTCATGCAACAACACATCACGCGCCACCACGCCCTCAGTAGCGCGGTAGAGGAATTTGAGGATATTCGTCTCTTTCTCAGTCAGGCGAATCTTTCGCTCATCCTCGCAGATGAGCATCTTCATTGATGGCTTGAAAGTGTAAGGCCCAAGCTGGAACACTGCGTCTTCGCTTTGCTCATGTTGGCGTAACTGGGCGCGGATACGGGCCAGAAGTACTGGGAATTTGAACGGCTTGGTAACATAATCATTGGCACCAGCATCAAGGCCCAGAATTGTGTCGGCATCACTATCGTGGCCTGTCAGCATGATCACCGGGCATTTCACGCCCTGTTTGCGCAGCAGGCGGCATAGCTCGCGCCCGTCTGTATCAGGCAGGCCAACATCGAGGATCACCAGATCGTAAAGGGCCTCTTTGGCCTTCACCATGGCATCGGCCCCGCTGGCGGCCTCAAACACGTCGAAATCTTCGGTCAGCACAAGTTGTTCAGCTAGTACCTCGCGTAGATCTTCATCATCATCAACCAGCAGAATTTTCTTTATATTCGTCATCTCTAACCTCCGTTGCTTCCTATCTGACATGTGATCTGAAGCGGGTTTTGGCAAGAATTGCTGCACGGCCTCACGCGGAATTGTGGAAATCGCGGCAAATGTTTCATATTCTGACGTATCAGCATACAAGGATTGGGAAACGGAAACGAATATGTCGCTGAACCCTGATCAATCCGAGCTTTTTGCCCGCGCCCGCGCTGATTCGCGCATGGGGGTGCCCGTGGTGCTGCAAATTGATGATCGGGCGGCAATTGTGGCGGCGGCAGAAACCCTGAGCAGTACGAGGCTGTTGGATTTGCGTGCGCTGGGGGCACCAGTTCTGGCCATAACACCCCGCCGGGCCGAGACCCTGAAGGCGCGTGCTTATAGTGCGCATGTGGCGCGGATTGAACTGCCCACGACGGCAGATTTGCGCTGGGTTGCAGGTATCTCTGATCCCACAGATGATTTGATGATGCCCATGAAGGGGCCGCTTCTGACAAGACGTGGTGGTGATGAAAGTCTTGCCGTGGCTGCGTTGAATCTGTGCAAGGCGTCGTATCTCTTGCCCGCGGCCTTGCTGGTTGAAGTTGATGATGGCCCGGCCCTTTCTGCCCGATATGGGCTGACATTATTGCAGATCAAGGAGCATGGGAGCTTCGGGAGTATGCGTTTGAACCAGATTATCAGCGCACGGGTGCCGCTGGAGGCGAGTGCTGCCGGGCGGGTGATTATCTACCGGCCGCAGGATGGTGGCGAGGAGCATGTGGCGGTGGAAATCGGCAAACCTGACCGCAGTAAACCGGTGCTGGCACGCCTGCATTCTGCCTGCTTTACTGGCGATATTCTGGGCAGCCTGAAATGTGATTGTGGCCCACAATTGCGCACGGCTCTAGCCAAGATGGGTGCCGAAGGCGCTGGGATTTTGCTGTACCTCAACCAAGAGGGGCGCGGCATTGGCCTGGCCAACAAGATGCGCGCCTATTCTTTGCAGGATCAAGGCTTTGATACCGTCGAGGCTAATCACCGCCTGGGCTTTGAGGATGACGAACGGGATTTTCGCATTGGTGCAGATATGTTGAAATCATTAGGATTTTCATCTGTACGATTGATGACGAACAACCCGGCCAAGGTTGATATGATGCGCGTGAGCGGCATTGAGGTGGTTGAGAGAGTGCCGTTGAAGGCGGGGCATTCTGCCCATAACGCGGCCTATCTGGCAACAAAAGCCAGGAAGTCTGGGCATATTTTATGATGCCCACTCGCGCCGATATTCTGGTGCGAAAATGGTGGGCGCAGTTTCATGGCCACCGCATTTCCTGCGCCATTGGTTGGGGTGGAATCAACGCTGGCAAGAGGGAGGGTGACGGGGTTACGCCCGCTTTTGTCTGACTCATCTGGTTGGTTTCATTATGCGGCGAACGTGCAATGTTGCAGGCGCCAGGTTTCGAATGTTTTGCGTTTGATCCTTTCCATTTTGTTTAGAATGGCCTGGGCACGTCCGAAGTAAACATCGGGTGGCGGACGTTGTTCAGGGTTTCGTGGTAGCGCTGATGATTGTAGTGATCGATAAAGGCTGCGGGCTCGGCAGTGACGCATTATGTCATGGAGCAGGGTTTTACCTTCGAGCAGGTTTCAGCCATCGCGATTGTCACCGGTGGTGTGGTGGTCACGCTTCTGGCCGGACTTGGCTTTGCTTGGCAGCCCTTGAATGCACCTCTGGCACAGGTTTTGCGTGCCCGAGAATAGGGCATTTACAGAGCAAAGAGGACAGGATACCAGTGGCGCCAGATCAGCGTGAGAGAGCCTATGATATCACTTGGGAAATTTTTCTTTAAAACACGTAACGCCTTGTTTCCAATACTGGCAGTTATAATATACTTACTATTTTTACCGCCACAACGCACTTTCATCTGGGATGTCCTGGCACTTGTGCTGGTGGTATCGGGCGTGTTCATGCGCTTTATGGTTATCGGTTATGTCAGTGTTGCCCGGGATGGGGTGGGAAAGGTCAGCCACGCTGATGAATTGTTCACACGCGGCATGTTCGGTCTGTGCCGCAATCCGCTTTATGCTGGCAATATTGTGATCTTTACCGGTATTTTCCTGCTACATGGTGCCTGGCCGGTTTTTGCCATAGGATTCAGCCTTTTTCTGTTTTTGTATTATGCGATAATTTTCAGTGAAGAGGCCTATCTCGGCGGTAAATTTAAGTCTGAATGGGATCAATATCGCGCTACCACGCCGCGCCTTTTGCCGCGTTTGTCAAACTGGAAATCGGCCGTGGCGGGTATGGAGTTCAGCGTGAAACGCGCGATCTTTATCGAGAATAACGTGATGACACTGGCTGCCATAATGGTAGCATTCTCCCTGTGGTACAAATCCTATACCGCCACTGATGTGGCGATGATCCCGCTGGTCTCGGCTATTTTGCTGTTTGGGGGGCTGGGGTTTATTGCCAGCATTTCGGTGTTGAAAAAGTTTATGGCTTAAACTGTTTCGCGGCATTCCCGGACAGGGCGTTTGACAGAAAGCCGGCGGTTCAGATCGTGCGCGCCACCAGTTTTTTCTTGATCTCGGCAATGGCCTTGGCCGGGTTCAGGCCTTTGGGGCAGGTCTGGGTGCAGTTCATGATCGTATGACAGCGGAACAGCTTGAACGGGTCTTCCAGATCATCCAGCCGTTCGCCGGTTGCCTCGTCGCGGCTGTCGATAATCCAGCGGTAGGGGTGCAGCTGGGTTGCCGGGCCAAGGTAGCGGTCGGAATTCCACCAATAGCTGG
>CAYNXK010000209.1:0-4059 GCA_964401125.1 uncultured Aliiroseovarius sp.
TGGCAGAGGATGCGCTGGCGGCAGAGGATGCGGCAGAAGTGGCAGAAGCGGCAGGCCTCGGTATAGCTGAGCCTGAAAACCAATCTTTGCCCATAAGCCTGCCGGCTCAGGTCAACCATCTGGCCTGGACCCACCGGGCCGGCACCCCGTATCACAGCATTCAGCACCCGGCATTGTCGCCACGGCCACAGGTTGTCTGGTCAGCAAGAATTGGCCAGGGCAACGGGCGCAAACACAGCATCACCGCCGACCCGGTTGTGGCTGACGGGCGCATATTCACCCTCGACAGCCGCGCTACAATCATGGCGCACAGCACTGAAGGCGCGGCCCTGTGGAGCGCAGACCTGACCCCGGCCTCGGAGCGTTCGGATGATGCTTCAGGTGGCGGGCTGGCAATTGTTGACGGCAAATTGTTCGCCACCAGCGGTTTTGGCCTTGTAGTGGCGCTTGATGCTGCCAGTGGCGAGGTGGTCTGGAGCCAGCGGCTTGATGCCCCGGCCTCTGCCGCGCCAAGCGTGGTCGATGGTATCGTCTATGTGACCTCACGCGATAACCGGGCCTTTGCCATTGACGCCCAAAGCGGCCGCATAAAGTGGCAATTGGCAGGCACCCCGGACCTGACAGGCGTGGTTGGCCATGCCAGCCCGGCCATTACCGACACGCTGGCGCTGTTTTCCTTCTCGTCCCGCGAGTTGGTGGCGGTGCAGCGTGTGGATGGGCTGCGTAGCTGGAACACCCTGGTTGCGGGCCAGCGGCGGGGCCGTGGCTATTCAGCCATTACCGATATTACCGGCGAGCCGGTGGTGGCCAATGGTGTGATCTATGTGGGCAATGCCGCTGGTCGTACCATGGCGCTTGATATGAGTGGCGCGCGCCTTTGGGTCGCCCACGAGGGCGCAACCGGCCCGGTCTGGGTCACGGGCGGGGCGGTGTTTCTGATCTCGGACGAGGCCAGGCTAGTGCGGCTTGATGCAGCCAGTGGCGCGCTGATATGGGCCATTGAGCTGCCGCATTTCACCAAGGAGCGCGAGCGCCGGCGCAAAGCGATTTACGCCAATTTCGGCCCGGTTCTGGCCGGTGGGCAGCTTTGGGGTGCCTCATCCGATGGTGTCATGCGCGGCTTTAGCCCGCAAGACGGTGCCCTTGTGACCTCTGTTGAAATTCCCGGCGGGGCTGCCACGCGGCCTGTGGTGGTGAACGGCCTGGCCTATCTGGTAAATACCAATGGCCAGCTTCTGGCCCTGCGCTGATCATTATTGCATTCAGTGCTGCCTTGCTGTGGCCAGCATTCGGGTGTAAGCGCAGCACTTGATTATTCTGGAACACACATATGAGCTTTACCCTTGCCATAGTCGGCCGCCCCAATGTGGGCAAATCAACCTTGTTCAACCGGCTGGTTGGCAAACGTCTGGCGCTGGTCGATGACACGCCGGGGGTGACCCGTGATTTGCGCGAAGGGGCAGGGCGCATTGCTGATGTGCACTTCACGGTGATTGATACGGCGGGGCTTGAAGAGGCCACGGATGAAAGCCTTCAGGGCCGTATGCGCCGCCTGACTGAGCGGGCGGTAGAAATGGCCGATGCCTGCCTGTTTCTGATTGATGCCCGCGCTGGAGTGCTGCCGGCTGATGAGATTTTTGCCGAGATCCTGCGCAAGAAAAACGCCCATGTGATCCTAGGAGCCAACAAGGCCGAGGGCCGCGCTGCCGAGGCTGGGCTGATCGAGGCCTGGGGGTTAGGGCTGGGCGACCCCATTGCCCTGTCGGCCGAGCATGGCCAGGGTATGACCGAATTGCTGGACGCGCTGCGCCCCCTTTCCGAAAAGTTTGCCGAGCGGGCCGAGGCCGATGCACCTGATGTTGATGTCAGCATTGAAGATGAGATGGTCACGCATGTGCCCAGCCGCGAAAAACCCTTGCAGGTGGCGGTTGTTGGCCGGCCTAATGCCGGAAAATCAACCTTGATAAACGCCCTGATCGGCGAAGAGCGGCTGCTGACCGGGCCAGAAGCCGGCATCACCCGCGATGCCATTTCGCTGCGCTTTGACTGGGCCGGCTCTGATGGCAATGGCGTGCCGGTACGGATTTTTGACACAGCCGGTATGCGCAAGAAGGCCAAGGTGCAGCACAAGCTTGAGAAACTCTCGGTGGCCGATGGGCTGCGCGCGGTCAAATTTGCCGAAGTTGTGGTGGTGCTGCTTGATGCCGCCATCCCCTTTGAGCAGCAGGATTTGCGCCTTGCAGATTTGGCCGAGCGCGAGGGCCGCGCCGTAGTAGTGGCTGTTAACAAGTGGGATATAGAGCCGGAAAAACAGTCTAAACTCAAGGACTTGCGCGAGTCGTTTGAGCGCCTTCTGCCGCAACTTCGCGGGGCCCCCCTCGTGACCATCTCGGCCAAAACCGGGCGCGGGCTTGAGCAGTTGCAAAGGGCGGTGATGCAGGCGCATGAGGTCTGGAACCGGCGCGTCTCAACCGCTCGCCTGAACATCTGGCTGGCCGGTGTGATCTCGGCTCATCCGCCCCCCGCACCAAGCGGAAAACGTATAAAAATGCGCTATATGACCCAAGCCAAAACCCGGCCGCCGGGCTTTGTGGTTATGTGTAGCCACCCGGATAAACTGCCGGCCAGCTATTCGCGCTATCTGGTGAACGCGCTCAGGCAGGATTTTGATATGCCGGGCACACCGATCCGCCTGTTCTTGCGCAGTCAGTCCGATCAGAACCCGTTCAAGGGCCGCAAAAAGGCCGCACCTTCAAAGCTGCGTAAACATTTGGGCAAACGCGGCCGGACTGAGGATTGATCCCTAGGCCTGATCGGCGGCTTCCGCCTTCTTCTGCTTGCGCCGCGCCCAGATGGATTGCCCCACATAGGCCAAAATAACTGTGCCGACGGCCCCGATAGCGGCAATAATCAGCAGGACGATTACATCAATCGGCCCGCCAATATCGCTGAAGTCAGAATTGGTTTGCCACATCACGAAGAAAACCGCCGCAACGGCACCGAACGGCGAGGTCAGTTGTGCCAAAAGAAAATGCCGTGGCTTAAAGCGCCTGTCGCGAAACATGATGTAAAACAACAATATTGTAACGATTGCGGCGACCACCACCATCAGCCACCAGAGCCAGAAACCAAACATATCCTGAAAAATGGCGTTCAGGGTTACAAGTGAGAGGTCTTCCATGATTTTCTCCTCAGGCGTCGCCGCGCAACATGGCGTAATAGTTTGGTTTTATGGCTATTTTCTTCATTAGCCAGCTTATCCACAGCTCTTCCAGTGGGGCGATGATACCGGGGAAAGATTGTACCAGATCGTTGGTGTAATCAAACTCGATCAGCATGGCGCGGCCGATCTTGGTGATCAGCGGGCAGGCGGTGTAGCCCGTAAAGACTTGCGTGCCCTCTTTGCCCTGTATCTGGGCCACCAGGTGATCTTCAACCACCGGCGCCATCCATTTGACGGTTGCTGCGGTTTTGCCTCGCGGCACGCCGGCAACATCTCCCATGGCAAATATTTCCGGAAAGCGGCGGTGACGCAGGTTGTATCTGTCGACCTCGACCCAGCCTTTATTGCCGGCAAATTGCGCCCATGGCAGCGGTGAGTTGACAATGACATCCGGTGCCCTCTGCGGCGGGATTACATTGATGAAATCATAAGGCAGCTCTATCTCGCCCCATTCCGGTTCTGAAAAAGTGGCTAATTTCTTGCCATGGTCGATGGATTTCAACACGTGGTCATAGACCACATCAATGTCACGATCGGCAAATAGAAGGCGCAGTTTTTCATTGATGATAGGCACCCCCAACAGAGCTTGGGAATGGGCCGCATAGGTGAAATTCATCTTGCCACGGGTACCTTTGGTGCGGGCGATGTCATCGGTCATAAAGGCGTATTTCAGCGGCGCACCGGCGCATTTCATGCCACCTGCCGGGCGGTTGAACAAGGCTTGGCCGCCTTCATCGGTGAATTTGGTTAGCGCTTGAAAGCTGAGCGCAGCCTGCTCGGGGCCGGCATAAACGGCGGCAATGCCTTCCTTGCCGACCATGTTCATCTCGAAGCCT
>CAYNXK010000210.1:0-4055 GCA_964401125.1 uncultured Aliiroseovarius sp.
ATGCTCTGGCATATTTTCGAGAACGGCTGGGAAGATAAAGAATTTATTCAGCAACGAGTCTACGGCATGGATGAGATCCGCAAGGAAGTCACCCAATGGACACCTGAGCAAGTCGAAAAAGTCACCGGGGTGGGTGAACAGGAGTTGTTATTAGCTACTAAAACCATGGCGCAAAATCGGCCCGTCACGTTTATCTGGTGCATGGGTGGCACCCAACATACTATCGGTAATAACAACACCCGCGCTTATTGCATTTTGCAACTGGCGCTGGGCAATATGGGCGTAGCTGGCGGCGGCACCAATATTTTCCGTGGCCACGACAACGTGCAGGGCGCGACTGATATGGGCGTACTCAGCCACACATTGCCGGGCTATTACGGCTTGTCCGGCGGGGCCTGGGCGCATTGGGCACGAGTTTGGGGTGAAGACCTTGACTGGCTCAAGGGGCGCTTTGACAGCATCAAAGCGGCTGACGGGTCAGACAAATCCCTGATGAACCTCAAGGGTATTCCGGTATCGCGTTGGATTGACGGGGTTCTGGAAGATAAGGACAATATTGACCAGCCCGACAATGTGCGTGCAATGGTTCTGTGGGGCCATGCGCCCAACAGCCAAACACGTGGCGTGGAAATGAAAGCCGCGATGGAAAAGCTGGATCTGCTGGTGGTGATTGACCCCTACCCATCAGTCTCTGCCGTTCTGCATGACCGCACCGATGGGGTTTACTTGCTGCCGGCCTCGACCCAATATGAAACGCGCGGCTCGGTCACCGCCTCGAACCGCTCGCTGCAATGGCGCGACAAGGTGATGGAGCCGGTGTTTGAGAGCAGACCAGACCACGAGATCATGTCGATGTTTGCAACCAAATTCGGCTTTGCAGACCGCTTTTTCCGCAATATCTCGATGGACGGCGAACATCAGCCCAACATCGAGGACATCACCCGTGAGTTTAACGGTGGTCTGTGGACGATCGGCTATACCGGGCAATCGCCCGAGCGGATCAAACTGCATATGGCTAACCAGCATACATTTGACAAAACCACCTTGCAGGCCATTGGCGGCCCGGCAGATGGCGAATATTATGGCCTGCCCTGGCCGTGTTGGGGCACTCCTGAGCAAAAGCATCCGGGCACGCCAAACCTTTACGACATGTCTATGCCGGTATCCAAAGGTGGCCTGACGTTTCGCGCTCGGTTCGGGGTGGAACGTGACGGGACCAACCTGTTGGCCGAGGGTGTTTATTCGCAAGGGTCTGACATTCAGGACGGGTATCCTGAGTTTACCATGGCTATGCTGAAAGAGCTTGGTTGGGATAGCGAACTGACAGCGGAGGAGATGGACATCATCAATGCCGGTGTCGGCGACAAGACCAACTGGAAAACCGACCTTTCGGGTGGTATTCAGCGGGTTGCCATCAGCCACGAATGTGCGCCGTTTGGCAATGCCAAGGCGCGGGCGGTGGTCTGGACCTTCCCGGATCCGGTGCCGGTGCACCGCGAGCCGCTTTATACCAACCGCCGTGATCTGGTGAAAGACTATCCAACATATGCGGACACACAGGCCTACCGCCTGCCAACCATGTACGAGTCGATCCAGAAAAACGACTTTAGCAAGGATTATCCAATGATCCTGACCTCCGGTCGTTTGGTGGAATATGAGGGTGGTGGCGATGAATCGCGCTCCAACCCTTGGCTGGCCGAACTTCAGCAAGACATGTTTGTAGAGATCAGCACACGCGACGCCAATAATCTGGGTATCCGTGATGGCCAACAGGTTTGGCTGGAAGGTCCAGAGGGCGGCAAGGTCAAAATCATGGCGCTTGTCACCGAACGAGTTGGCGAGGGCGTTGCCTTTATGCCGTTCCACTTTGGCGGGCATTTCCAAGGCAAAGACCTGCGGGACAAATACCCCGAAGGTGCCGCGCCTTTCGTACTTGGTGAAAGCGCCAACACGGCAATGACCTACGGCTATGACAGCGTAACCCAAATGCAGGAGACCAAGGCGTCTCTTTGCAAAATCACTGCAGCATGAAGGAGTATTGAGAAATGGGAGCTAGAGTTAAATTTCTCTGTGATGCAGAACGCTGCATTGAATGCAACGCCTGCGTAACCGCCTGCAAAAACGAGCATGCGGTGCCGTGGGGCATCAACCGGCGCAAGGTTGTCACCATCGGTGACGGCAAGCCCGGAGAGCGTTCAATCTCGATCGCTTGTATGCACTGCTCGGACGCACCCTGCATGGCCGTTTGCCCGACCGATTGTTTTTATCAAACAGACGACGGCATTGTGTTGCATTCCAAAGACCTGTGCATTGGCTGTGGTTACTGTTTCTACGCGTGTCCGTTTGGGGCGCCACAGTTTCCGCAAGCTGGCAACTTCGGGTCGCGCGGCAAAATGGACAAGTGTACGTTCTGCGCCGGTGGCCCGGAAGAGGACCATTCAGCCGCAGAATTCCAGAAATACGGTCGCAACCGTATCGCGGAAGGCAAGCTGCCGATCTGTGCCGAGATGTGCTCCACTAAGGCGCTGCTGGCCGGTGACGGGGATATGGTTGCCGGCATCTACCGCGAGCGTGTGGTGTCACGCGGCTTTGGCTCTGGCGCTTGGGGCTGGGGCACGGCGTATCAGCTGAAGGGGGAGTGATGAGCGCGTGCGCTTGTCTGCACCTGACATGAGAAACCACCACCGGGCGGCAGGGGTTGCCCGGTGAACCACCCAATCCCTTCAGGAGCGAACATATGTTGCTACGCAGTTTCCTTGCGCTGATTGTGATGATCATGCTGTTGGTCGGAACAGGGGCTGGTGTATTGGCACAGGCCAGTGATTCGGCTGATTCGGCTGATCCGGTGCGCACACACACGGGTGGGGCGCAGACGCTGGAGGATATTATGGCCCGCCAGCGCGGGGTTCTCATTGATGACAGTTTTCGTCGCGATGCGATTGGAAACCCGGATCAGGCCGCGGCTAAAAGCGATCAGCTGGGCACGCTGGGCGGGGCGTCGGATGCCGAGTTCTGGCGGGCGTTCAGGTATGGCGAGGCCGATATTACCACGGCCGTGACCGGCCCGGCCGTTACTGTGGTTATTCAGGATGGCGGCATGCGCTGGCTGGAGCTGCGGCGCGGACCGCTGCCAAAATATGGTGGCTATCTGATGCTGGGAATGATGGCTCTGATTCTGTTATTCTATCTGCTGCGCGGTCGGATCATGATCGAAGGTGAAAAGACCGGCGAAGTTGTGCTGCGGTTCAAGTTGCTGGAGCGTATTGCGCATTGGTCCATGGCCATTCCGTTCATTTTGTTGTCGGTGACCGGGCTGGTGCTGCTGTTTGGCCGTACCGTGTTTATCCCGCTATTCGGCAAAGAAGCGTTTTCGCTAATCGCCACTATCGGCAAATTCGTGCACAATTATATTGCCTGGGTGTTCATGGCAGCTCTGGTTCTCAGCTTCTTTCTATGGGCGTGGAAGAACCTGCCGGATCGTCATGACCTGCCTTGGCTGCTTAAGGGGGGGGGCTTGTTTTCCAAGGGTGTGCATCCCAGCTCCAACAAATTCAATGCCGGGGAAAAGGTGATATTCTGGTCGGTCATGGTTCTGGGGTTCCTGATCTCGCTGACTGGCCTGTCGCTGATCTTTCCTTTTGAGATCCAGTTTTTCGCGGGCCTGTACGGGTTTGTCAACGAACTGGGACTGCCGCAATTGTTGGGCATGGCTGAGCTTGGCACAAATCTGGCCGCGCAAGAGGAAATGCAGCTTGCGCACCTTTGGCATGTGATCGTCGCGTTTGTGTTCATGACTATCATTATTGCCCATATCTACCTTGGCTCGGTCGGCATGGAGGGGGCGCTGGACTCGATGACTAAAGGCACTGTCGATGTGCAATGGGCCAAAGAGCACCACGATCTCTGGTATGAAGAGGTGACCGGCAAACCTGCCGAGGCGACCCCGCCCGAGACCACACCCAGTACCGATGTCAAAGCTTGATTTATGGGGCAAAGTAACGCAGGGTCATGCTGCGTAAACCCAGCTTTTGCAAGGTAAATGATATGAACAAGCC
>CAYNXK010000211.1:0-4031 GCA_964401125.1 uncultured Aliiroseovarius sp.
GGCTGGACCGCTGGCATGGGCAACTGAAAGCCGGGCAAAACCATATTGAGCTGGCCGAGATTGTTTTGGAGGAAAGCGGCTACACTGATTATTGGCAAAATGACAAAACCCCCGAGGCAGCAGGAAGATTGGAGAACCTCAAGGAGCTGGTCAAGGCGCTGGAAGGGTTTGATAATTTGCAAGGTTTTCAAGAGCATGTCAGCCTGATCATGGATAATGAGGCCGAGGCGGGCGAGGCCAAGGTCACAATCATGACCCTGCACGCCGCCAAAGGGCTGGAATATGAGGCCATCTTTCTGCCGGGCTGGGAGGAAGGCCTGTTTCCCTCACAGCGCTCCATGGACGAGTCTGGCCTCAAGGGGCTGGAGGAGGAGCGCCGCCTGGCCTATGTGGGCATCACAAGAGCGCGGGCTTTATGCACGATCAGCTTTGCGGCCAACCGTTTGGTTTATGGCCAGTGGCAGTCGCAATTACCCAGCCGTTTCATTGATGAGCTGCCTGAGGAGCATGTGGATGTGCTGACTCCGCCAGGGCTTTATGGTGGCGGCTATGGCGCCGCGGCACCTACTCATATGGGGTCTGATTTTGGCACGAGCATGGAAGACAAGGTTAGCCGGGCTGATGCCTATAATTCACCGGGCTGGCGCCGGATGCAGGCGCGCTCAGCCACCAGCCCTTCAGAGGTGCGCGCCATTGTCATTGACCTTGAGGCGGTGTCGGCGTTCAGCGAAGGCGACAGGGTGTTCCATCAGAAATTCGGCTACGGGACGATCACGGCAGTAGAGGGTGACAAGCTGGACATCGCCTTTGAAAAGGCCGGGGAAAAGAAGGTGGTAGCGCGCTTTGTGGTAGCTGCAGACAAGGCCGAAAACCTGCCATTCTGAGTGTGGGTGGCATTGGTTGGCACCTGTGGTTAGGCCTGTGACCAGACCTGTGACCAGACCTGTGAAGTTTTAGGTAAAAAGGATTTTTCCAGAGTCTCGCATTAAAGCTGATGTGAGTAATGACGCACATCACGGTTTTTTACCATTGATCAGGATGCCGGTATGTAGCCCCTTATTTGGGTGGGCAGGCAGGCAGGTGGTGCCCGGTTTGGCTTGCCCCCCGGTATGCGGAAGCCTGTTTTTGGGTGATGTGGCGCAGAAGGCGCTGGGCGAGTTGGCGGCAATTTTGGCGGTCGCCTGCGGATGCAACCCAAATGAGATCCGCACGGATGATGCTCAGATATAGCGATGCCATGGTGCTGTCTGGGCGGGGGTGTAAAGTTGGGCGGGGCGTGAAAGCAAGCGAGGGCGTGAAATCGGTGGTGCCAGCATCTTTGGGAGCGGCACCACCGTTTCTGCGCATTAGGCCTTTCCGGGAGGGGGAAGAGACCGTCAGCTGGAATTGGGCAAAGCCCGTGTAATGCGCGGCGGGGTTCGGGAGGAGAGACCCCGCCGCTTAAAACAGGCCCCCGGGAGAGAGGCGCCTGTATTTGTTGTTACTTACCGTAGACGGCGCGCGAGGCGACTTCAGGAATATCGCCGCGGCTCATGCCCAGGTCAGACAGCATATGTCTGTCCAACGCGCTCAGCTCGCGCACAGTCGTCTCATAAAGACGGCGCTTTTCGCGGGCTACGCTCAGCGAGCGGAAGAAATCACCAACGCGGCTGGCCAGGTTGGCCTCAAAGCTACGGGTGTCGTTTACGAATGTCATTTTATGCCTCAGTTCATGGGCCTCTGCCCCGTATATGTCTTGATGGTGTTGTTCGTTATCGTGATACAGAGATAGTCATATACTGCGCCAGCACAATGCCTGAAACTGAATTGCTGCTATGCAGAAAGCGCATAAGTCATGCTGACCTATTTTAGGTAAATTGTTGTGCTTTATAGTTGTCCACGCGCTGCCTCTTGCACTTGGGTAAAAAGCGAGCAAGTAATAAGTTAAGGAATACAGTCGCAATGGAGGTGGGTATGACCCAGACGAATGATAAGATTATGGCAACCCTGTCGGCTATCGCCTTGCCGGGCGGTGGTGACCTTGCCTCGCGTGACATGATCCGGGCGCTGAACATTGAAGGTGGGCACATTTCCTTTGTCATAGAGGCCGAGACACCGGAGCAGGCGGCCCAAATGGAAGTCCTGCGCCGTGCTGCCGAAGCGGCCATTGCCGCGCTTGACGGGGTTGAAAGCGTATCGGTTATTCTGACCGCCCATGGCCCTGCTGCCAAAAAGCCTGAACCACCACAGCTGAAGTTTGGCGGGCATGCAAAGCCGCAGGCCGGGCCGTTGCCGGTTGCCGGGGTCAAGCACATTCTGGCCATTGCCTCGGGCAAAGGCGGGGTTGGCAAATCAACCCTCAGCTCAAACCTGGCAGTGGCTTTGGCCCGGCAGGGGCGCAAGGTCGGCCTGCTGGACGCTGATATTCTCGGCCCCTCCCAGCCGCGCATGTTGGGCAGTATGGCGCGGCCCACCTCGCCTGATGGCAAAAACATGGAGCCAATCGAGGTGCACGGCATCAAGATGATCTCGATCGGGCTGTTGATGGAGCCGGGCAAGGCGGTGGTCTGGCGCGGCCCGATGCTGTCTGGCGCCTTGCAGCAGCTTTTGTTCAAGGTAAATTGGGGCCCGCTTGATGTGCTTATTATCGACCTGCCGCCGGGCACGGGGGATGTGCAGCTGTCACTGTCAGAAAAAGTGCAGATGACCGGCGCGCTCATTGTCTCGACGCCGCAGGATGTGGCGCTGCTGGATGCGGTCAAGGCCATTGATATGTTCGATCAGGTGAAAGTGCAGGTGCTGGGGCTGATTGAAAACATGGCGATGTATATCTGCCCCAAATGTGGCAACGAGGATCATATATTCGGCCAGGGCGGTGTGCGGGCCGAGGCCGAGGCCCGTGGCTTGCCGTTTTTGGGCGAAATCCCGCTATCGGTCGATGTGCGGCTGGCCAGTGATGCGGGCTTGCCGATTGCAGCCGGAGAGGGGCCGCTGGCAGAAGCTTTTGCCCAACTGGCCACCAAGCTGGTTGAAGCCGGCATCGCCTAAGCACCCGGCAGGCATCAAACCGGCATTTTGCTGGGATGAGATGGCATGGGACAGGATCTATTTTTTCTGGATTCCGGGCGAATCTGGGCAAAAATAGTAATTCCCATGTGGATATATTGCAGAAAACCTCTGAAAACCTGTAATTTTCCGAAATCCATAAGAAAAAATCAAACTTTTTTCACCGCACTATATATAGCGGCAATCCTTTAGGCTTCTGCTAGGTGTCGCTTTTTGTTCTCTTTTTGATCTGGTTTTTGGGGCGTTTCAATGCCCCTTAATGTCTTGTATCGCAGCAGTTCCCGTAAAATAACTGTTGCGTACCATAAAATCCCACACTATCCCTGATAACACGATGAAGACGGGAAATAGAGGCAGCAAGACCTCAAACCTCCCAAGTCAGGTTCATACAGGCACCGCTTTCATCGAACGAAGAGATCCGGCGCGCGAGCGAGCAGACATCCCCCCAGGTGGCGCGCGCAGCTGGACATCCCCGCAAGGGGTACATGGCGGCGGATTGATCAGTGGCAGCCGATCAATCCGCCGTTTCCATTTTCGGGGGTATATTAGGGTAAGGAGCCGCTTGAAGTGGCACGCAGGTTCAGAGGTCAAAGCGACCATAAGGTGGACGCCAAGGGCAGGGTCTCGATCCCGGCCCTGTTTCGCCGTGTTCTGGAAGTTGCTGACCCTGACTGGACCGAGGGCCTCAACCCCAACCTTGTCATTGTATACGGGGACCAGCGCCGCAATTATCTTGAATGTTTCACCATCGAGGCGATAGACGAGGTCGATGACCTGATCGTTGGCATGGGCCGTGATTCGGCTGAACGCGACCTGCTGGAAACCCTGTATAACGGCCAATCCATGCCCACCAGTGTTGACGAAACCGGACGCCTTGTGCTGCCTCAGAAGCTGCGGCAGAAAATCGACTTGGGCAGCGAGGCTTTTTTCATTGCCAAGGGTGACACGTTCCAGATTTGGAAGCCGGAAACCTATGCTGAAGTTGC
>CAYNXK010000212.1:0-4019 GCA_964401125.1 uncultured Aliiroseovarius sp.
GTAAATTCTGGCCTTCTCAGGGAAGGAAAAAAACATGACCGATTCAACAAGTGCGGTGAATCTGCGCGATCCTGATTACACCCCACCTTTAATACAAGCCGTGCCGCTGGGTATCCAGCATGTGATGGCGATGTTTGCTTCAAATGTAACCCCGGCCATTATTATTGCGGGTGTTGCCGGTTTTGGTTTTGGCGCACCGGGGGCTGATATTCCGGCGCTTAATTACATGGTCCAGATGGCCATTTTGTTTGCCGGTGTCGCCACCTTGATCCAGACCATCGGCATTGGTCCCATTGGGGCGCGCCTGCCGATAGTACAGGGCACTTCTTTTGCCTTTTTGCCAGTGATGATTCCCGCTGTTATGGGGGCTGGCGTGGCGGGCATGTCCGGGCTGATGACGGGCGTGGTGATTGGCGGCCTGTTCCACTTCTTTCTGGGGTTTTTCATTGGTAAAATCCGTTTTGCCCTGCCGCCGATGATAACCGGGCTGATTGTGCTGATGATTGGCTTGTTGCTTATCAAGGTTGGTATTGAATATGCCGCTGGCGGGGCCGGAGACTTCAATAAATCCAAGCCCACATGGGGCGGGGCGCAAAACTGGATCATGGCCTTCACGGTGATCATCGTAACCCTTGGCGTCAAGTTTTTCACCAAAGGGTTTTTGTCCGCTGCCGCCGTGCTGATCGGCCTGATTGCCGGCTATGTTGTGGCGCTGGCCATGGGGGTGGTAAATTTCTCAAAAATTGGCAGGGCCGATGTTTTTGGCATCCCCAACCCGTTCCACTTTGGTTTCAGCCTTGATTGGGCCATCATAATCGGCATGTGCCTGATGGCCTTTGTTTCGGCCATTGAGACCGTCGGCGATGTTTCCGGCATTACCAAAGGCGGGGCCGGGCGTGAAGCCACTGACAAGGAAATCACCGGCGCCACCTTTGCCGATGGCCTTGGTTCGGCAATTGCCGGTGTGTTTGGCAGCTTGCCCAATACCTCGTTCAGCCAAAATGTTGGACTTGTGGCCATGACCGGCATCATGAGCCGCCATGTGGTGACCATTGGCGCGATCTTTCTAATCTTCTGTGGTCTCAGCCCCAAGATTGCCGCTGCGGTCAACACCATCCCCTATCCGGTGCTGGGGGGCGGCGTTATCGTGATGTTTGGTATGGTGGCGTCTGCCGGCGTCAATATGCTGTCAGATGTGAAGTGGAACAAGCGCAACATGGTGATATTCGCGGTTTCCCTGACAATGGGTCTGGGCCTGCAGCAAGTGCCTGACGCGATGAATTTCCTTGGTGATACGGCGCAAATGCTGCTCTCAACTGGCCTACTGCCCGCGGCAATCATTGCGATTGTACTGAATCTGGTCATCCCGGAAGAGGCTGATCTTTAGGCCACAGAAGGCCAGAGAAGGCCAGAGAAGGCCACCAGAAGGCCAAGCTTTAGGCGGTGTGGTAAGTGAACACCGCCTAAAGTGCCGAGGCGCGACGCAGAATATCCACGGCATCTTTTGCGGCAAGATCGTTTGCCCCAAGCTCGCGGCCAAATGTTGATGGCCTGGCGCCGCCTGCCAGCCTCTTTTGAACTTCCTGAGGCACCACAAGGCTGGTGGTGGTGTCAACAAACAGGCTTTCCGAGGCAATGCCTTCAGCATAAATAATCTCGTGCTTATCAAACAGAAGCTGGAAATAATCGACAAAGCCGCCCTCGGCCTGAATTACGCTGACCCCGTTCAGCAGGTGGCGGGCTTTGATCATCACCTCTTTCTGGCCGGCACCAATGGTATCAACGCGCTGGTAGATGAACAGGCGGTGGTTGGGGCTGACTGTCAGTTCACCGCTATTGTTCAGCGCACCGGGCGCTATGATAATCGGGGCAAAAGGCCCGGTGGCGCGCAGGGTTTGCTCGCCGATCCAGCGCAACTCCTGAGGCCCGCTGTCGCGGCTCAAAACCTTATCGCCGGGCCGCAGATCCTCAATCAAAACCTGACGGCCATCAGCCATGGTGATATGGGTGCCGCGCGTAAAGGAAACGCAGGCACTTTCGGCCAGCTTGGTGCGCGCCCCGGCAGGGTCGACCGTGATCAGCGTGTAGCCAACCTTTGCTTCAAGCAAACTTAGGGGGTGAAGATATATCTGGGCAATGGCACCAGTTTGCGCCTCGGTTTCAACCAGAATAAGGGCCTCATCAGTGCTGCCATGAGGCCCCATGAAGGTAATAAGGCTGTCAAGGAAAAGGCTGGCCCCGACACGGCCTGTTTCGGAGCCGGCAGCAATTACCAATGCGCCGGTTTCCTCATGCGTTGCAATTGCCAGCCGCCGCCGGGCGGTATTTTCGGCCAGCTCATAGATATCCTCATGCTCCAGATCGCGGGCTATGCCCAAAGGATCCCGCCGGTTAACACCATGGCTGACGCAAAACGCTTCGGCAGGAAAAACCTGTAGGTTCTGGATCGGCATTAAGGTGGTCATGGGTTGTATGGACATGGGCCGCTCGCTGTTGATTTCACTACGGCTACGCGACCAGAATTGCTACTTTCCAGAAACCTGAAATACGTACCCCACCGCCCATATAATATGTAGCGCGCCCGGCGGGTCTGGGTCAATGAATCCTTAAACCAGCGGCGTGATTTTCGATTAGATAATGATTAATTGTTGCCATATTGGCCATGCCCCGGCGCAATTATTCGGGATTGGCGCCATTGCAGAAACCAGCCTGAGGCGCTGTTGATGCTTTACCTTACGGTTTTCACCTTTGTAGATCAGCCCGAATCACTTGCGCCTGACAGGGTTTTGCCGCTTCCTGATCAGGAAACAGACCACCGCAACCGGGGGCTGAAACAATTAGGGAGCGCATATATGGATTTTGGTATCAGGGGAAAAACCGCTATCGTTTGTGCTTCGTCAAAGGGGCTGGGCTTTGGCTGCGCAGCGGCGTTGGCGGGCGAGGGGGTTGATCTGATCATCAATGCGCGCACAGCCGGCCCTCTTGAGAAGGCCGCAGAATTACTGCGCACGGCGCATGGCGTGAAAATCACACCAATTGCCGCCGATATTACCACCGAGGCCGGGCGCGCCAAGGTGCTGGAAGCTGCCGGCGGGGCGGTGGATATTCTGGTTAATAATGCCGGCGGGCCGCCGCCGGGCATCTGGACAGATTGGCAGCGCGAGGATTTCATTGCCGCCCTTGATGCCAACCTGCTGACCCCGGTGGCTATGATGCAGGCTTTGGTGCCGGGCATGATGGCGCGCGGCTGGGGCCGGGTGGTCAACATCACCTCGCTATCAGTCAAGTCCCCGATCCCGGTGCTGGGCCTGTCCAACACCGCCCGCACCGGGCTGACCGGCTTTGTTGCCGGCACTTCGCGGCAGGTGGCTGGCGCGGGTGTCACCATCAACAATCTGCTGCCGGGGATACATGACACTGATCGCGCCGTGGCGCTTGATCGCGCCGTGGCGGCACAAAAGGGGCTTTCACTGGAGGAAGCACGCTCTGAACGCGAGGCCAGCATTCCGGCGCAGCGCTACGGCAAGGTGCCGGAATTTGGCGCCGCCTGCGCCTTCCTGTGCTCGCAACATGCCGGGTTTATTATTGGCCAAAACATTCTGCTGGATGGCGGAGCGGTGAACGCGACAATCTAGGCCTGTCGCGTTCAGCCAGTTTATGCCCTGCGGCGCGGCCATGAAGAAGTTTCATGATCGCGCCGCAGGCCTGTACCTGATTTCAGAAGCGCCTAAAGGTGCTTGCCCATTTCAGAGGCTGTATCAATCATCCGGTTGGCAAAGCCCCATTCGTTGTCGTACCAAGTCAGGATACGCGCCAGATTGCCGTCCATGATGCGGGTCTGGTCGGTGGCAAAGGTGGATGAGGCCGGGTCATGGTTGAAATCCATCGACACCAACTTTTTGTCAGTGACATTGAGGATGCCTTTGAGCGGCTCACTGGCTGCGGCAGCATGAATGGCGGCGTTGATTTCCTCGACCGTGGTTTGGCGCGCGGTCTCGAAAACCAAGTCAACGCAAGAG
>CAYNXK010000213.1:0-4011 GCA_964401125.1 uncultured Aliiroseovarius sp.
CTCAACGGTTTTCGAGACCGCCCCGTTCGACCACTCCGGCACCTCTCCGCGGGGATTTGGCGGGTTTAAGCGGTGCGTGGCAAGCGTGCAACCCATTTTTTGCCCGCCATATTTTTTCTGGGGGAACAAGCATGCTCTTGCTGGTCACATATAACTGAACCGGCAGGGCTTGGCAGTGAGGCACGGGCGCATTAGGTTTGCTCAACAGTCACACGAACACACACAGACAGGGAAGCATTGATGGTACATCTTCGCCCAATCAAATTCATGGCTTCATTTACGCTGGCGGGTTTCATCCTGCTGGCGAGCAGCATGGCCTCTTATGCCAGCGATTATACCGCTGATCGCGGCAAGCTGCGGGCCTTTTTGGAGATTACGGGCTTTGACGTGGCCATTGCCAGCCTGCAAAAAGGCGCGATGGCCGGGCCGGGGCTGGCCGGTGAGGCACCCAATGATTTTGGCAATGAATGGGTGCGCCTGGCCGAGGAAATTTTTGCCCCTGATGAGATGATCGAGCGTGCCCTGGATATGATGGAGGCGATCATGCCGGAGCATCTGGTAGATCACGGCGCGGCTTTTTATGCCTCTGATCTGGGGCAGCGCCTGGTGGTCATTGAAAATGCGGCGCATATGACCCCGGATGAGGTGAAATTTCCCAAAGCCGAGAAGATCGTCGCGGCGCTGGTTGAGCAGAATTCGCCGCGTCTGGCCCAGTACCGCGCTATGATGGATGCCATTGGCGGGGTGGAAAACACGGTGCGTTCTGTGATTGAAATTCAGGTGCGCTATTATCTGGCAGCCATGGCGGCCGGAACGGTCGAGCTTGACCTGTCTGAGGCAGACTTGCGCGGCCTGATGCAGGCACAGGCCGAGCAGATCGGTGAAAGTGTGCAGGTTTATGCGCTGCTGGGCGCGGCTTTCACTTATCGTGACCTCTCGGATGCAGACCTTGCGGCCTATGTTGAGGCGCTTCAGCACCCGGATATGCAGCAGGTTTATGAGATATTGAACGCCATTCAGTTCGAGGTGATGGCCGAGCGCTATGAGCGCCTTGCCACAGCTCTGGCGGGTCTCTCACCGCAGCAGGATATTTGATATGCGCCTGCTTGGCCTGATCTTTTCACTGGTTCTGGTGGCTCTGCCATTGCAGGCCGACAGCCCCCGTATTGCCCAATTATATGAGTTGATGCAGGTGGCAACCACGGTTGAAGTGCTGCGCGACGAGGGCTTTTTCTTTGCGCTTGAAAGTGAAGGGGCGATGTTTGGTGGCACGATATCGGGTAATTGGCAGGCTGAGATTAGCCGGGTTTACAATCTGGGCCAGCTTCAGGAAATTGTTCGGGCAGGCTTTGAAGACGCCATGCAGGGCGTTGATTTGGAGCCGCTCATAGCCTTTTACAAAAGCGAGAAGGGTCGCCGGGTTGTTGATCTGGAGTTGACGGCGCGCCGGGCTTTCCTGTCGCCCGGTGTTGAGGAGAGCGCGCGTGCTGCCTGGCGCAAAAACGCCGATGCGGGGGCGCACCGGGAGGCGATTAGCGCCTTTATTGAGGTTAACGACCTGATCGAGCGTAATGTGGTCGGGGCGATGAATTCAAATTACTGGTTTCTGCGCGCCTTGGCCGTTGCCAACCCAGACCTGAGCGAGGCGCAGATTATCAGTGAAGTCTGGGCCGAAGAAGAAAGCTTGCGCGCTGATACATCTGAGTGGATGCACGCCTTTCTGACAATGGCCTACGCGCCGCTCAATGCGCAGGAAATGCAGGCCAATCTGGCGCTTTGGCAAACCCCGCCGGGCCGGGCTTTGAACAATGCGCTATTTATCAGTTTTGACCGGATGTTTGAGCGGATCAGCCGCGATTTGGGCGCAGTGGCAGTCCAGATGATATTGCAAAGAGAATTGTAAATCTGTGGCCAGCAATTTGGCGGCTTGGCGCTTCATTTTTGCTTGACTTCGTGGCCTATTACTTCGATAAGCCCGCTCTACGGCAATAGCTACGGTTTTTGTCGGCAGATATGCTTGGAAATATTACACTTAGAAACAACGCCAATAGGCGCGCCGTTCGAGGCGGGGGCTGCATAAGCCGCCACAACACCGAAATTCGGGGCCACAGAACGCGGAATACGAAGGAAAGACACTATGTTTGCGGTTCTCAAAACCGGTGGCAAGCAGTATAAAGTACAGCTGGGCGATACGCTCCGGGTGGAAAAACTGGCAGCAGCCGCTGGTGACAAAATCCAATTCAACGAGGTTCTGATGGTCGGCGCGACCATTGGTGAGCCGTTTGTAAAAGATGCCGGCGTTCAGGCCGAAATCATTGACCAGGTCAAGGGCGAAAAGCTTATTCACTTTGTCAAACGCCGCCGTAAGCACGGCTCTAAACGCACCAAGGGGCACCGCCAACAACTGACCCTGCTGCGCATCACCGATATCCTTGAAAAGGGTGCCGGCAAGTCCGGTGTGATGGCTGCAATCGGGGCTGGCTCGGTTTCAGGTGCTGCAATTATTGCCGCCAAACCGACAGCGAAGAAGGCGGAGCCAAAGAACAAGGCTGCGGCTAAAAAAGCGGCTCCCAAGGCCGAGCCGAAAGCCGCTGAACCGAAAGCCGCTGAACCGAAAACCGCTGTGCCCAAAGCTGAAACCAAAGCCAAATCGGCGGCGGATGATCTGAAAGCCCTGTCAGGTGTTGGCCCGGCTCTGGAGAAAAAGCTGCATGAGAACGGCGTCACTACGTTTGCGCAAGTTGCGGCATGGACAGAGGCCGATGTGGCTGATATGGACGAGAAATTGTCTTTCAAGGGCCGTATCACCCGTGAAGGTTGGATAGATCAGGCCAAAAAACTGGCTAAAGGTTAAGGAGAGAGAGAATGGCACATAAAAAAGCAGGCGGCTCCTCCCGTAACGGCCGCGATTCAGCAGGCCGGCGTCTTGGCGTTAAAAAATACGGTGGCGAACTCGTTATCCCCGGCAATATCATCATGCGTCAACGCGGCACCAAATGTTGGCCGGGCGAGGGTGTTGGTATGGGCCGTGATCATACGATTTTTGCCACGGTTGAAGGCCACGTGACCTTTCACAAAGGTCTCAAACGCCGCACCTTTATTTCGGTTCTCCCGGCGGCGGAGGCTGCCGAATAGCCGAAAACCTGAAAAATAAAGTTTCATGGGGTCGGCGGAAACGCCGGCCCTTTTCTTTTTCAGTCGCCATTTTCCGCCCCCATAGGAGACGTCATCAAACTTTTACCCAAAAGTCAGGTTTTTTGTTGCTGTGAGGGGGGAAATCTCATTCAGCCACCCTATATATCTGACAAGTGCCAGCCATAGAGCTAGCCATAAGCCGGGTACATTGCTTTTCGAGGAGGGAAAGCCAGTGATCGTTGACCAGATAAGCATTCAACCTCAGATTGAGGCCACGCGCTTCTTGCTACGCCCTTTGCGCCTGTCAGATGCCGGTGCCATTGGCCTGCATACGGGGGATCTGCGGGTGGCAAAGGCCACAAGGTCCATTCCCCACCCTTTGCCACCGGGCACCACCGAGGCCTACATGGCCCGTGTGTTGTCGCCCGATCACGGTGAGGATGTTTGGGTCATGGATGGTGACCGGGCAGGGCGGCGCGAAGTATTGGGAGCAATCTGCCTGACCCGGCTTGATCGCAAACAATCGCAGCTTGCCTATTGGGTGGCGCCGGGTTTTTGGAACAGCGGCATCGCCTCCGAGGCGGTGGCAGCCATCGTTCAGGCCAACCCGCTCAAAAACCGCGAAATTTTTGCCGAGGTATTTCAAGACAACCCGGCATCGGCGCGGGTGCTGACCAATTCCGGCTTTCAGTATATTGGCGACGCTGAAAGCCATTCGGTAGCGCGCGGTGCTAATGTCCCCACCTGGACTTACATCAAAAAGATGGGGTAGAGCGCTGATATAGCCATGAAATACAATAAAAAATACACTATACTTACTGCTTTTCTTGGAGTTTCCAGGCCGTGCCCACCCTACAGGCTTGAGCCTACGCCGGT
>CAYNXK010000214.1:0-3964 GCA_964401125.1 uncultured Aliiroseovarius sp.
TGCCGGCCTGCACCTGCCGGCCATCGCCAATGAGGCGGGGATCGACTTTTTCCTTGAAGATGTCTGTGACATTGCCCGTGACACGCCGTATTTTGTCAACCTGAAACCCGGCGGTGACTATGTGGCCAAAGACCTTTACGAGGTTGGCGGCGTGCCTGTGGTGATGAAAGAGCTGCGCCGCGCTGGGCTGCTGCACGAAGATTGCCTGACGGTTTCAGGTTATTCTCTGGGCGAGGAGCTGGATAAAATTGAGCTTGAGGCGGATGGCCGGGTGATCTACCCGATCGAGACGCCTATATCGCCCACTGGCGGCGTGGTCGGGCTGAAGGGCAATCTGGCCCCGGATGGCGCGATCGTGAAAATTGCCGGCATGAGCGACGACGAAATTTCATTCACCGGCCCAGCGCTTGTGTTTGAATGCGAACAGGATGCCTTTGAGGCGGTGCAAAAGCGTGCCTATAAAGCCGGTGATATGATTGTCATCCGTAATGAAGGCCCGGCAGGTGGCCCCGGCATGCGTGAAATGCTGGCCACTACGGCGGCAATTTCTGGTCAGGGCATGGGCAAAAAGGTCGCCCTGATTACCGATGGTCGGTTCTCGGGTGCCACCCGTGGTTTTTGCGTCGGCCATGTGGGGCCAGAGGCGGCCCATGGCGGGCCAATCGCCTTTGTGGAAAATGGCGATATAATCACCCTGAACGCCGTGCCCGGTGAGCTGAATTTTGATGTCAGTGAAGAAGAACTGGCGGCGCGCAAAGCCCGATGGAAAGGTCTGCGCGAGACGATTTACACATCCGGTGCCATTTGGAAATTCGCTCAACAGGTAGGCCCAGCCCGCAAGGGGGCTGTCACTCATCCCGGTGCCCGCGCCGAGCGCCATATCTATATGGACCTCTGATTTGACAAATATTCGATACTTTTGCGCCCGGTTTTTGCGCCCGGTGCTGGCCTTGGGGGCCGCTTTTCTGGTTTTGTCAGCATGTGATGGCGCAGATGGGTTTATCTCCGGGCTGAGCGAGGTAAAAGCGCCGCGCACCACAGAGCTTGCCGCAGGCCAGATCACTGTTGCAGGCCCGGAAGGGTTTTGCATCAACAAAAGCAGCAGGCTGGAAACCCGCGCCGGTGGTTTTGTGGCCCTTGGTGCCTGTGCCGCTGTTTCAGGCGACGAAAACAGCCCAATGCCACCGGTGCCCGCACTTCTGACGGTATCTGTGTCTAAGCTGGAGGGCATCGCCACGGCCAGGCTCTCGCACCTTGAGGCCCATTTCAAAACCGAGGCGGGGCTGGCAGCGTTCAGCCAGTCCGGGCAGGCAGACAATGCCGAAATTCTCAGTCAGAATAGTACAGGCGGGGCGCTGTTGCTCCAGGCGCGCGATAGCTCTGAGGGCCGCCCCGCAGCCTTGTCTGATATCTATTGGCGGGCGATGTTCACACATGATGGCGGCTATCTGGTCAGCCTCTCGGTCAATGCCTTCTCAGGCCACCCTATCAATGATCGCACCGGCCACGCCTTGCTGCATGCCTTCGTGGAGGAGATGAAAAATGCCAATTCCGGGGCGGAAACCTCCAATTGAGGGCAGATTTCCATCCAATTGTTTGCGCTTTGGAAACTAATTTGATTAAGAATGGAAACAATAGAAGTTTTCAGGGCGAATCTGATACATTATGGCACGTAATTTCAACACAATAATGGACGGCTTTATCAACCGGCGCGTTTTGCGGCGTTGGCAGGGGGTTGCAGACAGGGCTAAGGCGCTGGACCTTGGCACATTGCGCCGCCTGCGCAGCCGGGCCGGGCGCCTGCGCAGTCGGCTTGACAGGTTTCTGTATATCGCCGATTCTCGCTTGGCTTTGCCACTGATCGGCTCAAACTCTTTTCAAATTCCGCTGCACAGCGACTGGTCGCACCGGCCAGATCTTTGGCGTGGCCCGATTCAGCCGCTAGGGCTGGCAGCGGCCGCGAATAAAAGCCAGTTTGGCGATGAGGTGACACTGTTTCACGACTGCTCCATTTCAGAGCTAACCGTACGCCAGTTGCGTAATACGCATGAAAAAGACTTGGCCCCGTTCGGGCTGCGCATGGATGTGTTTCGCTTTGATGGCTCGTTCCTTTCGCTGGTGGTTGATCTGCCTGCCGCTGCCGTTCACGGCCTGCAACGGCGGCATTTGATCCGCATGAACGCAGTGGTTGAAATGGAAAAGCCCCTGGAGATTTTTGCCCGCCTGAATATTCAACACGGTCCCAATACAGAGCAGATCGTGCGCGAACTGCCCTTGCATGAAGATGAGGTGATGGTCGAATTCGACCTTGCCTATACCAAGATGAACGAAAAGCGGGTGGAGCGCGCCTGGGTTGACCTGATTTTTGAAGGGCCACAAATGAACCAGATCATCCTGCGGGATGTGAACTTCAGTCGTCGGCCCCGCGCTGATCTGTAAGAGAGCTTGGAGAAGCATATGTCTGAACTGAGTCTGACCAAAATTCGCATCAAGGAAGGTGCCTGGGAGGGCGAGCTTATTGTCACAGGTGAAGGAGTACAGCCTCAGGTTGAGGTCCGCCATTTGGATAAGCCGCTTGAGAATGTGATTCTGCGGGAAAACAGCGCCAATCCCGGCCATTTTGCGCTCCGGGTGCCAATCCCGGCCGATTTGCTGGCGGACGGGGTGCAGACATTCGTGATCTCCGACCTTGAGAATGGCGCGAAGCTTGCCAGCTTCACCATCATCACCGGCCAACCAATAGAAGATGACATCCGGGCAGAAATGGATTTACTGCGGGCCGAGCTGGATATGCTCAAACGTGCCTTCCGGCGTCATTGTGTTGAAACCATGTAGCGGCGGCTTGGGTTACGCGGCGTTTTCCGTGACAAGGCCGTGCTGGCGGTGTTCTATAAGGCGTCTAGCCCGGAGCCTCTGCCATGACCGAATACCCTCACCTGCTTGCACCGCTTGATCTCGGCTTTACGACCCTGAAAAACCGGGTGCTGATGGGCAGTATGCATACTGGCTTGGAAGAGCGCGGTGACTGGAAGCGCGTTACCGAGTTTTACGCGGCCCGGGCGCGCGGTGGTGTTGGCCTTATTGTCACCGGCGGTATGGCCCCCAATGCTGAAGGCGGCGTGTTTCCCGGTGCCGCAGGGCTTTATACGGCTGAGGACGTGGCCAACCATCGTTTTGTAACCGAACGGGTGCAGGCGGAGGGTGGCAAGATTGCCATGCAAATACTGCATGCTGGGCGCTATGCCTACAGCCCGGATTGTGTATCAGCCAGCGCTTTGAAATCGCCGATTTCGCCGTTTCCACCAAAAGAGCTGGACGAGGCGGGCATCCTGAAACAGATCGCCGATTTTGCTACCGCCGCCGCCCGCGCCCGCGAGGCTGGCTATGACGGTGTTGAGGTGATGGGATCCGAGGGCTATTTTCTCAACCAGTTTCTGGTACGTCACACCAACAAGCGCACAGATGGCTGGGGGGGCGCGTATGAGATGCGCATGCGCTTGCCGCTAGAGGTTATGCGGGCGGTACGCGCAGCGGTGGGCGACGATTTTATCGTGATCTACCGCCTTAGCATGATCGACCTTATACCCGATGGCTCAACCTTTGACGAGGTGGTAGAGCTAGCCCGCGCGGTCGAGGCGGCGGGGGCAACGATCATCAATACCGGCATTGGCTGGCATGAAGCGCGCATCCCCACCATTGCCACCAGTGTGCCGCGTGCCGGTTTTGCCTGGGTTACGCAAAAGCTGATGGGCAAGGTCAGCGTGCCAGTTATTACCTCAAACCGCATCAATACGCCGGAAGTGGCCGAGGAGCTGCTGGCTGAAGGTGCCGCCGACATGGTATCAATGGCCCGGCCGTTTCTGGCGGATGCTGATTTTGTTACTAAGGCGGCGGCGGGCCGGGCGGACGAGATTGCGCCCTGTATCGCCTGCCATCAGGCCTGCCTTGACCATACGTTCTCGGG
>CAYNXK010000215.1:0-3958 GCA_964401125.1 uncultured Aliiroseovarius sp.
GAATGGCTGCGCCATGCTTTGTTTTTGGTTGGGGGTTTCACCCCCAAGGTTCAAAATGAAAATATTTTGACCCGCCCCCAGAGTATTTTAGCCATGATGAAAAGGCTCAGGCCAGGCTGGGTAGCCACAGCACGATTGCCGGGAAGGCGATAAGCACGCCGATAGTCACCACGTCAGCCACGAAGAAGGGCGAGACGCCGCGAAAGACATCCTGCACAGTTATTGGCATTTTGCTGTCCTGACAGACCCCCGCGACCACGAAGCAATTCAGGCCTATGGGTGGGGTTATCAGGCAAAGCTCAGCCATTTTGACCACGATGATACCAAACCAAATGGCAACCTCATCGCCGCTCATGCCAAGGGTAGACATTTCACGGGTCACATCGGCCCCGCCATTGAGGGCAATGACGGCCGGAAAGGTGATGGGTAGGGTCAGGATCAGCATGCCGATGGCATCCATGAACATGCCAAGGATCACATAGACCCCAAGAATTAGTAGCAGCGTTACCATTGCCGGCTGCTCTAGCCCGGCTATCCAGTTTGAAAAGGCTGCGGGCAGGTCGGCAAAACCTAGAAAGCGTACATAGATCAGCACGCCCCAGATCATGGTGAAAATCATTGCTGTCAGCTTGGCACTTTCCATCAGAGCGCCTTTCAACTGACCCCACTTCATGCCGCGTTTAAGCGCCATGACAAGGACAACAAAGGCCCCCAGCGCCCCAGCTTCGGTTGGTGTGGCCCAGCCGAAATAGACTGAATAAATGATGATGAAGACCACGAACAGGATTGGGGCGGTGCCGGGCAGCGCGGAAAAGCGTTCAGCCCAAGTGTAGCCTCCGACCGGTGGGCCGAGGTCTTTTTTCCACTTGGCCAGGCCGATGATCAGAACCGCATAGATCAGTGCCGAAACCACGCCGGGGATAAAGCCCGCCAGCAGTAATTTGCCCACACTTTGTTCAACGATGATGGCGTAGATCACGAGAATGGCCGAGGGCGGGATGAGGCTGGCTAAAGTGCCCCCCGCTGCAACCACGCCTGCTGCAAAGCGTTTATCATAGCCAAGGGCCAGCATTTCCGGGATGGCGATGCGCGAAAACACCGCTGAGGTCGCAACTGAGGCGCCGGAGACCGCCGCAAAGCCTGCCGTGGCAAACACTGTCGCCACCCCCATGCCGCCCGGCAGCCAGCCAACCCAGCGTTTGGCTGCCTCAAACAGGGCATGGGTCAGGCCGGCATAATAGGCAAGATAGCCGATCAGAATAAAGGTGGGAATGAGCGACAGCGCATAGGTGGTGGCTTTGGAATGCGGCACTTGCCCGGTCAGCTTCATGGCGGTAATCAGGCCTTGGTCAAAGCCTTGTCGTTGCATGAAAAATAAAGATAATCCGAGAAACCCAATAAAGGCAGTGGCAAAAGCTACGCGCACACCGATCAGGATCAGCACGACCATAAATCCCGAAAGCCACAGAGAAAGGGTAAATATATCAACCCCCTCAAGCAGTACCTTCATGTCTATCAAGTCATTCATCTGCACCCTCCACACTGTGAGCTTCGCGGTTGGCAACCTCGGCGGCGCTTTCAATCAGAGGCACGGCGACCGGGCGGGTTTCATTATTGGCAAAGGCGCGCCCATAGGCCCAGAGTTGCAGCACCAGCCGCAGCCAGAGCAGGCACATGGAAACGGTCACCAGCAGCTTGGCCGGCCATAGGGGCAGGGCAATATCGATCGAGCTGTCGCGGCTGAACAGCGGCGCGCTAAGGTCAAACGAGCGGTCAAAGTGAAAATATGTACCATAAATCAGCACCGTGGTCAGCAGAAGCATGAACAGGGTTGAGAGCCACTCGGCCAGCCACAGGCGGCGGCCTTTGAGGGCGCCGACCAGAATATCCATGCGGATATGGCCGCCCTCGCGCTGGGTATAGGCCAGCCCAAGAAAGGCAAATATGGCCATGAATTGCTCGGTCCAGTCGACAAAACCCGGCACTGGGGCGTTAAGAAATTTACGGCTGAGAACATGCACCACGGCCAGCCCGACCAGCATGAATATGGTCAGGCCGCCAAACAAGTTCAGCGTGGATTCAAGCCGAAACAGGGCACGGTCAAAGCGCGAAAGTTCGGTGTCATCGGAAAGGACAGAAGATGAGGCGCTCATGTTTCAAAAGGCCGCCCCGACCTGAATAATGGCGTTAGGGCGGCCATCTTTCTTAGCGCATGCTGGCCAGAGTGGACTGCACGAGGTCGTAAAGCTCCTGTGCAGGCAGGCCCTGTGCGCTCATATCGGCAATCCACTTCTCGCGGATAGGGTCAGCAGCGGCGGCACGGAAAGCGGCCAGGTCTTCATCGGAAATCACGACCCGCTCCACATTTTTCTCGGCTAGAATACCATCCCACTTTTCCAGCAATGCGGCGTAATTGGCCAGATAATGCGCAATCGCCTCATCAACCGAACCATCAAGCGCTTCGCGTTCGGCATCGGTAAGGGCGGCATAGGCATCGGTGTTGACAACCACCGGGCAATTCACCGTGCCGGGGTTGAGGTTTTCGGTCCACCATGTTGCCAACTCAATGGTGCGGAAGGCCAGATGCGCATGCGGCGCAAAAGCGACGGTATCAACCACGCCACTTTCCATGGCATTGTAAGCCTCGGTTGCGGTCACAGAAGTGGGCACGGCACCAACCGCCGCAAAGGCTTGGCCGATACCACCTGTGGCGCGCACCCGCATGCCTTCAAACGAAGCCAGGGTACTGCGGGCTTCACCTGTACCAACAATGTTATATTGCGGCATCGGGCTGGTCATAAGCAGGCGGGCATTCCAGCGGGCCAGATCAGCCTGCACCGCCGGATGGGCATAGATTGCGTGGCTTACCGCCACTTCCTCTTCCAAGGTTTCCACCCCGAGAAATGGCAGCTCCAGCACGGTTATGGACGGGTTTTTGTCGCGGTGGTAGCCGGCACAGAACTGCGCCATCTCAAAGGCACCAATTGATATACCATCAAGGTTTTCACGGTTCTTTGACAACCCGCCATAGGAAATATTAAGGGTGAACTCACCGTCGGTTTTCTCAGAAACCAGCTCGGCCAGTTTTTCAACATGCTCAGTAAAAGCACGCTGCTTGCCCCAGAGCGAGACGTTCCACTCGGTGGCCATGGCCTCGGTGGCAAAAGCGGTGCTCATGGCGGCAATGATCAGTTTTGATACGGTCTTTTTCATCTGTTCCTCCCAGAATTTACATCAGGGTAGGTTACCGAACCTTTTGCACAGGTCCAGTAAAAAATGTATGGGCGGAAAATTATTTTGGAATATCGAAACCTTCCGGCGCCAAAGTGAAGCCCTCAAAGTTGAAACCTGGGCTGACTACACAGCTTACCAGCGTGAACTCTCCGGTAGAATGCGCGGCCTGCCACTGGCCTTCTGCCACCACCAGCTGCGGCTCCTGACCGGCGGCCAGATCGGGGCCAAGCGTGGTGTCCCATGCCGGGCCTTTGGGGCTGTCGGCGCGGCTCAAAACAAGCGGTGCCCCGGCGTGCCAGAGCCAAATCTCGGCGGCATCGACTTTGTGCCAGCGGCTTTTCTCGCCAGCTTGCAGCAAATAATAGATGCAGGTGCCGCTGGGGCGCTGGCCCACATCAGTCAGATTGATCCATGTCTGGCGGTAATGCCCACCTTCCGGGTGCGCCACGAGGTTCAAATGAGAGATGATTTGATCGGCGTTCATGAATGCCCTGTTTTTTAGTGCCGGTGCTGCATATTTTTAGTGCCGGTGCTGCATATCCAAGCCCTGTTCAGTATACTTGAGTTTTCCCCTCAAAGCCAGACATCAAATAGCACCATTACAGATAATTTACGCAAGAATAGGGGGGGTAATACCGCGGGCCAGCATATCATTTCGCAGCCAGCCCGCATAACTCGCGCGGCCCGCTAGCAGATGTTCGACCTTCAAACCCTAAAGCAGGGC
>CAYNXK010000216.1:0-1883 GCA_964401125.1 uncultured Aliiroseovarius sp.
GAGCCAGGCCATTTGTCAGGCTGCCGGTGTTTCGGCGGTGCTGGGCAACAAGCACGCTTCAGGCACGGAGATCCTTGATGAGCTGGGCGGCGAGCATATGCGCACGGGTCAGCCGATCATCTACACCTCGGCCGACAGCGTAGTGCAAATCGCCGCCCATGAGGAAATATTTGGGCTGGAGCGGCTGCTGGATTTGTGCCGTGAGGTGGCCCCGATGGTGCATGAAATGCAGGTGGGGCGGGTGATTGCACGGCCCTTTCTGGGCGATGTGGAATCTGGGTTTCGCCGCACTATCAACCGCCGTGATTATGCTTTGGCAGCACCCTCTCCAACCTTGTGTGACTGGGCTTATGGCGCAGGAAGGAAGGTCTATGCCGTTGGAAAGATAGGTGATATTTTTGCCCATCGCGGCATAAGTGAAGTGCGTAAGGGGGCTGACAGAGAGCTGATGCAGCATTTGTTCGATGTGATGGATGAGGCGGAGGATGGCAGCCTGACATTTGCCAACTTTGTCGAATTTGACGCGCAGTTTGGCCATAGACGTGATGTGGCAGGATATGCCGGTGCTTTGGAGTGGTTTGACAGCGAAGTGCCGGATATTCTGGCCCGTGCGCGGCCTGATGATCTGGTGATTTTCACCGCCGATCACGGCAATGACCCCACTTGGCCCGGCAGCGATCATACCCGTGAGCGGGTGCCGGTGCTGGTGCATGGGCTTGGGGCGCGCGCGCTTGGGCAGTTGAGTTTTGCTGATATGGGTGCCAGCATTGCGGCGCATCTTGGCCTGGGGCAACGCGGTGCCGGGAGGTCTTTTTTGTGAGCTATGCCAGCCTGCCAAAAGTTGAACTGCACCTGCATTTGGAAGGCGCTGCTACGCCGAGCTTTATCCGGCGTCTGGCGCAAGAGAAGGGCTTGGATATTCCGAATATTTTTGCCCCGGATGGCCGCTACCAATACCGGGATTTCTGGCATTTTCTCAAGATTTACGAGGAAGCAACCATCTGCCTGAAAAGCCCTGAGGATTACGCCCGCCTGACCACAGAAGTGCTGGCGCAAAGTGCGGCTTCTGGTGTGATTTACAGCGAGGTTTTTCTCAGCCCTGATTTTTGCGGTGGGCGTGATGTGGGAGCCTGGAAAGAATATCTTGCAGCCATGCGCGAGGCGGCGGACAAGGCCGAGGCGGAACATGGAATCACCCTGCGCGGTATTATCACCGCAATCCGCAATTTCGGCCCGGAAAAATCCCGCGAGGTGGCCGCCTGTGCGCAAGAAACGGCCGGTGACTGGATCGTTGGCTTTGGCATTGCTGGAGATGAGCGTGCCGGGCACCTTAAAGATTTCACCTATGCTTTTGATATGGCGCGCGAGGCCGGCTTGAAGCTTACTGCACATGCAGGCGAGTGGAATGGCCCGGATGAGGTGCGCGCGGCACTGGAGCATTTGCAGGTGGCCCGGATCGGCCATGGGGTGCGGGCAATTGAGGATGCTGAACTGGTGGCGCATCTGGCGGCAACCGACGTGGTGCTGGAAGTATGCCCCGGCTCAAATATTGCCCTTGGTGTTTATGGGTCGCTTAAGGCGCACCCCATTGCGAAATTGCGTGCGGCGGGTGTGAAAGTGACGGTATCAACTGACGATCCGCCGTATTTTCACACCACAATGACAGATGAATTCAACAATCTGGCCGAGGTTTTTGGCTGGGAAGAAAATGATTTTGACGAGCTGAACGCGGTGGCATTGCAAGCGGCTTTCTGCGATGAAAACACCCGCGCACTTATTGCGAAACGACTGGAGAAAAAACATGTTTGACCACCTTACTGTCGTGCAGCACCCCTTGTTGCAACATAAGCTAAGTCTGATGCGCTAAAAACAGACATCAACTG
>CAYNXK010000216.1:1893-3955 GCA_964401125.1 uncultured Aliiroseovarius sp.
CGTGTTTCGCCAGCTTTTGCGCGAGATCAGCCAACTTCTGGCCTATGAGGTGACGCGTGAATTAGCGCTAACAACCAAGCGCATTGAAACACCCTTGGTTGCGATGGATACGCCGGTTCTGGCCGGCAAGAAACTGGCGCTGGTGTCTATTCTGCGCGCCGGGAACGGGCTGCTTGATGGGATTCTTGAGTTGATTCCCCTGGCGCGGGTCGGTTTTGTCGGCCTGTACCGGGATGAGGTGACCCTGAAGCCGGTTCAGTATTATTTCAAGGTGCCTGACGGGCTGGGCGACCGGCTTGTTATTGCCGTGGACCCGATGCTGGCCACTGGCAATTCATCGGTAGCAGCGATTGATCTTTTGAAGGGTGCTGGGGCGGTAAATATAAGATTTCTTTGCCTTTTAGCGGCTCCTGAAGGTGTGGCGCGGATGAAAGAGGCACATCCTGATGTCCCAATCATCACGGCTTCTCTGGATGAAAAGCTGAATGAGCAAGGCTATATTGTTCCGGGTCTGGGCGATGCCGGTGACCGGATGTTCGGCACAAAATAACTGTGGATAATAGCGAATTCTGCCTTTACTAGATGGTATCTTTCCGGCATGCTTACACAATATCTTGTGTGGGGGCACATATGTTGGTATCGAAAACGCTTATTTCACTGTCCATAATATCCCTGACGTTGGTGCTGGGTCTGGCCGCAAGCTCGGCCGAGGCGCTCAGCCTGCGAGATGGCGCGCAACCGGCAGAACTGCCGCCAGCCAGCTTTAGCGACGACGTCTTTGTGGATTCGCGCGGCTGCATCTATATCCGGGCCGGGTTTTCCGGAGTGGTGACATGGGTGCCCAGAGTTACGCGGGACCGCAAAGTGGTTTGCGGGGCAAGGCCAACATTTTCCACGACGACACGGGTGGCCGAAGCGCCAGACGAAGCGCCAGTTGCAATCCCGGCTGAACCCACTGAACTTGCTGAACCCACTGAACTTGCTGAGATCCCCGTGCGGCCCTCCGCACCAGAGCCGGCTCCTGCCGCCAGTACGGAAATAACCCGTACCGTTACGCTGACCTGCCCGAAAGATGGCTCCAGTGCGCGGGTACGTGTTGAAGGTGTATCACTGCCGCTGAATTGTGAGGCCGGGCAGGAGGGGGTAATCAGCTATATCGTGGCGCACAGGAATGGCGAGAGAACCATGGTCATCGTGAACCCGCCAGCGCCAGTGCTTGTTTCTACCCCGGTCAGGGTTGCGGAGGCACCCGTTGTGACTCCAACAGCCCCAGCCCCAGCTCCGGTGCCAGTGCCAGTGCCAGTGGAGCGCGTAGCAATAGCCCAGCCTGCTTCGGTTGGCACTACTACGGCTAGCACAAGAGGGATGCGAACCGCGCATATCACCTGCCCTGAGGGCACAAATGTCCGCCAAGTGTATACCAGTGACGGGCGGGTTGTTCCGCTGCGGTGTAGCCCACAGATGAGTGCGCCGATTACCTATATTGTTGTCTACGCTGATGGCACGCGCATGCGGGTCATCGCCAGCCCGGCAGTGGTAGCTTCTTCTAGTGCGCCGTCTGCTGCACCGTCTATTGCACCGTCTATTGCACCGTCTATTGCACCGCCTGCTGCGGTGGCAGTTTCTTCCGTTGCGGCGCCGCTTACTGTGCTTGAAGGCCATCATGCCGCTTGGGATGACGGGCGCCTGAACCCAAACCGTGGCCCGCGCAGCGCCGCCGGTACTGCGCAGATGGACTTGGTCTGGACGCAAACCTTGCCGCGCAAGTTGGTTGATGTGACCACAGGGCGTGATGTAACGGCGCGGTTCAGAAACATTCGCTACCCAACGCTACCCTCTCAGGGGCAAATGGCAGCGGTCGCGGCGGGCAATACCGTGTTGATGGCCAAGGCCACCTCGCCGGAAACTGCCCCGGAATCTACGCTGGCAGTCATCAGTCACCGCTATGTGCAGGTTGGCACCTTTGGTATGCCCGACAACGCGCAACGCACCGTGACGCGCCTGCAAGGGCTTGGCCTGCCGGTGGGTATCAGCAACATTACAAGCGGCGGTAAATCCTATC
>CAYNXK010000217.1:0-3916 GCA_964401125.1 uncultured Aliiroseovarius sp.
GCTGGAGGTGGAGCTGTGGCGCATCGGCGATAGCCCCGCCGCGCCAAAGTTCAATGTGGTCAGTTCTCCCAATGACTGGACGCGAAAGGCCAGCGCGGGGAAAGTAAAAGCCGCAGCAAACCTGACGAAAACGAAGGCATCGCAACTGGAATATTGGACTGGCGTGCAAGTCTTGGTTGCAGAACGAAAGGGACCATTCAGCCCGGTAAGCGCACTGGCGCAGTCGTGGGTTGGGCATGGCATTGGGAAAACAGGTGTGGGCCTGAACATGGCTGTCAGCTCTTGGGGCAAATGGGCACGGGTTGAGATTTACCTGACCGGCACATGGGCCAAAGGTGACTTTGCCCAGCTTCTGAACCACAGAGCGGAGTTGGAATCCACCCTTGGGCAGGTGATGGACTGGCAGGAATTGCCAAAGGGGAAAGATTGTCGCATCTGCATCACCCTTGATGGTGCCGATATGTTTGATGAATCCGACTGGCCGCGCCAACATGAATGGCTTGTCGAACATGCCACTCGCCTGCACACGGTTTTCAAACCCTATGTCGCGCAATTGAAACGTGAGACCTCGCAAGGCGATCCCGAATGACCGCCATCCTGTTCATCAATGCCCGCCTGATTGACCCGGAGGCCGGGACGGATGCTCTGGGCTGGCTACAGGTCGAGAATGGCCGCATCACCGCCATGGGCACCGGGGCGTGCCCGCAGGAAAGTGGCGAGGTCATCGACTGCCACGGCAAGCACCTTGCTCCCGGCATCGTTGATATCGGCGTCAAGATCGGTGAGCCCGGCGAGCGCCACAAGGAAAGCTTTCGCACAGCAGGGGCGGCGGCGGCGGCGGGTGGGGTCACCACCATGGTTATCCGCCCTGATACCACCCCGGCGATCGACACGCCTGAAACTTTGGCCTTTGCCACGCGCCGCGCCAGCGAAGTCGCCCCGGTCAATGTCTGCTCCATGGCCGCCCTGACCAAAGGCCGGCTGGGCCGTGAAATGTGTGAGATCGGCTTTCTTATGGATGCCGGTGCGGTGGCGTTTACCGATTGCGACCGGGTGGTTACCGACCCGAAAGTATTTCAGCGCGCCCTGACCTATGCCGCCTCGCTTGGCGCGCTGGTAATGGCGCATCCGCAGGAGCCTACCCTCTCAAAGGGCGCTGCCGTCACCTCGGGTAAGTTCGCAACCCTGCGTGGCTTGCCCGGCGTCTCGCCCATGGCCGAGCGCATGGGGCTGGAGCGTGATCTGGCATTGGTCGAGATGGCGGGCGCGCGCTATCATGCCGATGCGCTTTCCACCGCCGCCGCTCTGCCAGCCCTCGCGCGCGCCAAGGCGAGCGGGCTGGATGTGAGCGCCGGGGTCAACATTCATCACCTGACCCTGAATGAGCTGGATGTGGGCGATTACCGGACGTTTTTCAAGCTGAAGCCGCCATTGCGTAGCGAGGATGACCGCATGGCCATGGTCGAGGCCGTGGCTTCGGGGCTGATTGATGTGATTTGCTCCATGCACACGCCGCAGGATGAGGAAAGCAAGCGCCTGCCTTATGAGGAGGCCGCGTCCGGTGCTGTCGGGCTGGAAACCCTGCTGCCCGCCGCGCTCAGGCTGGTCCATGCCGAGGCCATCACTCTGCCAAAACTCTGGCGCGCCTTGTCGCTGAACCCGGCCAAACGGCTGGGCCTGCCGGGCGGGCGGCTGGCGACGGGGGCGCCTGCCGATCTGGTACTGTTTGACGCTGACACACCCTTTGTGCTGGACCGTTTCAAACTGAAATCAAAATCCAAGAACACACCCTTTGACGGGGCGCGGATGCAAGGCCGGGTTCTGGGCACATGGGTTGCCGGTGCGCGGGTTTTCGGAGGCCAGAATGCCTGACATCACCACCGTCCCCCTGATGCTCGCGCTGGTAGCGCTGGCGGCCTATTTGCTTGGCTCCATCCCTTTCGGTGTGGTCATGGCGCGCATGTTCGGGCTGGGCGACATTCGCAAAATAGGATCGGGCAATATTGGCGCCACCAACGTGCTTCGCGCCGGCAACAAGCTGGCGGCGTTCCTGACGCTGGTGCTGGACGCCGGCAAGGGGGCCTTCGCGGTGCTGCTGGCGCGGGCCACTTTGGGCGAGGATGCCGCGCAACTGGCAGGGTTCATGGCGTTTCTCGGCCATTGCTACCCGGTGTTTTTGGGCTTTAAGGGCGGCAAGGGCGTGGCCACATGGCTGGGCACATTGCTGGCACTGGCCTGGCCGCTGGGGCTGGCGGCTGTGGGCATTTGGCTGGCAGTAGTGGCAATTACGCGCATCTCATCGTTGGGCGGATTGGTGGGGGCGGCCCTGTCGCCGCTCATGGCATGGCTATTGGGCCTGCCGGGAATGTGGGCGCTTCTGGTCGCCCTCGCTTTGTTGATCTTCCTGCGCCACCGCCACAACATTTCGCGGCTTATTGCCGGTCAGGAGCCACGGATTGGCAAAAAATAGCCCCCGATCACTTTTGAGCTGATTTGCCCGCCAACAAACGCCTTATTCTGTGGTATTGGAGATTCTTTAGGGGGAACGAGAATGAACTTCATGACGGCGGTAAAAACCTGTTTCAGTAAGTATGTCACCTTTTCTGGCCGTGCTCAAAGGTCCGAGTTCTGGTGGTTCACGCTCTTCTATTATGTGGGGTTCATCGTTCTTTCGATTCTTTCTCCCATGCTGGTTAGCATAGTTGGTACCACGCTGGATGGCCTTGTGGACCCGATCAGACTGTCAACATTAATCATGCTTGCCTCGCTTTTCATGCTGGCAGCCTTTCTGCCCAGCATCTCGGTTATGGTGCGCCGCCTGCATGACACCGACCGCTCCGGCTGGTGGTATTGGATTGTTATGGTGCCGATCATCGGCCCTATCCTGCTGATCGTCTGGTGGGCCAGCAAGGGCAGCGACGGTGGCAACCGCTTTGGTGCTGATCCGCTGGGCGGTAATAACGGGCATGAAACGGGCGCTGATTTTACGCGCTCAGGTATTCCGGGCGTGACGCGGGATTAGCGCCAGTCAAAAAACCCTTCCCCGGCGCGCGTCAACAGGCTCTGCGCCAAAGCCTGACCCATCGCAGCGGCCTCCTCAACGGGGCCGCTGATTTCATCCGCCAGAGCCTCGGAGCCATCAATGCGCAGTATCTCCCCGCGCAGCCGCAAGGTGGTGCCATCAAGCTCGGCCAACCCGGCGATCGGTGTTTCGCAAGAGCCATCGAGGGCAGCAAGAAAGGCGCGCTCGGCGGCTAGGCGCTGGCCGGTTTCAATGTGGTGAATGGCGGCGAGCATATGGGCGGCACGCTGGTCATCCCTGCGCCGCTCGATGCCAATTGCGCCCTGCGCCACCGCCGGCAGCATGTCTTCCGGGTTGATCGGGGTCTTTGGCACGTCCATGCGCAGGCGGTTTAGCCCGGCCATGGCCAAAAAGGTCGCCTGCGCCACGCCTGCGCCCAGCTTACGCATCCGGGTCTGCACATTGCCGCGAAATTCGACCACTTTGAGGTCAGGCCGCGCATGCAGTATCTGGGATTTTCGGCGCAAAGACGATGTGCCGACCATGGCCCCTTTAGGTAAATCGTGCAGCCCTGAAAAGTTTAGCGATACAAAGGCATCACGCACATCCTCGCGCTCAAGGTAACAATCCAGCAGTAACCCGGCAGGCTGGGCCACCGGCATATCCTTCATGGAATGCACCGCAATATCGATAATGCCGGCAAGCAGCTCTTCCTCAATTTCCTTGGTGAACAGGCCTTTGCCGCCGATCTCGCTCAAAGGCCGGTCCTGCACCCGGTCGCCGGTGGTTTTGATGACTTTGATGGCAAAGGCCGCCTCTGGCAGCGCGAAGGCGGCCATCAGGCGGGCACGGGTGTCATGTGCCTGTGCCAAAGCCAGCGGCGAGCCTCGTGTG
>CAYNXK010000218.1:0-3882 GCA_964401125.1 uncultured Aliiroseovarius sp.
ATCAAACTCTCAAGTTGAAAAGCAATTGCTTGCTTATCCTTGACGTTCGAACCTTGCACATATGTTTTGTTGTTCAAACAAAACGTCTCTGTTTGTTGTGCTTCGGGTTTTCATAAGAAAACAAGAAGCCGTCCAAACAGTGAAGCTGACACTACATAATCGAACCGAAGTTCTAGTAGCGCGACATATGTGCAGTGTTGTTCATCGAATGAACCAAACCGCCCACATATCTCTTCAGATATCATCAATTTCAAAGAGCACGAAGACAACACAAACCGAGATGCGCCCTAACTTTTGGCGCGCCCCGCCTGTAACATCTTCTATTATCTAGTCTTGCACCTCGTTACTTTCAAGTCCCTCTCGGCTACTCTCTGGTTCGTCTGGCGCCCCGTTGGAGCATCTCTGCGCCGCCGGTGAGGGCTGTTTAGGCCGCTGTGCTGGGGGCCGCAAGTAGTTTTTTGCAGAAATCTGAGGTTTTTTTGAAATGCCCTGATTTACTCAATAAATCCGCATATTTGCGCAATTTTTAATCTGTTCTTAGGCCTAAAAAGCAACAAGATTAGCTCTGCTTTCGGGAATCAATCCGCGAGCCATGCCTTATCCACAGAAAAGCCCGAGCCGCGTCTATGTATTCGGGCGATGAGACCCACAATATAGGCGATTCTCATGCGTATCGCCGGTGAATCGGTGATTCTACAATTTGTTCAGGGCAAACTTTGGCCCGGCACGCGCCGATTCCCACGCAGCCGCAGCCGAGTCGCCAGAAGCAGCACAATAAGCGCCAGGTAGATCATGGCCTCCGGCTCCCAGACTTTGCCAATCATAACATAATGCACGCCGCCCAGAAGAACCGCGATGTAAGTCAGTTTATGCAAGCGCCGCCATGAGCGCGCGCCCATCCTGCGCAGCGATAAGTTATTTGAGGTCACTGCCAGCGGCAGCATCAGCGCAAAAGCTGCCATGCCAATGGTAATATAGGGGCGTTTCAGAATATCGGCCCATATCTGGCTAAGTATCTGCACATCCAGCAGCAGCCAGACCAGCAAATGCAGGAAAATATAGAAAAATCCGATCAGCCCCATGGCGCGGCGAAATTTCAGCAGGCTTATACCAGTGAAGCGGCGCAGGGGTGTCACCAGCAGGGCCGTCAGCAGAACCTGAAGCCCGAGCTTACCAAGTTCATGCTCCAGCGCTTTCACCGGATCAACCCCCAGCCCACCAGTCATGCCCTGATACAACAGCCAAGCAGGCGGCAACACGGCAACCGGATAGAGCAGCCAGGGTGGTATAGGGCGCAACACAGCGTTGATTTTTCGGAAAATGCTCATGCGCCGCAGGATTTACCTTCCTGAACTGGTGGGCAGGCTACATCCCCATAAGAACAGTAAACGCAGCAATCTCCCGGTTTGGGCCGCAACACTACGGCACACCCCTTACATTCATAAAACCACTGGCAGGCATCTGTCGGCATCACCTCGCGCGCGGCATAAGCGCATTCAGGGCAGGTTATGGTTGCGGATAATTGGGGCATGCTCAGAAATACTTCGTCAGGTCCATGTCCTCATACATATGCGCCACCTGATCGCCATAGCCATTGAACATCAAGGTTTCCTGACGCCGGGCAAACAAGCCGCCGCCAATCAGGCGCTCAGTGGCCTGTGACCAGCGCGGATGGCTGACCTCGGGGTTCACGTTTGAGTAAAAACCGTATTCTCCGGGGTTTTGCATATTCCAGGTCGCTTCGGGTTGCTTGTCCACCAATGATATCCGCACGATCGACTTGATCGACTTGAAGCCATATTTCCACGGCACCACCAGCCGCATGGGTGCGCCGTTCTGGTTGGCGATGTCTTCACCGTATATGCCGGTTGCCATCAGGGTCAGCGGGTGCATGGCCTCGTCCAGCCGCAGCCCCTCGCGGTAGGGCCAGTCAAGAATAGCCCGCCTCTGGCCCGGCATTTCTTCGGGCCGCACCAAGGTTTCAAAATAAACGTATTTCGCAGCGGGCTGCACACCAAGCTTGTCGAGCAGATGACTAAGCTGAAAGCCATTCCACGGGATCACCATGGACCAGCCCTCGACACAGCGAAAACGGTAGATACGCTCTTCTATCTCCATGCCCTTCAACAAATCTGCCAGATCATAAGTGCCGGGCTTGTCCACCAAACCATCAACCTGAACCGACCAGGGATCAGTTGTCAGCATATGAGCATGCTTTGCCGGGTCTTCCTTGCCGGTGCCAAATTCATAGAAGTTGTTGTAACTGGTGATCTCTGCCAGTGAATTTGGCGTGGCATCGGTGGAAAACCTACTTGCCGCAAAACCCGGCCCGGCAATCGAGCCAAGTGCGGCGGCCCCACCAAACGAGGCCAGCCCGGCCATAATTTGCCGCCGGTTCAGAAAATCAGCTTTCGGGGTTACTTGCGAATACTTTAAATCGCTTTTGTAGTGGCTACGCATGTGCTTCTCCTGTTCACACCTGATCATGAGTTAATCAGACAGCGGGGCAAAGCCAAAGCAATTCAAATCACGAAGTTGTTTACATATTGTAACGTTTTGCCGCGTGAATCAGGCATCTGTATCCTGCAGGCACGCGGTCAAGCAGCCTTGGTTTTGGGTGCTTTCTTCATGACTTTGGCGGCCTTAACCCCGCCTTTCGGCTTCAGCAGGTGGTTTTTGTTCAGCCGGTAACGCTGTACAGTCTCGGCCACCTCATAGCCGGCTCCCTTGACCCAGTCCATGAACCCGGCTTCGTTCTCATTATCGACCTCAACCAGCAACACGGGTTTGTGCTTCTTCAACACGCCCTCCAGGCCGGCCAGCACCGCCATCTCCATGCCCTCAACGTCTATTTTGATCATTGCCGGCTTTTCGCCCGCGAGCAGGGTATCTCCACGATAGACCTGCAACCTGCCTTCCCCGGCCAGCATCTTGGCGCCGCCCAGATTGCGTTCCCGCTGCTCCATAGCATAGCCGCCTTCTTCGGTGTCAGACAAGCCGACCCCAAGCTTTGACAAATCAACCACGGCCTCGAGCCCGTTCAGCAGCACGTTTTGCACCAGCAGCCGGTATGCCAGCGGGTTCGGCTCAAACGGCAGCACCCGCGCAGCACCCAGAAACAGCGCCGCATAGAGGCTGTGGTTGCCGACATTGGCACCGATATCAACAAAAGTGCCGCCCTTGGCAAACACCCCTTTCAGCCCGTTCAGCTCTTTGGCTTCATAGAAATTGCCGCGCCGGTGGTTGCGCTGCACCGGATCATTTTCCATGTCGGTGCAGAAAACCACCCGGCGTTCGCCAATCCGCGCATGGGTCAGTTCCACGGCCCGGCTCTGCACCGGACGACCCAGCCGTAGCCGCTTGAGTATGTGTTCAACTTCAGGATTCATGCGCGCCTGCCCTTGATGTTTTGCCGCATCATGGCCCGAAACCCTGCCGACGGACAAGAAAAAACCCGCCACGGGCAAAGAGGGGCGGCTTTCGGCAGAGGGGAGGCTCTGTTATCCTGTCGGCAGCAAAACCCCCGTTCCCCCATCGGAGAAGAAAATGCGAAACATTTTGATCGCCACCGCCACCGCCCTGATGATGACAAGCGCCGCAATGGCCCAGACCTGCACCGATTTGTGCGACTATGACTGGTGGCAGACGGCAACAGCGGCGCAGATTGCCGCGGCAATTGCCGATATCGACACCGACGCGCGTGACGGAGACGGCATGACCCCCCTGCATTTTGCGGCAGGGTTTGGAACGCCCGGGGCGATAGAAGCGCTGCTCAACGCCGGGGCCGACGGCAGCCTGACCGACAAGGACTGCACACCCCCCTATGATCTGCTGGCGGAGCGGGATGATGACTTGAAAGGCAGCGATGTTTACCAGCGATTG
>CAYNXK010000219.1:0-3839 GCA_964401125.1 uncultured Aliiroseovarius sp.
CATATGGTTCGATGTTTTCATACCTTTGGCATAGTGCTGTCACACCAAACAAACAACTTGGCAATACCGGTTGATCATATTCATCCGGGCAGCCTTCATTGTAATGCTCTGCGTCATAGAGCGCACCGGGGTCGTCCCGCGCGATTTAGATTGTCCGACCGTCCGTACCGTGGCGTGAGGTTTTCTGTTTCACTTGCGGTTTCTCCTAAAGGGCATGCACCTGCAGCCCGACATTGCGGGGCATGAATCGCCTATTGCGGGCTGTCCCAGTCACGTATTTCTTCAGCGATACTGCCGGACAAGTGATCCATCAGGCCAAGCCGCCGGATTTCTGCGCGCTGCACCTTGTACGGTCCCTTGCGGTCTTTTTTCAGAATTGGCGACTTGAGGTGGGTAAGCATGGTTCTCGGGTGCAGAGTCAGGAAGGGTATGCCTGTATTGCGCTGCACCAGCAGCTCTTTGACATCCTCTTGCCAATTCTTGCCTGCACCATTCTTTACGGCGGCGAACATGTCTTTGAAGCTCGATTCAACTTCAATGAGATGCGCGATCACTTCTTCAAACTCGGGCGGTGAAAGAGACAGGACCCGATCTAATGTTGTGTCGAAATCATATAGACACCCCACCGAAAATCCGCGCGAGCGGAACGCGTTTGTCAGGCCCATCTCGCATTTTCGGATCACTGTATAGCGGTTGCTGGAAACCGGCATCGTGCGCCAGTAGGTTTCAAAGAACGGGTTGGATACAGTTTTTTGATTGAACCGCAGGAAGTAGGATTGAATGTGGTTCAGGTACGGTTTGCGCGCATGTTTGGCATAGCTGATGCCGTACAAATCAGCAGGATGAAGGCGTGCGGTCTTGATCAAATCGGCACCGTCAGTTACCGGGAACCAGATGCTGTCATTTATGATGAAAAGATTGCGCGGCCTTATTCCCATCTCCAGAAAATGTAAAATGCCATCCCGGTAGCCGCCAAAATCATGCCCGTAGTTGGGTCTTTGCATGACCCGATAGGCGCGCGAGGTGAGTTCAGACAGATCGGTTTTGCTAAGTGGCGCGTTTGAGACAACAAGGGCAGAAATACCTTGAGAGGTAAGGTAGTCGATCTGGTCGAGGGTGGATTTCAAAACGCCCTTTGGCTGGAAGATCAGAAGTATCGCCAAATCATCACCAAGTTCCTGCTGCCCAGCGGTGATTTCCAAGCGTTGCTGCCTTCGCAAGTCATGTAAAGCCTTGTGCGGCGGCCCATACAGATACCACGGAATCTGCCACAATTGCCCCTTAAGGCGCTCAAGTTCCCGGATGAGTTTCCAACGTGGCAGCATCTTCATTTCTCCTGACAGCTAGGGAGATTGAGGCTTGAAACGCCCTGAAAATCTTACTGTACAGCTACCTATGCAGGTGTTTCAATGGCTCCCTTCTATTATTTACAGGCCTGCGGTAATACGTTTGTCACCCGGGCATTTTGCATTGCTGCTTAGGCCATGCATTCAGTGCTGTGCTCAAGGCAGAATTGGCTATGTCTAGGAGAGCAAGTTTCTCGGTATAGCTGATGGAGCTTAGCTTGTATTATATTGGCGATAGATTTAGCTAGGTTGTCCAATGCCAAAAATGTCTGGTCAGTCAGCAGAGTCGGGATAGGAAGATGAACACACTTTTGATTTTTGGTTTTGGCTACACGGCGCGGGCATTGGCGGCAGAGCTTGCCTCTGAAAACTGGCGCGTCATCGGGACAACGCGGGATGAGGTGCAAAACATACCCGGGACAGAGCTTCTGTGTTGGCCCGGTATAGATTTGCATGAGGCAATCAATGCCGCAACCCATATTCTCGTATCCATTGCGCCCGATGAGAGTGGTGATCCGGTATTAAACGCTTTTTCCGCCATATTAGAGAGTGTTTCGGATCAGACCGAGTGGCTTGGCTACCTGTCCACAACCGGTGTTTATGGCGACCATCAAGGCGGTTGGGTTGATGAAAAAACACCCCTGTCCCCAGCCACAAGGCGCGGTGAGTTACGGATGCAGGCTGAGGCCAACTGGCAGGCTTTAGCGGCAAAAACTGGCCTGCCCCTGCATATTTTCCGGCTAGCGGGCATTTACGGGCCGGGTCGGGGACCGTTTGCCAAGGTCAGGCGCGGCACGGCGCGGCGTATCATCAAGCCCGGTCAGGTGTTCTCGCGCATCCATGTGGAAGATATTGCGCAAGTTCTGATGGCCTCAATGGCCGCTCCCAATCCAGGGCGCGTCTACAATGTCTGCGATGACATGGCTGCCCCGCCGGAAGATGTGCTGGGATACGCAGCCGAATTGTTGCACCTGCCCATTCCGCCAGCTGAGGATTATGACAGGGCCAAGATGACAGCGATGGCGCGCAGCTTCTATGCCGAGTCAAAGAGAGTCCGCAACACGCGGATCAAATCTGAGCTTGGGGTCAGGCTGCGCTACCCCACCTATCGGGAAGGCTTACAGGCCATTCTGGCACAATAAGGCAACAGCCCGGCAGATTAGGCGCAGCCTTGAAAGGCGTTAGACAGCTAAAGCCTTTTGCGTTTTTCCTGTGTCAGGTAAAATGGAAAAGGCCCGCGCCCTCTAAGTGTTGTGGGCGTTTTGCATCCAATATGTGGCTCAGATTAAATGCAAAGCGCTTTAGTGTAGCTGTGCATGCACCAGATAGCCCTCAATATGGGTTTCACCCAGCGCTTTGAGTGCTTCCAGCCGGTGCAGGCCTTCTGTCAGAACAAACCGGCCTTTGCCGGCGCGCAAGCGGATCGGAGTCAGTTGGCCTTGTTCCAGAATATTTTCAGCAAGCATCTGCACCTTGGTGGCATCAAGTGTTTTCAAACGCTTTGCCGGCACATAAATTTTTGCAATTTCAAAGCTTTCCTTGCTCAGCATGGGTTAGCGTCCTTTTTGTATCGACTTCAGGCCAGGGCTTTCACAATGTTGCAGCCAGCCGTACGCCCTGATCTATGGCACGTTTTGCATCCAGCTCCCCGGCCACATCGGCACCACCGATAACATGACAGTCAATACCCGCCGCTTCAAGCTTATCCGCCAACGCCCTATTGCTAAGTTGGCCGGCGCACAGCACGATGGTATCGGCGGCAATAAGTTCGGGGTTTTCACGTGCTTCACCAAAGCTGATATGCAGTCCGTCCGCATCAATCCGCTCGTAATTGGCCCCCGGTAGCATTTTCACATTCTTCATTTTCAGCGCCGCCCGGTGGATCCAGCCGGTGGTTTTTCCCAACCGTTTGCCAAGGCGCTCGGGTTTGCGTTGCAGCAGCACCACGTCACGCACAGGCGGCTCTGGCTGCGGCCCTTCCGGAGACAGGCCGCCACGGTTTTGGGCCGGGTCACACACCCCCCATTCGCGCCGCCATGCGACCGGGTCTTCAGTGGGGCTGTCACCGGTTGTCAAAAACTCGGCCACATCAAAGCCGATACCGCCAGCGCCAATAATGGCCACCTGCGGCCCAACCTCGGCACCATCCCTAAGCACATTTATATAAGACAGCACATTGGCCGCCTCCTGGCCTTTGATGCCAGGGTCGCGTGGGGTGACGCCAGTGGCCACCACGATCTCGTCAAAGCCCTGCAGGTCAGCCAGTCCGGCCGCGCGGCCCAGCTGCAGCTCAACGCTGCGCTTTTGCAGCATGGTTTTGTACCATTCCACCAGCCCATGAAATTCTTCCTTGCCCGGCACCATTTTCGCCATGTTAAGTTGGCCGCCGACCTCATGCGCCTTGTCAAACAACGTAACCTGATGGCCGCGCTCTGCCGCCACCAGTGCCGCAGACAGCCCGGCAGGCCCAGCCCCGACAATGGCAATGCGCTT
>CAYNXK010000220.1:0-3817 GCA_964401125.1 uncultured Aliiroseovarius sp.
AAAAACTGCACGCAGAGGCAGTAGCGTGGCGCCAATTCCGGCTGGAAACCCTGCTTGGCGAGGAGCCAAATCGCGCGCTCCTAGGCCGCTTGATCATGTCACCTCCCGCAAGGCCGGTGCCGCTGCTTTTGGCCCAAAGACTGTTCAAATATGCTAAAATAAAGCACTCACAGGAAGATTAACCCTTGGCTGGAAACTATTAATCATTTCTTAAGGAAAAATTAACCAAAAATCCCTGAATTGCCATATTGCTTCCCGGATTTTGTCCGCGTTACACTCTCTAAGCCATCACAGGTACATGAACACATGGTTTTTTCTGGGATGAAAAGGAACTAAGAGTGGGCTTCAATAGAGATATAGGTGATGAAAAATCTAGCAATGCAGATTTTTCCAACTGGCTTGAGAAGCTGGAGGATTTAGGCGAGGAGCGCGGTTATTTCGAGCCACTTGGCGCACGCCATTCGGTAGTTCTGAGTGACTCCGGCACCACGCTGCTGGTAACCTTTGAGACGGCCGCTAGCATTCGTTCTGAGGATGCCGATGGCCGCCCGCTCGGCTGGCGTTTGACCGAGGATAACGGCTGGTCCAACCTCTGCCTTATTGCCCATGATGATACATGGTTTCGCGACCCGGCCGTATTCGGATATTTCGACCGGCTGGTGGATGACGGGTTTTTTGAAGACTTTGACCGGGTGGTGTTTTACGGCGCTGGCATGGGCGGCTATGCGGCGGCGGCGTTCTCGCTGGTGGCTCCTGATGCCACCGTGCTAGCTATTGCCCCGCAAGCCACGCTGGACCCTGCCTGCGCTGGCTGGGACAAACGCTTTCCCAAAATGCGCCGCACCTCGTTTACTGACCGCTACGGCTATGCCCCGGATATGTGCGAGAACGCCGAACAGGTGTTTATCATTCATGACCCGGAAATCCGCGAAGACGCTATGCATGTAGCGCTTTTTAGCGGCGAAAACATTACCCTTCTGCACTGCCGTCTGATAGGGCCACGGCTTGAACACGCGCTTGTCACCATGAAAATACTGCCACTTCTGATAGAGGCCGCCGCTGCGGGCACCCTTGACGCCGCTACCTTTAGCCGCCTTTACCGGGCGCGGCGCCGCTACTTTCCCTATCTGCGCCGGCTGCTGGACATTCTGGAGACAGCAAAGCGCCCGCAACTGGTGCTGTGGCTGGCAAACAGCGTGGTTAAACGCCTGAAAGCGCCAAGGTTCCACAAGGCCAGAATGCGAGCGCTGGGGCAGATTAAAGCCCTGCGGCAGACGCAAAAATAAGTAGATTTCACTGAGCGTTAACCTTGCTGTGACAGGTTCGGGGCATGGAACAGACCCCAGAGAAATGGGCTGGGCGCGGCATTGTCCACCCGGTTGAAGAGCTTTTTGAGCTGCGTGCCCAGATCAGAGCGCTAAGGGCGCGTGAAACTGAGCTGTGCCACTACTTTCTTGGCCGCGCCGGGCCGCACGAGCGTTCTGGCCCATTTCACCAAATCCAGATATGCGAAAGCCAAAGCCGGAGGTTCATCAAATCCCGCCTGCCGCAGGCTATCCTTGGTGATTCGAAATATTATAAAACCCGCCAGATGAAACAGGTGCGTATATTACGCCAAGACCAAAGCCAGCCTGGTGGTTTTTCGGCCCCTGTATTAGCCAGCCCGAGCCAAGGCTGGTTGGCGGATCCCCCAGCAGATGATTTTGCGGTGGTCGAGCCGTTTTACGGCTGATTGCCTCTGGCCCAAATGCCTGCAACGGGCTATCCTTTTGCCTATGACCAAAAACCTGACAATCCGCCGCCCCGATGACTGGCATTTGCACCTGCGCGATGGCGCGATGCTCAAGGCCGTGTTGCCGGAAACCGCCCGCCATTTTGCCCGCGCCATTATCATGCCCAATCTGGTGCCGCCCGTGGTGACTGGGGCCGATGCGCTTGCCTACCGCACCCGCATCATGGCTGCCCTGCCTGCGGGCATGGATTTCATGCCGTTGATGACCTTGTATCTGACTGAAGATACAGACCCGGATGACGTGGCCGCCGCCCATGCTTCCGGGCTGATTACCGCGATAAAGCTTTATCCGGCGGGGGCCACCACCAATTCTGCCAGTGGTGTGGCTAACTTCGACAAGATACGCGGCGTTCTGGAACGCATGAGTGAGATTGGCCTGCCGCTTTGTGTGCATGGTGAGGTCACCGATGCGCAAGTGGACATTTTTGACCGCGAGGCGGTGTTCATTACCCGCGTGCTTGACCCGATCCGCCGGACCACACCGGGCTTGCGGGTGATCATGGAGCATATCACCACAAGCGACGGCGTGGATTACGTGAAAAGCGCCGATAAAGACCTCGCCGCCACTATCACCACGCACCACCTTATTATCAACCGCAACCACATTCTTGTGGGCGGGATCAAGCCGCATTACTATTGCCTGCCTGTAGCCAAACGCGAGCGCCACCGCCTTGCCCTGAGGGCCGCCGCCACTTCTGGCGACACCCGGTTTTTTCTGGGCACCGATTCAGCGCCGCATCTGGACGGTGATAAGGAAAGCGCCTGTGGCTGCGCCGGTATTTTCAGCGCCAGCAACACCATGTCCTGCCTTGCAGAAGTCTTTGAGCAGGAGGGCGCGCTGGGCAAGCTGGAAGCCTTCACTTCACTGAATGGCCCCGGCTTTTACGGCCTGCCGGTGAATGATGCGCAGATCACCCTGACCAAGGGTGCGCCACTTGCTTATCCACCACATATCAACAGCGATGACGGGCCAGTCACCCTGTTTGACCCTGGATTTGATCTGCATTGGAGCGTGGCTACATGATCCCCACCAGCTTTCCGGATAAAGCCGAAATTGCCCGCCTGACGGCAAGAATGTTGTTGGAAATCAAGGCAGTACATTTCAACTCTGACCAACCTTTCACGCTGTCCTCGGGCTTGCCCAGCCCGACTTATATTGACTGCCGCACGCCAATTAGCCATCCGCGCATCCGCAGCACATTGATGGATTTCATGGCAGTTACCGTAATGCGCAATGCCGGGTTTGAGGCTTTTGACAATATTGCAGGGGGGGAGACCGCAGGTATTCCCTATGCGGCTTTGATGGCCGAGCGGCTGGCCCTTCCCATGACCTATGTGAGGAAAAAACCCAAAGGCCACGGGCGCGGCGCGCGCATCGAAGGGGTCATGCGTGAAGGCCAGCGGGTGTTGCTGGTGGAAGACCTGACCACCGATGGCGGATCAAAGCTTAGCTTTGTTGACGCGATTCGCGCCACGGGGGCCACTTGTGGCCATACGGCGGTGATTTTTTACTACGGAATTTTCCCGGAAACTGAAAAAATGCTGACGGATCATGGGGTTCAGCTGCATTACCTATGCACATGGGCCGATGTGCTGGCGGAAGCGCGCGCGCAAGGCAGCTTTAACAAATCAATGCTGGATGAAGTCGAGGCCTTTCTAAATGCCCCACGCGCCTGGCAGGATGCGCGTAAATAACCGGCCAACCCCCAAGATGTTGGGGTAAAGGCGACAATCCACAGAAAATATGGTAAGGTCGGGTTATGCACAGGCTTTTCCACAAAAAGATACAATTTGAACCGGGAAGCGGCTTGGCATAAACCCTTGGCAGGCAGTATGGGGGGCAGTATGGGGCAGCAAATGAACGAATTCAGCGCTATTCAAGGCAATCAGGAGGGTGGCGAAGCGGCCGAATCCATGCCCCACCATATTGAGGCGGAACAGCAGCTTCTGGGCGCGATTCTGACAAATAATGATGTCTATGACCGCATTGCCGCCATTATCAACGAGAGCCATTTTTACGAGCCG
>CAYNXK010000221.1:0-3815 GCA_964401125.1 uncultured Aliiroseovarius sp.
TCCGGGTTTACCGGAGAATGTTTTGTTCAAAACTTAGGCTACTTTATCAAGCAGGACCACTTCAGATCGCAAGGTCGTCAGCGGTATCATCCATGTGATACGAAATGGGCTTCGCTGGCGGGATGCGCCGGAGGTCTATGGACCACATAAAACGTTATATAACAGGCTCATACGCTGGTCGAAGGCGGGAATTTTTGACAATATATTTACCACCCTTGTAGCCAAAACGGTCCTCCCGAACGCGGCATAACCCCGTGAATTCCGCCCAGGCCAAGCGTAACCACCCCGCAACCTATTGAAAAATCTTATACAAACAGTGCCACAAGGTGGAAAAGCAGAACCACTTCAGCCTTGACCACAGGCATACGTCTGGTCAAAAAGAAAAATGGCCAGCAAATCCAAAAAACGAACAGGTTCTCGCAAGCCGGGGGCAAAGCGCAAGTCGTCAGGGCGAAAGAAACAGGCGCGTCTTACAATGTTTGGGTCGCCTTCTGTAAACCCTCTGCGTTGGTTGTGGCGGTGGCTACGCTGGCTGGGGCTTATGGTGATTGCGCTGATGCTGCTCTGGATTTCAGCCTATGTGGTGTTTAATCCGCCAACCACACCTTATATTTTGTCAGAAAAGGCCCGCTTGGGCTATATAGACCAGCAATGGGTGCCGTTGGAGGAAATATCTCCCTATATGGCGCGCGCTGTGGTGGCGGCGGAAGATGCGAATTTTTGCAGCCATTTTGGCTTTGATATGGCCGCGATTCGAGCCGCCCTTGAGGAGGGTAACGGGCGCGGCGGCTCGACGATAACCCAACAGGTTGTGAAAAATGTCTACTTATGGCATGGTCGTTCATGGCTGCGCAAAGCGCTGGAAGCAACGGTGACACCTATGGTCGAAGCTGTTTGGAGCAAGCGGCGCATTATCGAGATTTATCTGAATATTGCTGAATTCGATGAGGGGGTTTTTGGCATTGAAGCTGCCGCACGCCACTATTTTGACAGGGGGCCAGAGGCCCTGACCCCGCGTCAGGCGGCTTTGCTGGCCTCGGTTCTACCCAATCCGAAAGCCCGCTCGGCATCCCACCCCTCACAAAGTCAGCGCCGCCGGGCTGCCTCTATAGAGGCCGGGGCGGCAACAATCCTCGCAGATGGCCGCTCAGCTTGTTTCGAGGATTGAACTGACGCCGGTTTCACGGCAATAGAGTACAAAGTTAACTTGAGCAGAGCCAATATGAACCGATTGTTCCATTTCGCCCTATCCCCCGCCAGCCGCAAGGTTCGCCTTTCCTTGGCAGAAAAGAAGATCGAGGTTGAGTTGGTTGAAGAACGCTATTGGGAGCAAAGCGCAGAATTTTTGCGCCGTAATCCGGCCGGAAAAGTGCCTATACTGCGCATGGGCTCCAAAACCATGGCGGAAAGTGCTGCCATTTGCGAATACCTTGAGGAGCGCCACCCGAACCCGCCACTGATGCCATCCGATGCCGAGGGCCGCTTTGAGGTGCGGCGCATGGTCACCTGGTTTGACGACAAGTTTCACCATGAGGTGACTGCCAAACTTTTATATGAGCGGGTACACAAAAAGATCATGGGGCAGCCACCAGATTCACGTAATGTGAAAGAGGGTAGCAAGGCAATAAAGTATCACCTTGATTACATGGGCTGGCTGCTGGATCAGCGCCGCTGGCTGGCAGGTGACCAGATGTCGCTGGCAGATTTTGCCGCTGCCGCGCATTTGTCGGCGCTGGACTACATTTCGGATGTGGACTGGAACCGCAACGAGAATGTGCGTGAATGGTACGCCAAGATTAAATCACGCCCGGCATTTCGCTCGCTGCTGGCAGATCAGGTTTCCGGCTTTCCGCCATCCCAGCATTATGCGGACTTGGATTTTTAATGACCGAAGCCGGGGTTCAATCCGGGCAATTCAAGGAAATTGTCAAACAACGCGCCCTTGAGGAGGGCTTTGCCAGTATCGGCATTTGCCGCCCTGACGCAGTACCTGAAATAGCCGCACGGCTGGCAGAATTTGTCAGCAAGGGCCGGCATGGAGATATGGCTTGGATGGCCGAGCGCATGCATTGGCGTGGTAATCCAGCGGCATTGTGGCCCGAGGCGCGCTCAGTGATCATGCTGGCCGAACCATATACGCCTGATCATGATCCGATGGCGGTCATGGCGCAGCCAGATAGGGGCGCAATCAGCGTTTATGCCCAGAACCGCGATTACCACGATATTGTGAAAAAGCGCCTGAAGCGGCTGGGGCGCTGGTTGCTTGAAGAAGCAGGCGGCGAGATCAAGGTCTTTGTCGATACAGCCCCGGTGATGGAAAAACCGTTGGCGGCAGTGGCGGGGCTTGGCTGGCAGGGCAAGCACACCAATCTGGTCAGCCGCGATCTGGGCAGTTGGTTTTTTTTGGGCGCCATTTTTACCACGCTGGATTTACCAGTGGACATGCCGGGGCGGGACAATTGCGGCGCTTGCACCGCCTGCCTAGATGTCTGCCCGACAAACGCTTTTCCGGCACCGTACCAGTTGGATGCGCGGCGCTGCATTTCCTACCTGACAATCGAGCATAAAGGCGTGGTTGACGTCGCCCTGCGCCCGCTTCTTGGCAACCACATCTACGGGTGCGACGATTGCCTGGCTGCCTGTCCGTGGAACAAATTCGCGGTGGCAGCTTCTGAGGCGCGGTATAGCGCACGCGCGGACCTTGTGGCTCCCGATTTGGCAGGGCTGGCCGCTTTGGATGATACGGCTTTCCGGGCGAAGTTTGCAGGATCACCGGTCAAACGCGTTGGCCGCACCCGGTTTTTGCGTAATGTTGCCTATGCCATTGGTAATTCCGGTGACAAGGCGTTGATAACAGCATTGCTTCCCTTGGCAGAAGATCCTGACCCGGTGCTGGCCGATGCCGCCCGCTGGGCCTTGAGCCGCCTTGCCGATCAAGGTTGACGGGGGGCGTTCATCCGGTAGGCATCAACCGCAGCAATAATGCCCTGTGCCGCGCGGTTTTGCGGGTATGGCCCTATGGTTGATGACCCAATCTCGTAGGTAACGAAAGTGCCAGAGCCACCGGCGCGAAAAGTCACATAAACGTCAACGCCCTTTGCCTTAAAAGCGCGGGTCAGGGTGTTCTGCATGTCCTGTTGACTCAGCTGCCCCGAACGGGCCTCATCCCAATCAACAATTGCTACAATATTAACCCCGGCAGGGCGGCCTTGGAAGGAGCGCAGGTTCTCCTCGGTGATACTGAGTGGCCGCAGTCGGGGATCACCTGTTATCTGGTGCCACGTTAGAGAAAGTATTGTGGGCAGAGTCACCGCCAAGATGATGGCAAACACTATTATCAGTCCGCGTTGCCGTTTCATGGTACTATCCTGATCTGTTTGACCAAAGCAGGATAGCGGCGCAGGGTTCAGAAAGGGTTAAGCCTCATTGGCGCACTAATTTCTCGTAGCCGTCAGAGATTTCGCGCGTCAAGGCCCCGACTTCAAAGTTCCAGTCACCAATTTGGCCCACGGGCGTCACCTCGGCAGCGGTACCCGTCAGCCAGCATTGCTCAAAATCAGCCAATTCATCAGGCATGATATGACGTTCTATCACATTTATCTGGCGCTCTTTCAGCATGCCGATCACGGTTTGCCTTGTAATGCCATTGAGGAAGCAATCGGGCGTTGGCGTGTGCACCTCGCCATCACGCACAAAAAAGATGTTGGCGCCTGTCGCCTCGGCCACATAGCCGCGATAATCAAGCATCATGGCGTCTGAGCAGCCCTTGGCCTCGGCGGCGTGTTTGGACATGGTGCAGATCATGTAAAGCCCGG
>CAYNXK010000222.1:0-3792 GCA_964401125.1 uncultured Aliiroseovarius sp.
CGGCGCTGGCCCGCAACGCTCTTGAACTTGGCTTTTATTTGTCCATGTCAGGCATTGGCGCCTTTCCAAAAAGCCAGGCTCTGCGCGATATTTTCGCCGCCACTCCGATAGACCGCGTACTGGTCGAGACCGATGCGCCCTATCTGGCCCCGCCACCGCATAGGGGCCGCCGCAATGAGCCAGCCTACACCGCCCATACAGCCCGCGTTGGTGCCGAAATATTCGAACTGGAATATACTGAATTTGCCGCCCGGACGCAGGCCAATTTTGATAGGCTATTCAGCAAGGCCGCCGCCTGGAAGGCGGTATAAATGGCCCGACTGAGTTTCACCATACTGGGCTGCGGCTCATCGGGCGGGGTGCCGCGCCTGGGGGGGGAACTGGGGGGGAACTGGGGTGATTGCGACCCGGAAAACCCCAAAAACAGGCGCCGCCGCTGCTCCCTTCTGGTAGAGCGCAAGACGGCGGACGGCGTAACACGGGTGCTGATTGACACCTCGCCCGACATGCGCGCCCAGCTTCTGGATGCCGGAATTGGCAGGCTTGATGCGGTGCTGTTCACCCACAGCCATGCCGACCACGTGCACGGCATTGATGATTTGCGCCAGATCGTTTTCAACACGCGCATACGCCTGCCAGTCTGGGCCGACGGGGCCACGCAAGACGCGCTTTTGTCACGCTTTGGCTATGCCTTTGTGCAGCCCGAAAGCTCGCCCTATCCACCGATTCTGACCCTGCACACAATCAGCGGGGATGTGGCAATCAGCGGTGCTGGCGGAGAGATTGTGCTGACCCCGTTTGAGGTGGAGCATGGCAATATTTCTGCGCTTGGTTTTCGGGTTCATGATGTTGCCTACCTACCGGATGTCTCAGAGATCAAGCCCGAGGCCTGGCTGGCTTTGCAAGGGCTTGAGGTGTTCATATTGGATGCCCTGCGCCGCAAACCGCACCCGACACATGTGCATCTGGAACGCTCTCTGGAGCTGATTGCCCAATCAGGGGCCAAGCGTGGAATACTGACAAACATGCATATTGACCTTGATTATCAAACGGTTGAGGATGAAACCCCGGACCATATTACTCCAGCTTTTGACGGCATGACCATCAGATTTGACCTCTGAGATGGGCGCGCTGGCTGAGGTCATCGCGCCGGTATTTCTGATCATCGGCTTTGGCTATCTGGCGGTCTGGCGCGGCTATTTCAGCCCGGCTGGCGTTGATGGGCTGATGAAGTTCACCCAAAACTTTGCCATCCCCGTGTTACTTTTTCGCGGCATTTCAAGCCTTGATCTGGCGGCAAACTTTGATGCGGCTCTGCTGGCCAGTTTTTATACCGGGGCTTTTGCCGGTTTTCTGGCCGGGCTGATCGGGGGGCGCCTGATGTTTCGCCGCCCCTGGCCGGATTCTGTTGCCATTGGCTTTGCCACGATGTTTTCCAACGCAGTATTACTGGGCCTGCCGATCTCAGAGCGCGCCTTCGGAATTGAGGCGCTGGGACCGAACTTTGCCATTATCGCGGTGCATGCACCGTTTTGTTACCTTGTGGGCATCACGGCGATGGAGTTGGTGCGCGCCAATGGCAAAACCTTGCTGCAAATTCTGGGCGCGGTTGGGCGGGCTATGGCACAAAATGCGCTGGTGATCGGCATTGCGCTGGGCTTTGTGGTCAATCTGAGCGGGGCTTCAATGCCTCCAGCCTTGCTTTCGGCGGCTGATATGGTCGCCGCCGCCGCCCTGCCTGCGGCCCTGTTTGGCCTTGGCGGGGTGCTGGTGCGCTACCGGCCCGAGGGCGATATGCGCGTGGTGCTTTGGATTTGTGCTGTGTCGCTGGTGCTACACCCGGCGATTGTCTGGACTATGGGCCGCCTACTGGCGCTGGAGCCAGAGCCGTTTCGCGCCGCCGTGCTGACAGCGGCCATGGCACCGGGTATCAACGCCTATATCTTTGCCAACCTTTACGGCGTGGCAAAACGGGTGGCGGCGAGTGCGGTTTTGGTTGCCACAGGTATTTCGGTTCTGACGGTATGGCTTTGGCTGGGGTTGCTGGCTTAAGGCTGTAAAACCCCAAACCGCCGCGCCATGGATAGCAACAGCACCGTCAGGGTGATTCGGTAAAGGTGGTGTATGGCGACCAACGCCGGGTTGGCCGCTAGGCTGACGGCAATCAAGCCCATCTCGCTCACCCCGCCGGGCGCATAGCTGACAATCAGCACATCCAGCGCCAGCCCGGTGACAGGGGCAACCACCAGCGCCAACGCAACCCCAAGGGCCAACATGAAGCTCACCGACAAAATGCTCATGTTCACGGCCTTCATCAGCATGGCCCGGCCGACCCCATAAAACCGCACCCCGAGGCTGACCCCCAGCACGATCTGCGCCGAGGCCAACAGCCATGCGGGCACATAAATATCAACCCAGCCAAACAGGCTGACAAGAGCTGCGGCAATCAGCGGGCCGGTCAATTGCCATGCCGGAAGGCGCAGTTTTTGCCCCACCAGCAACCCGGCCAATGTCAGTGCGACTATCCACAACACCACTTGCGGGCCACCCTGCCCCGCCTGCGCCTGCCCAAGGCTCATCCCCGACGCCGAACCAACCGGCGCGCCATGCCAGATGGACATCAGAATGGGTAAAACCGTGACCACCAGAATGATGCGCATGAAGTGCAGCAAGGTTATAACCTGCACGTTGCCACCGGCATTTTCGCCCATGGTAATGGCCTCAAGCAAGCCGCCGGGCGAGGCCGAGAACCATGCAGTCGTACGATCATAGCCACCAATCCGTTGAAATATCGCTGTATTTATGAGTTGCGCCAGAACAACAAACAGCGAGACCGCCACAAAGGAAAGTACAATACCGCGCGCCTGTGCCAGCAGGCTTGCATCAACCTGTGCGCCGATCATGATACCGATGACACCAATGAACAGCAGGCGCAGCGGGCTTGGAAAACTGTATTTTTTGGGGAAATGCTGCCCAAACAGGCCGGCCATGGCCCCTGAAATCGCCAAAGCGCCCAACATAAACGGCATCGGCGCACCCAACATGGCGGCCAACCCACCGCCCAGCGCCCCAAGGATCAGCAAAAACAGGGTGAAGATTGTTGCTTTAGGTGTAATTCCAGCAATCATATCAACCCTTAGCGGGTTGCAGGTGGCAAAAACAAGGCGCGTATACGTTACGACTCTCGCCTTATTACATGAATCTTGTAACATTTTACTTGCCGCGAATCGCCGTGCCTTGTATTGCTGACCAAACGGTCGGCTTTGCTAGTCCGTAAACATGGGAGCCTTCATGCACGCCTTCATCTGCGACGCTACACGCACACCGATTGGTCGCTATGGCGGGGCGCTGTCTGGTATCCGCAGCGATGATCTGGCAGCTTTGCCCCTTGCCGCCCTCATGGCCCGCAACCCCGGCGTTGACTGGGCCAAGCTTGATGAGGTGATCTTGGGCGACGCCAATCAGGCCGGTGAAGACAACCGCAATGTGGCGCGCATGGCCGCCCTGCTGGCGGGCCTGCCCGTTGAGATTCCGGGCATCACAATCAACCGGCTCTGTGCCTCCGGCATGGATGCGGTGGCCATGGCGGCGCGGGCCATTCGGGCAGGAGACATGGATATGGCCATCGCCGGCGGCGTTGAAAGCATGAGCCGCGCGCCCTTTGTCATGGCAAAATCCGAGGCGGCATTTTCCCGCGCGGCGGAGATCTTTGACACCACCATCGGCTGGCGCTTTCTCAACCCGAAAATGCACAGCACCCACGGCAGCCATTCCATGCCGGAAACCGCCGAT
>CAYNXK010000223.1:0-3758 GCA_964401125.1 uncultured Aliiroseovarius sp.
AGAACGTAACTGTGTTCAGCATCGGCTTTGAAGTCGACGCAGCGTCAGAGCTGGTGCTGGAGAACTGCGCTTCCTCCCCGGCGCATTTCTTTGGGGTGGACGGAACAGACTTGACCGATGCTTTTGCTTCAATTGCCCGGGCCATTTCTGCCCTGCGGTTGGTGAACTGAAATGCGGCGCACCACAACAGATAAACCACGCCGGAAAAGCTGGCTGAGACGTGAGGACGGCAGTGCCACGATCGAGTTCGTGATCCTGTTCCCCATTATCATGACACTGTTTTTGTCATCGGTCGAGGTCAGCGTTTTTGTGGCCCGTGCGGCCCTGCTTGACCGGGCGGTGGACATCAACGTGCGTGCCTTGCGCCTTGGCATCATGAGCCCGATGACCGCAGATGAGCTGAAGCGGCGCATTTGCGAAGATGCACTGATTTTGTCTGATTGCGAGAATGCCATGATGATTGAGCTGGTGCCGATATCGACAGAAACCTGGCAGTTTCCACCCGACCAGATCACCTGTGTTGAGCGCGACGCAAATATCCAGCCGGTGGTGGACTTCATTGCGGGCGGGCAGAACGAGATCATGCTGGTGCGCGCCTGCGCTGTTCTGAACCCGTTCTTTGGCTCCACGCCGTTTGTGTTGGGCATGCCGCTGGATGCCTCGGGTGGCTATGCCATTGCGGCAACCTCAATTTTTGTTAATGAGCCGTGAGGTGCGCCTTATGAATATATCCAGTCTTGCCAAACGCCGCCGGCGCTTCATGGGCGACGAGGAGGCCAGTCTGTCGGTCGAAGCCGTGCTGATACTGCCCCTGCTGCTCTGGGCTTTCACTGCGATGTTTTCGTTCTATGACGTCTACAAAGACCGCAATCTGGCGATCAAGGCTAATTTTGCCATTGCGGATTTGCTCAGCCGTGAAACCGGTGCAATCAACATGACCTATCTGCGCGGGATCGAGGATGTGTTTGAATACCTGACCAAATCCGGTGAAAGCAGCTGGATCAGGGTGACCCCGGTGCGATGCCACCGTAATTGTGACAATGAAGCCACCCGCCAGCTCAGGCGCGACTGGTCGCGGGCCACCGATGGCGTTGCCCGCCTTATAAGCAGTGATGTGAATTCAAATTACCGCGACGTCGTGCCGTTGATTTCGCAGGGTGAACGGGTCATCATGGTGGAAAGCCACATGCGCTACCAGCCACCGCTCAACACCATTTTCAGCGGTGTCACGCCGCGCGATATGAACGACATCAGCATGACAAGGCCACGTTTTTCACCACAGCTTTGCTGGGCTGGGCGCCGGTGTGGCAATTGATGATCATATATAGCGCACGAGAGTGAATTTTGATCGCAAAATTCATGAAGCATGCGCGTAAATTCAAAGGCTTATAGCCTGACAGCAGAAATAAAATAAAGCCGTCAGGCTATAGTTCGGGCGAATGTTTTTAGAATTTCAAAGGTGAACCGGGCGCGTTTATCCGGGGCTTCCATCAGCAATTCATGCTCGGCACCTGCGATAATTTCCAGCCGCCCCGCCGCACCCCAACGAGCCATATGGGCCTGCACCGGGCGCGTCTCGATAATGCGTTCATGGCTGCCAAGGCCAGTGAAGGCCGGTATTTCTGGCGGCTTCAGGCGCATCAGGTCGCGGGTTTCACAAAGGGCGCTGTAGAGCCAGCTCAGGGAGGGGCCGCCAAGGGTCAGTTCAGGCCGGGCGCGGGCCTGAGCCTGCATGAAAGCGTACATTTCCGGGTCGGTTGTCAGGTCATTATCTTCAAAAGGTGACGCCAGCACCGCCGTTTCAAGGCCTGTCCCCGGTGCCAATGTGCAGCCGGCCGTCAGGTGGTGGCTCAGCCATGATGAACCCCAGGCAAACAGGCGCAGCTGCGGGCTCATCACGATACCCCACATGGGGGCTGAAAAAGTCACGGCTTTCACCGGCAATCCCTCGTGCAAGGCCCGAAGCGCGATGGTGCCGCCCATGGAATGGGCCAACAGATAATACGGGCGCGGCAAATCAAGCGCCTCGGCAGCCTCGTACATGGCGGCCACGTCAAGCCGATATTCGTTGAAATTGCGCACATGGCCAACCAGAACATTCTGGCAGGTGCGCCCTGAAAGCCCTTGGCCGCGCCAATCTATTGCCAGTGTCACATAACCCGCCGCTGCCAAATCGCGCGCCACCGGCCCGTATTTCTCGATATATTCGGTGCGCCCGGGATACAGCAATACCGATCCGGCCTGAGCTTTGGCATTCCCGGCTGGCCACAGGCCAAGGCGGATGCGTATGCCGTCACGCGTGCGCACCCAATAGGCGCAGCCGCCGCTTGGCCCATTGGCTATGTCGGCAAAAAATGGGGCACTTTCCACAGCTAGGTCAGCGCAGAACCCAGCTTCATAGCCAGCCCCATATTGCCGTCTACAGATAGCTTGCCGGTCATGAAGGCGCTGGTCGGGTTCAGATCACCGGACATCATGGCCCCAAAGGCTTCCGGGCTGGCGGTCAGGGTGACATCGGCCTCTTCATCATCGGCTTCATTACTGGCGCGCGCCCCGTCATTGTCAACCATCACGGCACCTTCGCCGGTGATGATAAATTTGGCCAACCCGTCAAAGCCATCGCTCATTTTTTCGTTCAGGGAGATAACCGCCGCCTCAATCACATCGCTCATGGCTCATTCCTTTGGGTCAATTGTTTACCTTCACGGCAACTTTAACGCGCCGGCTCGGTAGCGCAAAGCCTTTCGCTACGTAAAGTGGTGAATCTGGCCAAATGTGCGGGGTTGGCTGAGAGGGGGCTGGGCAGCGGGCGCGGGCAGCGCTAGGCTGGCCACATGATAAAGCGCCTTCTTTTTACACTTATTACCGCGCTGGCCCTTGCCTTGCCTGCTGCTGCACAAGATTTTGCACAGGGTTCTGGCCAATATCTGCCAGGACAGGTGCGGCTGGGCGAGTTGTACACCGCCCTTGCCAATGCGGCCAATGATGAATGGCAAGTCATTGAGGCTGAGATACGCCACCTTTGGTCGCAGAGCGGCTCACCCAGCATGGACCTCTTGCTCAACCGGGGCCGAGAGGCCTTGGTGGCGGATGAGCCAAATGCTGCAATCGAGCATCTTACAGCCCTGATTGATCATGCGCCGGGCTTTGCCGAAGCCTGGAATGCACGGGCCACCGCCTATTTTGTCGCCGGCCTCTATGGCCCGGCGCTGGCTGACCTGCGCCAGACCCTGCTGCTTGAACCCCGCCATTTTGGCGCTTTGGCCGGGCTTGGCATGATCTTTGAGGAAATGGGCAAGGCCGTGCCCGCCCGTCATGCCTTTCGCGAAGCCCTGAAGCTGCACCCGCACCGCGAGGATGTTCTGGAAGCCCTTCGACGCATTGAACGGGCGCTGGGTGAGGTTGATACCTGAGCCGGTAGCAGCAGGGCAGGGCGCTACATAAGCCACGGAACCTTTGGCGCCGACGGCAAGACTCCGCCATTAAAGCGTTTTGCATTTAACCTGTGGCACAGATTGGATGCAAAGCGCCCACAACATTGCGAGGGTGCGGGCCTTTTACATTTTATCTGATTCAGGTAAAACGCAAAAGGCTTTAGCCTCGCTGAAAAAACTAAACTGGCGCAATTCCCGGCTGGTGCGCCGACGCAAGGCTAATGAGTTTTTTGCCCTGAAAACGCTGGGGGATGATCTAAAGCGTCTCGCCTTATACCTGAGGCAGGGATAAGGCGAGACGCAGCGGAACATATGAATGAAGCG
>CAYNXK010000224.1:0-3734 GCA_964401125.1 uncultured Aliiroseovarius sp.
CCTTATACCTGAGGCAGGGATAAGGCGAGACGCAGCGGAACATATGAATGAAGCGGGCGTTTCCCACAAATCCTGTGATTCAGGTTTTGCGCGAAACGTTTTAGACCATTGGCGGGGCGGCACACCTGCGGTAGAAGACCGCTTGTTGGATGCGCAGCATCTGGCAGTGACCAAAGATTCGTCGATCGGCGCATATCGGTATTGCAGCGCCGCTTGAAACAAAAGGAGAGCCTTGTGGCCGAGGTAAACGATACAGGTGAAATAACAGTTGAAGGCACGCTTATTGGTCGCCTTGAGGGCTTTCGGTTTCGCCCGGATAAAACCAGCAACGCTGAAGAGACCCAAGCCCTGCCAGCGGCAACCATCGCCGCACTGGCACCGGCATTTCATTTGCGCGCTGACCGTTTTTACAACGCACCTGATACCGAAATTGATTATACCGAGCAGGGCGGCCTGATGTGGGGCAAGCATGCGATTGGCAAGCTGGTGCGCTCGGATGATGCCCTGGCGCCCCAGGTGCAGGCTTTTGTCGATGATGAAGCCGGGGCTGAGGCGGCTGAAAAGGTCAAGCGCCGCCTGCAACATTTTTTCAGTCGCAAAGTGGCCACCATGTTTGAGCCGCTGCTTCTGATGAGCCGCGATGAAAGCCTTGAGGGGTTGGCGCGCGGCGTTGCTTCTCGGCTGGTCGAGGCCATGGGGCTGATTCCGCGCACTGATATTGCCAGCGATGTCAAGGCGCTGGATCAGGATGCGCGCGGCGCATTGCGCAAACACGGCGTGCGGTTTGGCCAGTTCACCATTTTCATGCCGCTGTTGCTGAAGCCGGCCCCAACCCGGCTACGGCTGGTTTTGTCAGGGCTGTTTGAGGGGGCCAGTGAGTTTCCCGAATCACCACCGCCGGGGCTTGTGACCATCCCCGCCCCGGAAGGTGTTTCAGACAACACACACCGCCTGTCAGGCTATCGCAAGGCCGGGGCGCGGGCGATTCGTATTGATATGCTGGAGCGCCTTGCGGACCAGCTGCGTGATGAGAACAGCCGAGCCGGTTTTGAGGCCAACCCGGATATGCTCTCGATCACCGGCATGACGCTGGAGCAATTTGCCGATCTCATGCAGGGCTTGGGCTACAAAGCGGTGCGCGGTGAGCGCGAAAAGGTTAAAGCTGCTGTCAAAGTTGCCATAGAGGCTGAAGCGGCTGAAGTGGCTGAAGCGGCACCTGAGACCGAAGAGCTTAAGGCCGAGGAAGAGATCAAAGCCGAGGACAATACGCCGAAAGAAGCCGAAAAAGAGGTTTTTTATACCTTCACCTGGGGCCAGTTTGGGGCACAGGAAGCAAAGGCGCGGCGGCAGGCCACAAAACCTGACGGCAAGGCAAAAACACCCGGCGGCAAGCCAAAATCCCGGCGCAAAGGCAAGCCTGACAATGCCAAAAAGCCCGGCAATTCCAACAAATCTCAAGCCCGGCCACCAAAATACGAAAAGCCGATTGACCCTGACAACCCCTTTGCCGCAGCATTGATGGGCTTGAAGGATAAAATCTGATTGCCAGACCAGTCTACATTATGCCCATTGATAAATGGCGCTATATGCAGGATTTGCTGCGCCGGCGCTTGAATGATCCTTACACCTGATCTAGCTAGGGCCGGTATCAGCATCATGGGGCCTTGATGACCTACATCGTCAACGATAGTTGTATCGCCTGCAAATATACCGATTGTGTGGAAGTCTGTCCGGTGGATTGCTTCTATGAAGGCGAAAACATGCTGGTTATCCACCCGGATGAATGCATTGATTGCGGGGTTTGTGAGCCGGAATGCCCCGCCGATGCCATCCGCCCGGATACCGACCCTGAAGCCGAAAAGTGGGTTGAGTTCAACCGAAAATATTCAGAATTATGGCCGGTCATCATCGAAAAAATCGATCAACTTCCTGAAGCAGAAGAGCGTGATGGCGAAGAAGGCAAGTTGGAAAAGTACTTCTCGGAGAAGCCCGGCAAGGGCAGTTGATTCGGCAATCAAAGGCCGGAATAAAAGGCCGCGGTAAGGCTGAAAATGGCATTATTTAAGCCTTTAAGACTCTGAAAAATATCAAATAACACTGTGTTCTGCACTGCAGCACTTTAAGTAAGGCAGTTTTTTTGCTATACTAAGCTTTGAAAATGAAAGCCGAGGCCTGAGCAAGGGCAAAAAGCCCACAGAAAAGTTTCACGATCATCCGTTCGTATAGCACAGGGGCGCGCTCCCTGCGCCTAATAATGCGTGCAGGTAGTGCCCAGATAAAGCCAGATAAAGGAAGTGACGCATGAGTAAGAAGAAATATGATTTTCGCCCGAACGAGTTTGTTGTCTATCCCGCGCATGGGGTTGGCAAAGTTGTCTCGATTGAAGAGCAGGAAATTGCGGGCTTGATGCTGGAGCTGTTTGTGATCTCGTTTGAGAAGGACAAGATGACGCTCAGGGTGCCCACCAACAAGGCGATCGAAGTTGGCATGCGCAATCTGTCTTCACCTGAAGTGGTTTCGCAGGCCATGCGCACGCTTAAAGGCAAGGCGCGGGTGAAGCGCGCTATGTGGTCGCGCCGGGCGCAGGAATATGAACAAAAAATCAATTCAGGCGACCTGATTGCTATTGCCGAAGTGGTGCGTGATTTGCACCGCAATGATGACCAACGCGAACAAAGCTACTCGGAGCGCCAGCTTTATGAAGCAGCGCTTGAGCGGCTGGCGCGGGAAATTGCGGCGGTTGCCGGCTCGGACGAAGTTTCAGCCATGAAAAAAGTTGGTGATGTTTTGCTGGCCCGTGCTGCCTAAGGCGCTTTTCCCGGCATAGCACCCGCCCCGACTCTTGCCACGCAACGCCCAAATATGCGGACTTGTTTGCGGGCATATGCTATATATAGTCCCGCGCAGGGCAGGGATTTGCTCGCAGGCGAGGGAGCAAGCTTGGTGGAAGGTAATTTCAGAACCGAATTTGTCCGCGAACGTACCGGCGGCCGGCCAAACCCGGCGCTGGTGCTGAACGCCGATTACCGGCCTCTTTCCTACTACCCACTGTCGCTCTGGCCTTGGCAGGAGGCGGTTAAAGCCGTTTATCTCGACAGGGTTACCATCTTGGCCGAGTATGATGCGGTGGTGCGCAGCCCCTCGCTGGAAATTCGCATTCCCTCGGTGGTGGTCCTGAAGGATTACGTGAAGCCGCAAAAGCGCGTGGCTTTCACCCGCTTCAATTTGTTTTTACGTGATAAATTTTGCTGCCAATATTGCGGCGCACGCGGGGACTTGACCTTTGACCATGTGGTGCCGCGCTCGCGTGGTGGGCGGACAAGCTGGGAAAATGTGGTGGCGGCCTGCTCGCGCTGCAACCTGAAAAAAGGCGCGCGGGCCTTGCGCGGCTCCGGCCTGTCACTGCGCCAGCCGCCACGCCAGCCCCATGCAGAGCAGTTACGCAATATCGGCCGCAAATTCCCGCCCGGTTACCTGCATGAAAGCTGGATGGATTTTTTATATTGGGATGCCGAGTTGGATGCCTAATTTAACAGTAATTACATAGTATTACACCAATAAGTACACCTAGAATCAGATTGAGCAACTGGCCCCGCCCAGCACACAGAATTTGGCGCAATGGGCATGGTTCAGGGCCACGTCGCCCTCGGCTTCAGCCAGTGTCGCGCCCAGCTCAAAGCGCGTGTCATAGGCCAGCAAGGTGCAGGCCAGCACCACCGGGCGGGCCGCTCCCC
>CAYNXK010000225.1:0-3725 GCA_964401125.1 uncultured Aliiroseovarius sp.
CCATAGTTTATCTCCTTTGTGGCAGAATATGCTCTTAAAGGAGCGGAATAAATCCGCGACAGGTCCAGGTTATCCCCGACAGTATCGTCTATTCCAACTGTTGGAGGGGCTATAATGTGCTGGATGTTTCCGATTTTTGCCACTTTCGCATCAACCATTCTAAGCTGTTCGCTGACCGTGATAATCAGATCAATGGGATTGAGAATTTCTGGAATCCGTTGCCGGCAAGCGATGCGAGCATCGCCGAGAGAGGGCCAAGCGCCATATGCGTAAACTGAACGGCATCCCGAAGACCCAATTCGGGCTATATTTGAAGGAATGTGAGTGGAGATTTAACAACAGTGACCCGTCATCTAAGGTAGTTATCTGGGTCAGCCCCTAACAGAAATCAAGCTATTGTGCAGCGGGTCTAATGGCTAAAGGCTGGCATCAAGCGCTGCAATTATCGCATTGCCCATTTCAGCAGTAGTGGCCGGGGCGCCGCTGCCTGCCTGCATCAGGTCGGGGGTGCGCACGCCGTCCGCCAGCACCTGCTCCACCGCTGCTTCCAGACGGTTGGCCTCGGCTGTTTCATCAAAGGAGTAGCGCAGCGCCATGGCAAAGCTGAGAATGCAGGCGCAGGGGTTGGCCAAGCCTTGCCCGGCAATATCCGGGGCCGAGCCATGCACGGGTTCGTACATAGCTTTCGGGCGGCCATTATCCATCGGGGCGCCAAGGCTGGCCGAGGGTAACATGCCAAGGCTACCGGTCAGCATGGCGGCGCAGTCTGACAGAATATCGCCAAACAGGTTATCGGTGACGATCACGTCAAATTGCTTGGGTGCGCGCACCAATTGCATGGCGCCATTGTCGGCATACATGTGGCTCAACTCAACATCACTGTATTCGGCGGCGTGCACCTCGATCACCACATCACGCCACAAAATGCCGCTTTCCATCACATTGGCCTTTTCCATCGAGCATAGCTTGCCGCCGCGCTTGCGAGCCAAATCAAAGGCGGCGCGCGCCACGCGGGCAATTTCGCTTTCCGTATAGCGCTGGGTGTTGATGCCAACGCGCTCGCCCGCCTCTTGGAAAATTCCGCGTGGCTCGCCAAAGTAAACACCTGAGGTCAGCTCGCGCACGATCATGATATCAAGGCCAGAAACCACCTCCTTTTTCAGGCTGCTGAAATCCGCCAGCGCGTCAAAACACTGGGCCGGGCGCAGGTTGGCAAACAGGTCCATTTCCTTCCTGAGCCGCAGCAGCCCGCGCTCAGGCTTCAGGCTGAAATCAAGCACATCATAGGCAGGCCCGCCGACAGCCCCCAAAAGCACAGCGTCAACTTCTTGCGCCTTTGCCATGGCCGCGTCTGTCAGGGGTGTGCCGTGGGCATCATACGCAGCGCCCCCCACAAGGTCTTCCGACACATCAAATGCCAGCCCACGCTTATCGCCGTACCAGCCAATAACTTTGCGAACCTCAGCCATGACTTCGGGGCCAATACCGTCACCTGCGAGAATCAGAAGAGAGGGGTTATTCATGGCAGTTTCCTTTAGCTGAATAGGTTGCTATTCGCCTAGCCTGCCTTGAGCGGAGGGTCAAGAATGGCCTGTTGCAACCCGGTTGTCAGCATATCCCAGACCCGGCGGATGCGCGGCGTCCGGCGCATGGCCTCGTGTGCTGTCAGCCAGACCGGCAGCGGTGGGATTGGCAAGTCTGGGAACAGCTGGATCATCCCAGCATCACCCTGCAGTGCCGAGAGGTGGCCAACCCCCAGCCCGCAACCAGCTCGCACTAAGTGCCAATAGGCGGCCTGATCATCAGTACGGGTGGTAAACCAGTCGCGTGTCACCTTCAGGCCAAGCTCAGCCATGCCCCGGATGATGGTGTCGTTGCGGTCATAGCCAACAAAGTCATGGTTCAAAATATCCTCAGGATGTTTGGGCCACCCGGCGCGCTCAAGGTAGGAACGGGCGGCGAATATGCCCAGCGGTAGGTCGGCCACATGCCGGGTAATCACCTCAAGCTGCTCAGGCCGGTACATGCGAATGGCAATGTCAGCCTCACCAAACAGCAGGTTCTCAGAGCTGTCCGAGGGCACCAGGTCAACGCGGATACCCGGCTCGGCGCGCCGGATATCCGCCAAAATGGGCGGCAGGATGAAGTGCGAGACCGCATCAGAGGCGGTAAGGCGCACGTCCCCCGCCAAAGCCTCGTCCTGCCCGGCGGCCAGCAGCGCCAGACGCCCGGCCGCCTCATACATGGCTTTGGCGGCTGGCAGCAGCTTTTGCCCGGCATCAGTCAGGGCCAGCCCACGCGCCCGGCGCTGAAACAGGCTCAGCCCCAAATCCGCCTCCATCCGGCGCACCTGGCGACCAAGGGTCGGCTGGCTGACCCCCAGAACGCGCGCTCCTGCTGAAAGAGATCCGGTTTCAGCAACGGCCAAAAAGGCCTGTACGAGTGACCAGTTAAGGGAAGTTAGTGAGTGAGGCATTCAATAATGAATATCAGATATGCGCATAAAGGCAATTTATATTGCAAAATTGCATAGGTACATTCCCCTCAATACAAAGGAGCACACTATGTCACAGCACGTTCTCATCCTTGGTGGCTCTGGCCGGTTTGGCCGTCATGCAACACAAGCATTTCAGGCGGCAGGCTGGCATGTTAGCCAGTTTGACCGCAGGCGCGATGACCTAATTCAGGTAGCAAAGGGGAAAGACGTGATCGTCAATGCTCTGAACCCACCTTATGAGAAATGGCAGGCCGAAGTGCCGCGCCTGACAGCCAACGTGATCGGCGCGGCAAAGGCCAGTGGGGCAACGGTGATTATCCCCGGAAATGTCTATGTCTATGGCAAGGACGCGCCCGCGCGGCTGACGCCTGAGGTGTCACATAGCGCCACAAATCCGCTGGGCCGGGTGCGCATCAATATGGAGGCGGCCTACCGGGCCTCGGATGTGCAGACGATCATCCTGCGGGCTGGGGATTTCATTGATACCGAGGCCAGCGGTAACTGGTTTGACCGGTATCTGATTGGCAAGCTGGCCAAGGGTGCTTTCGTCTATCCCGGTCGCATGGACGCAGCCCACACCTGGGCCTGGCTGCCTGATCTTGCCCGGGCCGCCGTTGCCCTTGCTCAAATGCGTCATGATCTGGTGCAATTTGAGGATGTGGCCTTTCCGGGCTACGCTCTGAGTGGCGAGGAAATAGCGCAGGCTCTGGAGGTTGCTTCGGGGCAGAAGCTAGCTCGCAAGCCCATGTCATGGCTGCCGTTGAGGTTGATGGCACCGTTCTGGAAACGGATGCGCCACCTGATCGAGATGCGTTACCTTTGGAACAAGCCACATTTCCTTGACGGGGCGCGGTTTGCCACTTTGCTACCGGATTTTAAGCCGACGCCGCTGGTGGAAGCCCTGCAGTTCGAAATGATTTTTTGTCACAAGGGCTCAAAAGATGAGCCGGATCACAGGCAAGGAAATGATCAGTAAAGAGCGCACTGAACTTTGTCTGACACGCCAGTGCAAACTACTGAAGATCGGCAGATCATCGCTGTATTACAGGCCTGTTGGCTTTAATGGGAAAGCACTGTGATTGATGAACGGGATTGTTTTGCTGGTTCTCGGTGAGCTTGTGCGCATGGGCCGCATGGAGCGGATTATGATCGTCTCTAATGTGGCAGAGGCGGGCAAAAACAGCAGGGTTGCTCTGGTCAGGCTGGCTGCATATTGGTGCCATCCGGG
>CAYNXK010000226.1:0-3725 GCA_964401125.1 uncultured Aliiroseovarius sp.
ATATGAAAAAATATGTACTGGGCCTTGTACTGGCTATTTTCACGGCTCTGCCGGCATTCGCGGCGGACCCGGTGATCGGGTTGTGGCAAACTGAGGTTGATGACGGCTCGTTTGCTTTTGTTGACGTGCAGATGTGTGGTGAAAAGATTTGCGGCACCATTGTGCGCACCTTTGATACCGAGGGTGAAACCCAGAGCGAAAATATCGGCAAGGACATTATCCGCGATATGGTTGACGTCGGCGATGGGAATTATGAAGGCAATGTCTGGCGGCCCTCGAATGACAGGATATACATTGGCAAGCTGGAGCTGGACGGCGACCGGCTGAAGATGCGGGGCTGTGTATTGGGCGGGCTGATCTGTTCGTCGCAAACCTGGGCGCGGCGCTAATATTTTTCAGGGCGCCCAGCTCAGAAAGTTAGAGATCAGCCGCAGCCCGGCGCTCTGGCTTTTCTCCGGGTGAAACTGGGTGCCGATGATATTATCGCGCCCGATTATGGCGGTGATGTTGCCGCCATAATCGCAATGGGCCAGCAAATGTGCCGGGTCAGCCACCTGAAAGTGGTATGAATGCACAAAATAGGCATGGTCGCCGCTATTGATGCCTTCCAGCACTGGATGCGGCCCGGTTTCGGGCTGGCCGATCACCAGATCGTTCCAGCCCATATGCGGCACTTTCAGCCCCTTGTCTGAGGGCGCAATCCGCACCACTTCGCCGCCCAGCCAGCCAAATCCCGGCGTATCGCGGTATTCCCGGCTAACATCGGCCAGCATTTGCATACCAACACAAATACCCAAAAATGGCCGGCCCTTATGGTTGACCGCCTCATCTATGGCCTCGGAAATGCCGCGATGGTCATGCAATTCCTGCCAGCAGGCCGGAAATGCCCCATCGCCGGGCAGCACGATACGGTCAGCACGCGCCACATCTTCGGGGCGAGAACTGACGAGAACCTCGCCCGCATCTGCCTCGCGTGCCATGCGCTGAAAGGCCTTCTCCGCCGAATGCAGGTTGCCGCTTTCGTAGTCAACAATGACAGTCAGCATGTTTTTCCTTGTGCAATCATTTGTGCAATTTTGTCCAAAAACCGCTTCCCACTTTTTGGATCGCACTTACAGCGTGCCTTTGGTCGAGGGAATGGCATCGCCCTTGCGCGGATCGGTTTCAACCGCGCTGCGCAAAGCCCGCGCCACAGCCTTGAAGGCGGCCTCGGCAATGTGGTGGCTGTTGAAGCCGTGCAGGCGGTCCACATGCAGGGTAATGCCGCCGTGGCTGGTGAAAGCCTGAAAAAACTCGCGCACCAGCTCGGTGTCGAATGTGCCGATTTTTGCGGTAGGCATTTCGACATTCCACACTAGGTAAGGCCGGCCAGACAGGTCAAGGGCGGCCCGTACAAGGGCGTCATCCATCGCTAAATGGCATTCTGCGTAGCGCCTTATGCCCTTTTTATCACCCAGCGCCTGCGCCAACGCCTGCCCCAATGCGATGCCCACATCCTCAACCGAATGGTGGTCGTCAATGTGTAAATCTCCCGTGCAACGCACCTTCATATCAATCAGGCTATGGCGCGCGAGCTGGTCAAGCATGTGGTCAAAAAACCCAATGCCGGTCTGGTTGTCATAGGCTCCGCTGCCATCAAGGTTGATCTCAACATTGATATTGGTCTCATTGGTTTTGCGGCTGATTGTGGCGCTGCGCATGGCGTGTCCTTTATGCTGATGGGCGCGTTATAGGCGCGCGGCGGGCGCGTGAAAAGGCTTTTAGGTTTTGGCCCCAGTTCATCTGGCAGTCATGGCTTATGGTTTCAGATGTTTTACACGCATACGCGTTTCTAGCCGCCTAAGGAGCAGCGATAGCGTGATGGTCATTATCAAATAGAGCAGGGCGACCACATTATAGGTCTCAAAGTAGCGAAAATTGCCAGCGGCGGTGAGTTTGCCAAGCTGGGCGATATCCATCACGCCCAGCACTGAGACCAGCGAGCTATCCTTGACCATGGCGATGAAATCATTGCCCAGCGGCGGCATGATGGTACGGATGGCTTGCGGAAAAACGATATGGCGAAAGCGCTGCCAGCCATTCAGCCCCAGCGCCTTGGCGGCCTCGACCTGGCCCACATCAACCGAGAGCAACCCGGCCCGGAACACCTCGGCGATGAAGGCAGAATAGGCGATGGTCAGGGCAATGATTGCCCGCCATAGCAGCGTGAAATCCCGGGTGCGCACCGGCTCTAGCCCAATGCCCTCCAGCAGCCAGTTAAGCCCTGCTACCATCAGTGGGGCCAGCACGAAGGCCACATAGAGCAGCAGCACCAATATGGGCACGCCCCGCACAATCTCGATATAAAACCGTGCCAATTGACGCAGGATCAAAAACCGCGACAGGGTGGCAACAGCCAGCAAAAGGCCAATGCCCGCAGCCATGGTGAAGGCCACAAAGGTTACAAAAATGGTGATCCAGGCACCACGGGAGAGGGTGGTCAAAACCTGCGTGTAAAGCTCATCTGTGATGACCCGGTAAAACAGGAATGCCCCGATGGCCAGTGTGAAAACCAGCCACCAGGGGAAATCCTTGTCCTGTTCAGGTGTCGGAAGCACGGGGCCGCGCCGGGCGTCAGCGCATCAGCCGCCGATCTTGAAATTGAGGAACCACTTGGTGTTCAGCGCCTCAATGGTGCCGTCTGCCTGCATTGAGGAAATCGCCGCGTTGAATGGCTCCACAAGGTCCGACCCTTTCGGGAAGATGAAGCCAAAATCCTCGGTTCCAAGCTTTTCTCCGATAATTTTTAGCCCGCCATCAGAGGCGGCAACATAGCCTTTTCCGGCGGTGCCATCGGTCAGCACAAGGTCCACATCATCAGTTTTCAGCGCCTGCACCCCGGCGCCGAAGGTCTCAAACAGCTTGATGCGCGGGTTTGCCTCGTTACCGTCAAGCACATCGTAAACCCCCACATAAAACGGCGTGGTGCCGGGCTGCGCCGCCATCAGAAGGTCATCATTGGCGGCAAAAGAGGCAGCATCAGAGAACCGGTCTTCATCACCGCGCACCATCATCACCATTTCCGAGCGCATATAGGGCGCGGAAAAATCCACTATTTCAGCCCGGTCCTCGCGGATGGTTATGCCAGTCATGCCCATGTCAAACTGGTCTTCGCTGACGGCGGCAATCATCGCATCCCAACTGATATTCTGGTAGACTACCTTGATGTTCAGGCGCTCGGCAATTTCTAGCATCGCGTCATATTCCCAGCCAATCGCCTCGCCGGAGGCCGGGTCGATAAATTGCAGCGGCGGGTAGGCGTTTTCAACGGCAACCACCACTTCGCGGCCCTCAAGGTCGGGTAATGGGCTACCTGCCGTTGCGGCAAAAGCAAATACACTTGTGACAATGGCGACTAATATTGCAAAAAACTTCATGATATCCCCCAGGTTTTTATAATGGCTAAACCCACGTTAAGCGCGCTAATCAGAGAGGGCAAGTGTTAGGTGTTTCGCCCAGCAGCAGCCGGTAGGGGGCCAGAATGTCGGGCTTGCTTTGCCCGGTAGCCAAGTGGCACCACGCTGCCAGTGAAACCCGTGAGGCTAAGCGCCCGATAATGTGCCTGCCGCCCGCCCGGATCAGAACATCAGGTCTTGATCCCAAAATTCATGAATCAGGCAGGTAAATTCAAAGGCTATATCAGCCATTACCGCAAACCGGGCAATCGGCGCGCTTTTTTGCTTTTA
>CAYNXK010000227.1:0-3685 GCA_964401125.1 uncultured Aliiroseovarius sp.
GCGGTGTGAGGTCCAGCAATGTCGCAAGGCCGATAAAGACCACCGGGCCAAGGGCCAGGCGCAAAAAGACACCCAAAACCACGCGGCCAGACGGATGAAACAACCGCCTCATGCTGACCCCGGCCCCCACAGCCAGTAGCCCGACCCCAAGAGCGGCGCGCCCGATCAGATCAAGCGTGCCAGCCAGAGGTGCCGGCATTTCCTGCCCGGAAAAGTTTATGGCCAACCCGATCAGGCAGCCCTGCACCAGTGGATTTTTCACAACCGCCAATGTCACCCCGGCAACGCTGGCTTTGCCGTTGCCAAAAACTGACAGCACAGTGATATTCACGATATTTATGGGCGGAATAAGCACCGCAAACGCCACTGCGATCAGCGTCACCCCAGCCTCGCCCATAAGCAGCTCGGCCGCCGCCAGCGCGATGAAGCCGTTCCAGCGTGTAGTGGTCTGAAACAGCGTGGTGAAGGCCGGATTGGGTAAAGCCTCGTGGCTGAACAGGGGGCGCAGGCTAAATGCCACGGCCCCGATCAGCGCTACGGATCCCAGCAACGCCAGTGCAAAATGGCCATACTGCCCCAGTGACAGATCAGCACCGGCAATAGCCTGAATCAGAACCACGGGAATCAGCAAGCGGAAACTAAGAGTTTCGACGCCCTGCCATTGCTCCTTTGGCAAAAACTTCAACACCACCAGCACATACCCGGTGGCGAGGGTCAGAATAAGCGGTAGGATAGCCAAGGCTAAATCCATGATATGCCTACTCGCGCCGACGCGCGAAAAATGCCTTCAATATCGCTTCGGCCTGCTCCCCGGCAATGCCATCATAGACCTCCGGCACATGGTGGCACTGGCTATGGCTAAACACCCGCGCGCCATGGGCCACACCGCCGGATTTGGCATCCGCCGCGCCGTAATAAAGCCGCCGGATGCGCGCCGCTGAAAGCGCCGTGGCACACATGGCACAAGGCTCCAGCGTCACATACAGATCATAACCCGGCAAACGCTCGCTCTGGGCGGCAGCGCAGGCCTGACGGATCACTAGCACTTCTGCGTGGGCTGTTGGGTCGTGCAGCTCACGGGTGCGGTTGCCGGCACGCGCCACCACCTTGCCCTGCGCGTCCACCAGCACAGCCCCCACCGGCACCTCGCCGCGTGCCCCTGCTGCGCGTGCCTCTGCCAAAGCCGCCGCCATATGTGAGGTAAAATTGCTCATGCCCCTTGTTGCCAAATGGTGCAGGCTTTGCCAAGGCTTTCCCTTTGTGTATCGGGGCGCTATGGAGGGCCATGAGCTTAGAACCCCCCAAAGGCGACCGCATCGCCAAAGTGCTGGCCCGCGCCGGTATCGCTTCGCGCCGCGAGGCTGAACGGCTGATTGAGGCCGGGCGCATTACGGTCAATGGCAAGACCATCACCAGCCCGGCCCTGAACGTGACCCCGGCGGATAAGATTACCTTTGACAAAAAGCCCGTTGGCGCGCCTGAGCCTGCACGCCTCTGGCTTTACCACAAGCCCGTGGGCCTCGTGACCACCGAGCGTGACGAAAAGGGCCGCGAAACCGTGTTTGCCAACCTGCCGGATAATATGCCGCGCGTGGTCTCGGTGGGCCGGTTGGATATTAGCTCTGAAGGCCTGCTGCTGCTCACCAACGATGGCGGCATCAAGCGGCAACTGGAGCTGCCTTCAACCGGCTGGTTGCGTAAATACCGGGTCCGGGTCAAGGGACGGCCCAGAGATGAAGACATGGCCCCGCTGCGCAAGGGAATCACGCTGGACGGCGAGCGTTTTCAGCCAATGGAGGTGGCGCTTGACCGCCAGCAAGGGGCCAATGCCTGGCTGACCATTGCCATCCGTGAGGGCAAAAATCGCGAGATTCGACGGGCCATGGAAGCAGTAAACCTTAGCGTCAACCGGCTGATCCGCGTCTCCTTCGGCCCCTTCCGGCTGGGGGATCTAAAGCCGGGTGAAGTTGAAGAAGTGAAAGCCCGCGTGTTGCGTGACCAGCTTGGCCTTAGTGAACAAGTGGAAAAAGACAAGCCTGCTGCCAAGCGCCGCAAACCAATCCGGCGTCGGCGGTAACGCCTTTCCCCAAGAGTTATAGGCATTTTTGCAATGCCATAAGTCCGGGGCCGATTGCCCTTACGGCCCTGCCTTCACAGCCATTTTGCCAGCGGTGGCAGGCTCATCAGCACCGCATCCGCATCATGCCCGGTGGCCAGACCGAATTTGGTGCCCCGATCGTAAACCAGATTATACTCGGCATAAAGGCCACGGTGGACAAGCTGCATGTCCTTGTCAGCCTCACTCCATGATGTATCACGCCGCCGCTCAGTGACCGGCAGGAAAGCCGGCAGGAAAGCCCGGCCTGCATCCTGCGTAAAGGCAAAATCAGTGTCCCAATTGCCGGTGTTCAGGTCATCAAAGAAAATGCCCCCCACACCACGCGCCCGGCCCCGGTGTGGCACAAAGAAATACTCATCGGCCCAAGCCTTGAAACGGTCATAATAGGCGGGGTCATGGCGGCTGCAATGGGCCTTGAGAACAGCGTGGAAATCGGCGGTATCCTCGCTATATTCAATACACGGGTTAAGGTCTGCCCCACCGCCAAACCACCATGCGCCGGGGGTCCAGAACATACGTGTGTTCATGTGAACCGACGGCGTATGCGGGTTTTGCATATGCGCCACCAATGAGATGCCCGAAGCCCAAAACCGGGCATCATCGGCCATGCCGGGCACACCGCGCGCCGCCATGGCCTGCTGTGCCGCCTTGCCCAATGTGCCGTAGACAGTCGAGACATTGACCCCGACCTTTTCAAACAGGCGCCCTGCGCGCATCACGCTCATCAGCCCACCACCGGCATCCTGGCCATCATCACCCGCGCGCGTGGTTTTTCTGACCTCGAACCGGCCTGCTGTCCGGTCTGAAAACGGCCCGCTGCGCTGGCTGTCTTCTAGAGCCTCAAAAGCTGCCACGATCTCATCACGCAAGTTGCGAAACCACGCCGAAGCCCGATTTTTTTCAGCCGTCATCATATCTTTCATGGTGCAGAACCCCCCGGAAATTCGCGCCACCGCTAGCAGATTTCCATCTGCCCGGCAAAGGGCGATTTGTCTGCCGGGTATTTTTCGCTATGATCCTCATAACCTGGAGGGTCAATTCCGGGTTCTGTCGCCACTCCACTCTAACAATTCGATATCACCGTTTGGAAGAATTTGGCGCCTAGAATACGGTGGTCAGCGTCGCTTGAATATCAATACCTGAGCTTTTTCAAAGCAAGTTAGTTAACGTGACAACACCGGATACTCGCTTAGATTACACGGCCTCCGGACCCAAAAACCCTGACGATAGACAGCTGTCCTTATGGCGGGATAAAGCTGCCGACTGAATTGTTTTTCAGACGCGCAATGGAAACGCTTTTGTTCACGACAAACACGCCCGTTTCATCTCTTGGGCAAAGAGCCGCATTCGCCGGGTGAGGCGCCGGTTTTCGGCGTGGACCAGGTATATCCCCAAGTCCGGAATGGTCATGCCAGACAGCACTGGTACGAGGCGACCTGCTGCTTGTGCTTGCGCGGCGACAAAATCAGGCAAGCGCGCAATGCCAAGGCCTTTGAGAGTTGCCTCCAGCAGAAAAATGCCACTGTTTGAATTCAGGAAAGGCTGGAACTCGAACGATTGTGGTTT
>CAYNXK010000228.1:0-3655 GCA_964401125.1 uncultured Aliiroseovarius sp.
GGGCACCTACCCCCTGCCTGAGGCCCAGCTTGACAGGTTTTTGTTGCAGATCGACGTTGACTACCCGGACCGCGAAGCTGAGCGTGATATTTTGCTGGCTACGACGGGCACAAACGAGGCTGAGGCCAAGCCGGTATTTGCCCCGGGTGAGCTGCTGGCGGCGCAAAATCTGCTGCGCCGGATGCCTGTGGGCGAGCATGTGGTCAGCCTGATCCTTGATCTGGTGCGCGCCTGCCGTCCGCAAGACGAGAGCGCGCCAGAACGGGTGCGCGAGGCGGTCAGCTGGGGGCCGGGGCCACGAGCCGCGCAGGCGCTGATGCTGCTGGTACGGGCGCGGGCTTTGCTGGATGGCCGTTTGGCACCGAATGCGGCTGACGTGCTGGCGCTGGCCCGCCCGGTGCTGGTGCATCGCATGGCGCTGAGTTACGGCGCGCGGGCCGGTGGTGTGCGTCTGCCAGAGCTGATTGACAGTGTTGTTCAAGGCCTTGCAGAAGCCGTAGAGGTTGCGGCGTGAATACAGCCCCGGACATTTCTCCTGCTTTGCAGAGCCGTGCCGAAACTCTGGTGCATGCCCTGCCGCCGCTGCTGGCACAGGCACAACATTTGGCGGCCGGGGTTGTTTTGGGCGAGCATGGTCGCAGGCAACCGGGGCCGGGCGAGGCATTTTGGCAGTTCCGCCCAGCCATGGCCGGAGATGACATGCGGGCCATTGACTGGCGGCGCTCAGCGCGCTCGGACCAGCATTTTGTGCAACAAAAGGAATGGCAGGCGGCGCAGATAGTCATTTTCTGGGCGGATGCTTCGGCCTCCATGCGATTTGCCTCGGGCCCGGACCTGCCTGCCAAAGCCGAGCGCGCCGCTTTGCTGACGCTGGCCCTTGCAATTGTGCTAAGTCGGGCCGGCGAGCGGGTTGGGTTGACGGATTTGCCGCCGGGCCGGGGCCGGCTGGGGTTGGAGCGTCTGGCAAATGCTTTGCAGGTACGCGCCGAGCCTGGTGAGCATGGTCTCCCGGATGCAGGCCATATTCCGCGCCATGCAAGTGCTGTGTTCATCTCGGATTTCTTTGGTGAGATGACAGCCCTTGAGGCGGCTCTGCGCCTGGCTGCCAGCCGCAATGTGCGCGGTGTGCTGTTGCAGGTGCTGGACCCGGCCGAGGAGGCTTTTCCGTTTCAGGGCCGTACCATATTTGAAAGTATGCAGCGCTCGCTGAGCTTTGAGACCCGCAAGGCCGCCGATTTGCGCTCGCGTTATCAGGAGCGGTTGGCGGCGCGCAAGCAGGCGTTGCAGGCGTTGGCGGCGCAGGTCGGCTGGCAATATAAGTGCCACCATACGGATGCGCCGGCCTCGGCGGCTCTGCTTTGGCTTTATCATGGGCTGGAGGCACGGCGCTGATGTTCATGCTGGGGCCGGTAGGTTTTATCACACCGTGGCTGCTGGGGCTGCTGGCGCTGCTGCCATTGCTGTGGTTCTTGCTGCGGGCGGTGCCGCCGGTGCCGGTCAGGCGGCTGTTTCCCGGTATTGTGCTGCTGCTGGGGCTTGAGGACAAGGATGCCGAGGCCGACCGCACCCCGTGGTGGCTGCTTTTGTTGCGGCTGCTGGCTGTTGCCGCCATGATCGTAGGCTTTGCCGGGCCGGTGCTGAACCCGGCTTCAGGCGATGCCGCGGGCAAGGCCGATCTGCCGCTGCTGGTCTTTGTGGATAATAGCTGGGCGGCGGCAAGTGACTGGCAAGCGCGCCTGCAAGCTGCGGAAAATGCGCTGGATGTAGCTACGCAACAAGGGCGACTGGCGGCTGTAGCCCTGAGCAGCGTGGCTTCTGCCCCCCGATTTCAGGCGGCTAATGTTGCGGCGGCGCGGCTGGCCGGGCTGGCGCCGGTCCCTTGGGATACCCCATTTGAGGTGGCTATGGGCTGGGCGGCTGATCTGGCCAAAACTGAGACCATCTGGATATCAGACGGGCTGGCGCGCGATGGGCGCGCTGCCCTGCTGGCGGCTTTTGAGGCAGTCGGCCCGCTGCGTGTTTTGGAACCTCCTGCGGCTCGTCTGGCGCTTAGACCCAGCACTTATGAGGATGGGCAGATAGGCCTGACTGCCCTGCGTAGTCATATGGGCGAGGCTGAGAGCATTATAGTGCTGGGGCAGGGGCCGGACCCGGCCGGAATCAAGCGCAATTTGGCGCAGATCACGCTAGACTTTGAGGCCGGGGCGGGCATGGCTACGGCCCAGCTTTCGTTGCCGCCGGAGCTGCGCAACCGCATTGCCCGGTTTCAGATTGCCGGGGAGAACGCCGCTGGGGCGACCAGTTTGGCGGATGACAGCCTGCACCGACGCCGGGTTGGTCTGGTGGGGTCGGGCACAGTTTCAGGTGGGGGAGCAGGCGGTGGCCACGAGGGGTTGGAGCTGCTGCAACCCCTGCATTTCCTGAGAAACGCGCTGGCACTTACTGCCGAGCTGATCGGGGGCGAGATACAAGAGCTAACCCGCGCCGGGGCTGATGTGATCATACTGGCCGATATTGCCAGCCTGCCCGAGCCTGACCAGCGCGCTCTGGCTGAATGGGTGGCGGATGGCGGCTTGCTGTTGCGCTTTGCCGGGCCAGCGCTGGCGGCGGCTGATATTGGGCGCGGGGTTGAGGATATTTTGCTGCCGGTGCGCCTGCGGGCTGGCGGCCGCGTGGTGGGCGGGGCCATGAGCTGGGGCGCGCCGCGTGCTATTGCGCCCTTTGCTGCCGACTCGCCATTTTACGGGCTGCACATCCCTGAGGAAGTGAAGGTGAAGGCGCAGGTGTTGGCTGAACCCGGCCCGGAGTTGTCGGCGCGCATTATTGCCAGCCTTGCCGATGGCACGCCGCTGGTGACGCGCAAGGCGCTGGGCGCGGGGCAGGTGGTGCTGTTTCATATCACCGCCAATGCCGAATGGTCGAGCCTGCCGCTCTCGGGGTTGTTTGTCGAAATGCTGGAGCGGCTGGCGGTCTCTACCCCTGCTGGCAGGCTGGGCGCGCAGGCTCTGGAGGGCACAAGCTGGCAGGCGGTCGAGCTGCTGGATGGCTTTGGCATATTATCGCCCGCCAGCGGGGTGCCGCTTGTGGTGCCCGGCACGGCGCTGGCAGAACCCGCAAGTGCGGCGCTGCCACCGGGGCTTTATGGCGACGAAGCGCGGCGTATTGCCGTTAACGTGACGGGGCCGGAGACCGTGCTTGCCGCGGCCCAATGGCCTGCTCGCGTGGTCCCGGAATGGGGCGGCTCCAGCCCGGCGCGCGATTTGTCGGGCTGGCTCTGGCTGCTGGCTCTGGCGGCGCTGGGCGCAGACATCATCGCCACCCTCGCCCTGTCGGGCCGCTTGCCGCATCTGGGCCGCCGGATGGCCGTGCTGGTGCTGGGCTTTGGCCTGGGCCTTGGCAGACTTCGCCTTCACCGGCTTTGCTTTGGCCTCTGGCTTGTCTTCTGACTCTGCCTCGTCCTCTTCATCATCATAATACCCGTCTTCCTTCAGCTTCGCCTCGCGCTGCCGGTCCACCATTTTTACCAGCAAAATCGAGATCTCATACAGCCCGAAAATCACGGTAAACATGATAACCTGGGTAACCACATCCGGCGGTGTTATCACCGCAGATAAGCCGAGTATCGCCACAACCGCGTATTTCCGCGTGCTGGTCA
>CAYNXK010000229.1:0-3597 GCA_964401125.1 uncultured Aliiroseovarius sp.
CAAACGGCCCCGGTGACCCCGCCGCAACCGGCGCATATGCCGTGCCGATGATTCAGGGCATTCTTGAGCGCCCCGAGCTGCCGGTTTTCGGCATTTGCCTTGGCCACCAGATGCTAGCGCTGGCCCTCGGGGCCAAAACTGTAAAGATGAACCACGGCCATCACGGAGCCAACCACCCGGTGAAAGACCTTGCGACCGGAAAAGTCGAAATCACGAGCATGAACCATGGCTTTACCGTTGACAGCCAAAGCCTGCCCGATGGGGTTATCGAGAGCCATGTTTCACTGTTCGATGGCTCAAATTGTGGCATCCGGGTGCAAGACCGTCCGGTTTTCTCGGTGCAATACCACCCGGAGGCCAGCCCCGGTCCGCAAGACAGCTATTACCTGTTTGAGCGCTTCGTTGAGGCGATGGAAAACGCCACCTAATCTCGTATAAATGGTGCGGTGTTAATCATATATTAACCTGGCAGCGGCTTAACATCAGAGAACCTGATGTGAGATATGCCGCTCAATGCCCGCCACCAACCTGAAACTTGTTGATCTTGATCCGGAAAAAGCGGCTACAGCACAAGCGACACCGCCGCGCCGACTGCTTCTTGGGCAAATTCTGCGCGAGCGTGGAGCCTTGTCGGAAGATGATCTAGCCCGCGCCTTGGCGCTTCAGGCCCGCGAGGAAGCCCGCTTTGGCGATATTCTTCTGGCCAACGACATGGTCACATCTGCCGAATTATATGAGGCGTTGGCTTATCAATTTGGCACCATGGTGGCGGACCTCAAGGCCGAGCCGCCTGATGTACGCCTGATCGACATGCTGGGTGCCGATGCCTGCATCCGCCAGGGTGTGGTGCCGTGGAAACATGTGGGCGGGGCAACGGTGGTGATCTGCTCACGCCCCGATGAGTTTGAGCAGATCGCCGGTGATCTGCCGGAAGATTTTGGCCGCGTCCATCTTGCCGTGGCCCCGGATGAGGATATTCAGGCCGCTTTGATAAGGGTCCGCCACCGCTCGCTTGCCGGCAAGGCCGAAACCCGGGTGGCCGAAAGTGAAAGTTGTCGCTCCTGGAATGGTATGAAAGTCGGGCGCGCCAGCATTGCCGTGATTTTGACATTGGTGACGATTTTCGTCATTTCTCCTCTGGCGGGCTTTGTGCTGCTGACCGGCTGGGCGGTGCTGACGCTGGTGCTTAACTCAACCCTGAAAGCCGTCGTTGCCATCATGCACCTGCGCGCGCGCAAACACGAAAAGGTTACGTTCTTCTCACAGCGCCACGGCCCCGGAATTACCCGCCTGCCGAGCGTTTCTATCATGGTGCCAATGTTTAGGGAGCGGGCGATTGCTGAGCGCCTGGTACGGCGGCTGGAGGCACTTACTTACCCGCGCGAACTGCTTGATATCTGCTTGGTGGTCGAGGAAGACGATACCCTGACACAGGCAACCCTTGCTGCCGCCAAGCTGCCGCGCTGGATGCGCCAGATCATTGTACCGCGTGGGGCCGTACAGACCAAACCACGCGCTCTTAATTTTGCCTTGGATTTCTGTCGTGGCTCCATCATTGGTGTCTATGACGCCGAGGACGCGCCTGACCCGGACCAGATTCACCGGGTGGTGCGCCGGTTTCATGAACGCGGCCGCGATGTGGCTTGCCTGCAGGGGATACTTGATTTTTATAACACCCGCACAAACTGGCTAAGTCGTTGCTTTACAATAGAATATGCTACTCATTTCCGCATCATGCTGCCGGGGCTGGAACGCCTTGGTTTTGCGGTTCCTCTGGGTGGTACGACATTGTTTTTCCGCCGTGATGTCCTGGAAGAACTGGGCGGTTGGGACGCCCATAATGTCACCGAGGATGCTGATTTGGGCATCCGGCTGGCCCGCCATGGCTACCGCACCGAGCTGATAGATACAATTACCTACGAAGAAGCAAATTGCCGGACCTGGCCCTGGATCAAGCAGCGCTCGCGTTGGATCAAGGGCTATGCCATGACTTACGGCGTGCATATGCGCGACCCCGGCCAGCTCATACGCGATGTTGGCCTTTGGCGCTTTTTTGGTATTCAAGTGCTGTTTCTTGGCTCACTCAGTCAGGTCTTACTGGCACCGCTTTTGTGGACCTTCTGGGCGCTACCACTGGGTTTGCCGCATCCGCTGGCCAATCTTATGCCACATGGCCTGATGGTCACATTGGTGGCGCTTTTCCTGATCTCCGAAGCCCTGACTATTGCGGTTGGTGTGCTGGCGGTTTCGACCCCCAAGCACAAGTTCCTGCGCCTGTGGGTGCCGACATTGCATTTTTACTTTCCGCTGGCCAGTCTTGCCGCCCTGAAGGGATTTGTTGAAATTGTCACGCGGCCATTTTACTGGGACAAAACCTCCCACGGGGTATTTGAAGTGGCACCGGACGAATCCGCTGCATGTAAGTATCTGAACCGAAATCACTCTCGTTAGATAAGAACGGCAATCTGGCCGCTATATAAATGATGTAACGGATCAGGAATGGAAATTGATCGCGCCCAACCTTCCGCCGCCGAAAACAACAGGTTATCCGCGCCCCGCAGGCAACGATATCGCCCGATGCACAGTAAAACTGTTTGATGAAACACTTGTAATTACAAATTGTTATGCGAGGTAGGAAGGTGATTGCAACCACTCCTGGAACAGCCGGCCATGCCTCCCCCTCTCGCGTATGTAAGCATGTGCTGCCGGGTGACAGGTTTCCGATTTCACTTATGTCTCAAGCTGGCAGGGCATGGTTGGCTTCACAAACGGTATTGCCAAGTTGTTGGCCTCTGATTGCGAAGTGTGGCCAAAGGTCGGCTCATGCCCCCATTTCGGCGGTGTAGTCGGTCCAGAGGCTAAATGCGTCGTTGCGGGCGTGGCGGTATGAGGATGCGGTGAGTTGGTAGCGGCGGGGACGAAAGATGGTTCTGCCGCAAAGTTTATCAAAGGTAGAATGAGAGCTTACGCTGGACACAATTATCCGGCGAGGGCCGCGAACTGCTTGAAAGGTGACATACCATTTTGACCGAGTTGCCCCTTGCGGATCATGTGCGCGGCTTCGATCCCTGCCAGTGTTGCGGCAGCTGAATAGAAGGCCTTGAAGCCTTGCATTGACCGAGTAATCTTCTTGATGAAACGATGATCCATTGACCCCTCTCAGGGATTGCAAGCAATCCCCTTCCGGGCAATGGGACAGGTGATTGCGCAGCAATCCCCGAGAGGGGTACTCAACAATATTGTTGAGGTACTTGGATTGAACGATGTTGATGATCCGACCAGTTCCCGTGAATTTGAGGATGACGTTTAGGCTCTGCAGGCCAGCTAGATTTGCGCCGTTTTTGCCAACCCCTCGTTTGAAAAACCTTCGCGCCGCGGCGGTGTCGTGTCGCTCTGACAGCATAAAATCAAGGGTTTGGCCATCACGGTCGACCGCTCGGTACAGATACGTCCATTCGTTGCTCGACAGGTGAATGCGCAGCAATCACCAAGAGGAGGCCCCGAATCTTGATATAGGTCTCGTCCATCCGCCAGGAGATGGCTGTCTGTCAATCGGCATTGAAGTTTAACCCCCTATCGGCGTCCAAAAGTGACCCC
>CAYNXK010000230.1:0-3567 GCA_964401125.1 uncultured Aliiroseovarius sp.
GTCAAACAGCGCATCAACCGATTCCTGCAACATGCGCTTCTCGTTGCGCACGATAATGTCAGGCGCGCGCAGCTCGATCAGCCGCTTGAGGCGGTTGTTGCGGTTGATCACCCGGCGGTAAAGGTCATTGAGGTCTGACGTGGCAAAACGGCCACCATCAAGTGGCACCAGCGGCCGCAACTCAGGTGGAATCACCGGCACCACGGTCAGGATCATCCATTCCGGGCGGTTGCCGCTCTCAATGAAGCTTTCAACGATTTTCAGCCGCTTGATGATCTTCTTGGGCTTCAGCTCGCCGGTGGCGACGGCCAGATCGGCGCGCAGGGTTTCGGCCTCGCTCTCCAGATCAATCGCCGCCAGCATTTCGCGGATCGCTTCGGCACCAATATTGGCGGTGAAAGCGTCCATGCCATAGATGTCTTGCGCATCCATGAACTCTTCCTCAGACATCAACTGGCCGTAATTGAGGTCGGTCAAGCCCGGCTCGATCACCACGTAATTTTCAAAATAGAGAATACGCTCAAGATCACGCAGGGTCATGTCAAGCATGAGACCAATGCGCGAGGGCAGCGACTTCAAAAACCAGATATGCGCCACGGGAGCTGCCAGCTCGATATGGCCCATGCGCTCGCGCCGGACCTTTTGCAGGGTCACTTCAACGCCGCATTTCTCACAGACCACACCGCGATATTTCATCCGCTTATATTTGCCGCACAGGCATTCATAATCCTTGATCGGCCCAAAGATACGGGCACAGAACAGCCCGTCGCGCTCAGGCTTGAAGGTACGGTAGTTAATGGTTTCGGGCTTCTTGATCTCGCCGAAAGACCAGCTCAGAATACGCTCCGGGCTGGCCAGCGAAATCTTGATTTCGTCAAAGGTTTTTTGCGGGGCCAGCGGGTTGAACGGGTTGGTTGTCAGTTCCTGGTTCATTTTGGTATCCTCAAATTTGGCACGGTTGGGGTTGGCAGAGCAGCAGGTGTGAGCCTGCCTCTATTCCTCGCCCTCCGTATCCAGGAGTTCCATGTTAAGGCCGAGGCCACGGACTTCTTTCACGAGCACGTTGAAGCTTTCCGGCACACCAGCCTCGAAGCTGTCTTCGCCTTTGACGATGGACTCGTAAACCTTGGTGCGGCCCGCAACATCATCCGACTTCACTGTCAGCATCTCTTGCAAAGTGTAGGCAGCACCGTAAGCTTCCAGCGCCCAGACCTCCATTTCACCAAAGCGCTGACCGCCGAACTGGGCTTTTCCGCCCAAAGGTTGCTGCGTGACAAGGGAGTACGGCCCGGTGGAGCGTGCATGAATCTTGTCATCAACCAAGTGGTGCAGCTTCAGCAGGTACTTGACGCCGACCGTAACAGGGCGGGCAAATTGCTCGCCGGTACGGCCATCAAACAGCACTGACTGTCCCGATGTGTCAAAACCGGCACGCGTCAGGGCATCGTTCACATCCGCCTCTTTGGCCCCGTCAAACACTGGCGTCGCTATAGGCACGCCCTTGGTGACATTGCCTGCGGCTTCCAGCAAGGTGTCAGCATCCATGTCCTTGATGCCATCTTCATAGGCCGCATCACCGTAAGCAAGATGCATGGCTTCACGCACCGGCGTCAGGTCACCCGAGCGGCGATATTCGCCCAGAGCTTCATCAATATTCAGCCCGAGGCCACGCGCCGCCCAACCCATGTGGGTTTCAAGGATTTGCCCGACATTCATGCGCGAAGGCACGCCAAGCGGGTTCAGGCAGAAATCAACCGGGGTGCCATCGGCAAGAAACGGCATGTCTTCCATCGGCACGACCTTCGAGATCACACCTTTGTTGCCGTGCCGCCCGGCCATTTTGTCGCCCGGTTGCAGCTTGCGCTTCACCGCGATGAACACCTTGACCATTTTCATCACACCCGGTGGCAAATCATCGCCCCGGCGGACTTTTTCCACCTTGTCTTCAAAACGGTGATCCAACGTGCGTTTCTGCTCGTCAAACTGAGCTTGCAGAGCCTCAACCTCGGCTGCGTCTGCCTCTTCGCCAAGTGCCAGTTGAAACCACAGGCCACGGCTCATAGTTGCAAGCAGCTCTTCGGTGATCTCAGATTTTGGCTTCACGCCTTTTGGCCCTTTAACAGCCACTTTACCAAGGATCATTCCCTTGAGGCGTCCGTAAGTGTTGCGCTGAAGAATGTGCAGCTCGTCATCACGGTCACGGGCCAGACGCTCGACTTCCTCGCGCTCGATCTGCAAGGCACGCTCATCTTTTTCGATGCCATGACGGTTGAACACCCGCACTTCAACCACAGTGCCAAAGTCACCGGGCTTCACCCGCAGGGATGTATCACGCACATCTGAAGCTTTCTCGCCAAAGATGGCACGCAGGAGCTTTTCTTCCGGCGTCATCGGGCTTTCGCCCTTCGGAGTGATCTTGCCCACCAGAATATCGCCCGGCATCACCTCGGCGCCGATATAAACGATACCCGCCTCATCGAGGTTGCGCAGGGCTTCCTCGCCAACATTGGGAATGTCCCGGGTAATTTCCTCCGGCCCCAGCTTGGTGTCACGCGCCGCCACTTCAAATTCCTCGATATGGATAGAGGTGAAGACATCATCACGGGTGATGCGCTCGGAAATCAGGATGGAATCTTCATAATTGTAGCCATTCCACGGCATGAAGGCGACGACCACGTTTTTACCCAGAGCCAATTCGCCCAGATCGGTTGAAGGACCATCCGCAAGCACTTCGCCCTTGGTCACCTTGTCGCCCACCTTCACCAGCGGCCGCTGGTTGATGCAGGTATTTTGGTTTGAGCGCTGGAATTTACGTAGCCGGTAAATATCAACCCCCGGATCGCCTGGGGCCAGATCCTTGGTGGCGCGCACGACGATACGCTGGGCATCAACCTGGTCAACCACGCCTGTGCGTTTGGCCATGATTGAAGCACCTGAATCGCGGGCTACAATATGCTCGATGCCGGTGCCAACAAAGGGTGCCTCGGCCTGCAACAGTGGCACGGCCTGACGCTGCATGTTCGAACCCATCAGGGCGCGGTTGGCATCATCGTTTTCCAGAAACGGAATAAGCGAGGCCGCAACCGAGACCAGCTGCTTGGGGCTGACGTCGATCAGATCAACGTTATCGCGCGGACTCAGTACATAATTTCCCGACTGGCGAGTCGAAACCAGCTCGTTCTCAAAGCGGCCGTCTTTGTCGAGCTGCGCGTTGGCCTGCGCGACTGTGTGGCGCATTTCTTCGGTGGCCGACATGTAATGCACTTCGTCGGTCACCTGCGCATCTTTGACAACCCGGTAGGGGGTTTCAATGAAGCCGTACTTGTTGACCCGCGCAAAGGTGGCAAGGGAGTTGATCAGGCCAATATTCGGCCCCTCCGGCGTCTCAATCGGGCACATGCGGCCATAATGGGTCGGATGCACATCGCGCACCTCAAAACCAGCACGCTCACGGGTCAGACCACCTGGCCCGAGGGCTGATAGGCGGCGTTTGTGGGTCACTTCGGACAGCGGGTTGGTCTGGTCCATGAACTGGCTAAGCTGGCTTGAGCCAAAGAATTCACGCAC
>CAYNXK010000231.1:0-3560 GCA_964401125.1 uncultured Aliiroseovarius sp.
CACGCCATCAGGATCAAGCGCCAGCACCTCTTGGGCCGTGGCCGTGGCCGGCAGCACGGTCACGTCACAGCCAGCCGAAGCAAGACAACGCAGGATATTACGCTTGGCCCCGAAATCCAGCGCCACAACCTTGAAGCGCGAGTTTTTCTGCTGGCCAAAACCATCGGGCCAAGCCCAGCGGGTTTCGTTCCATGTATAGCTTTGGGCGCAGGTCACTTCACGCGCAAGGTCGCGCCCCACAAGGCCGGGAAACGCCCGCGCCTCAGCCACCAGCGCGGCGATGTCAAAGTTGCCTTCCAGGTCATGGGCCAGCGCTACATGTGGGCTGCCTTGCTGGCGAATAGCGCGGGTCAGACGGCGGGTATCAATGCCGCCAATGCCGATACGTCCGCGCGCTGCCAGCCAACTTTGCAAATCCTGCGTGGCGCGCCAGTTTGAGGGCTGGGTAGGATCCCACTTCACCACCATGCCCTCGGCATAGGGGGTGGCAGCCTCATCATCCTCGGGGGTGATTCCTGTATTGCCGATATGTGGAAAGGTAAAGGTCACAACCTGCCCGGCATAGGAGGGGTCGGTCATGATTTCCTGATAGCCGGTCATGGCGGTGTTGAAGCAAAGTTCGGCGGTTTTGGTGCCGGTTGCGCCAAAGCCCTGACCAAAAAATAAACTGCCATCCGCCAGTGCAAGGCAGGCGGTCGGTGCAGGTTGTGACGCAGATTGTAACAAGGTGGAGGCAGGCATGTGCGAGTCCCGTTTAGCAAACTTTCGCGAAACTATGCGCCTGCAAAGGGCGGGTCAAGGGAGAACGTAAGCCGGGACAATTTGCCATTTACTTTGCAATCAATACCTTGGATGAGCCACCCTGCTGTTGTACCTGATGCTATGATTAGCTACATTCAATATTTCGCTAACTTCGGCAACATGGGGATGTAAACCGATGGAACTTCGCATACGCGTCACCGACGCTTTGAAAACCGCCATGAAGGAAAGAGCTGCCGCCCGGCTCTCAACCCTGCGCCTGATCAACGCGGCGATAAAGGATAAAGATATCGACCTGCGTGGCAAGGGTGATGATGCTGTGGTCGGCGATGCGGACGTGCTTGTCATCCTTGGCAAGATGGTCAAGCAGCGCCATGAAAGCGTGCGGGCATATGAAGAGGGCGCACGCCTGGAGATGGCCGAGAAAGAGCGGGCCGAGATCAAGGTGATCGAGGAGTTTTTGCCGCGTCAGCTCAGCGATGAAGAAAGCGAAGTGGCAATTGATGCGGCAATTTCCAGCACCGATGCCGCCAGCATACGCGACATGGGCAAAGTCATGGGAGTTCTGAAGAGCAAATATACTGGCCAAATGGATTTTGGCCGGGTTGGCCCAATGGTTAAGGACCGGCTGGGCTAGGCAGTGCCTGCATTAAATCCAATGGCCAACAGTGGATTGCCGCGAAAACTGTTACCCCCTTCTCAGGGATTGCAGGCAATCCCCTGCCGGGCAATGGACAGGTGATTGCTCCCGGCAACCTTCCCGGCTATCAAGCCCTCTAACACAAGGTTTCATACCGGAGCACCAAATCATGGCAGCCTATCAATACGTTTACCACATGGACGGGGTCAGCAAGACTTATCCCGGTGGCAAGAAGTTATTTGAAAACATCCAGCTGAACTTTCTGCCCGGTGTCAAAATTGGCGTTGTTGGGGCGAACGGCTCGGGCAAATCTACCCTGATGAAAATCATGGCCGGGATGGACACGGACTTCACCGGCGAGGCCTGGGCCGCCGAGGGCGCCCGGGTGGGCTACCTGCCGCAGGAACCCAAGCTTGATGAAAGCCTGAATGTGCGTGAAAACGTCATGCTTGGTGTGGCCGATAAAAAGGCCATTCTTGACCGCTACAATGACCTTGCCATGAACTATTCCGATGAAACCGCCGAGGAAATGGGCCGTCTGCAAGACGAGATTGACGCGCAAAACCTCTGGGATCTGGATGCGCAAATTGATGTCTCGATGGAAGCGCTCAGATGCCCGGCGGATGAGGCCAGCATTGCTTCGCTTTCCGGCGGTGAAGCCCGCCGCGTGGCGCTCTGTAAACTCCTGCTCGAAGCCCCCGATATGCTGCTGCTGGATGAGCCGACAAACCATCTCGACGCCGAGACCATCGCTTGGTTGCAACAGCATTTGATGGCCTATAAAGGCACCATCCTGATTGTTACCCATGACCGCTATTTTCTTGACGACATCACCTCATGGATACTGGAACTTGACCGTGGCCGCGGCATTCCCCACGAGGGCAATTATTCGGCCTGGCTGGAGCAAAAAGCCAAGCGCCTGCAACAAGAGGCCCGCGAGGATAAATCCAAGCAAAAAACCCTTGAGCGCGAGCTTGAGTGGATGCGCCAATCGCCCAAGGCCCGTCAGGCCAAGCAAAAAGCCCGGATCAATGCCTATAATGACCTAGCGGAAACCAGCGAGCGCGAAAAGCTTGGCCGTGCCCAAATTGTCATCCCGAATGGCTCGCGCCTTGGCTCGAAGGTGATTGAGGTTGAGGGGCTGCAAAAGCACATGGGCGATAAGTTGCTGGTTGAAGACCTGTCATTCAGCCTACCGCCGGGTGGAATTGTTGGCGTTATCGGCCCCAACGGTGCCGGCAAAACCACGCTTTTCCGCATGCTCACCGGGCAAGAAAAACCCGATCAGGGCAGTATTGAATACGGTGATACTGTGCAGCTTTCCTATGTGGACCAGTCGCGCGATGACCTTGATGCAAACGCCACAATCTGGGAGGCTATTGGCGACGGGATGGACATTATCCAACTGGGTGACGCCGAGGTGAACTCGCGCGCCTATTGCAGCTCTTTTAACTTCAAAGGCGGCGACCAGCAGAAGAAAGTTGGGCAGATTTCCGGCGGCGAACGCAACCGCGTTCATATGGCGCGGCTGCTAAAAGAGGGCGGTAACGTGTTGCTGCTTGATGAGCCAACCAACGACCTCGATGTGGAAACCCTGCGCGCCTTGGAAGATGCGCTGGTGGATTTTGCCGGCTGCGCCGTGGTCATCTCTCACGACCGGTTTTTCCTTGATCGCATTTGCACGCACATTCTGGCCTTTGAGGGCAACGCCCATGTGGAATGGTTTGAGGGCAATTTTGCGGATTACGAAGATGATAAAAAGCGCCGGCTCGGGGCAGATGCGCTGGAACCTAAACGCCTGAAGCATAAGAAATTTGTGCGGTGAGGGCCTTCTGCGGATAATGCCTTGTCATTGACGTATATGGCAGAACGAAATCTTTGCCCGCACCCACCGGCTCATCATGGTCTTGACGATTGCGCTCTACTGGGACGTTTCAACTGGATTCTGGGACGAACATTAACAGAGCGTTAAAAAACAGCGTGAAGTCAATAATCCAAGCGTGGTTTCGACATTCAAGCGCGACTTGAGAGCCATTGTCGTGCTAAGAAAACTAAGGTCGAACACCCCCACCCTAAACTGTGGAAAGCAAGGAAGTTGCACACCAGGCTAGGGCGTGTTGAGATTCAGGATTCCCTTTTGTTCTGAATTCTGATTCAAGCT
>CAYNXK010000232.1:0-3530 GCA_964401125.1 uncultured Aliiroseovarius sp.
ATCACCCTCCTCATCGCCGGTGATGGTAATGATAATGGCGCCGTCGGGCGGGGTTTTTCGCACATAATCAATAGCGGCAGCGACGAAGGCGGCAACGCCTGATTTCATATCTGTGGCGCCGCGACCCCAAAGCCAGCCATCGTGAATTTCACCGCCAAAGGGCGGCCTGGTCCAGGCGGCCTCGTCACCCACAGGCACCACATCCGTATGACCGTTAAAGCCCAGCGAGCGGTTGGCACCGCGCCTGCCCCAGCGGGCGAACAGGTTGGCCACCCCGCCCCGGTCAATGCGCGTGCAGGTGAACCCGGCGGCGACAAGCTCCGCCTCAAGCAACACCAGCGCGCCACCTTCTGTGGGCGTTATGGATGCGCATTGGATCAGCCGCTGTGTAAGGGTGACAGGGTTGGTCATCATAGCCTCCTTTCACCCCTGTTAGCGTGCCTTGGGCAGGGCTGCAAATGTGGCGCATGGGCGACAGGTTCGGGTGCCGTGGGCAAAAGTGTTATCAAAGGGTTAACAAAGCGGTGAATTTGCGGCATTATCAGCAAATAACAAAGGCCTGAGGCAGGTCAGAGGCATATAAGCGCGACAAAGCGCGGGCCTCATGAGCGGTTTTCACGAATATAGCGCGGGTTCGCGTTGTGTTCGCTGTGTACTCATCCTGTCTTGATCAGTGAGCAGGAGAAAAATATGGTTGCTGCATCCGAGCTGCCAATTGACACAAGCGCAAGCGCCATGGAGATGGCCCAGGCGATTTTTGGAGAAGGCGTCACGGTTGTGTCGGCCTCTTATACCGGTGACAATCGGTCATCCGGCATTTTCTCCGATGGCGACAATACCGCGCCGGGGGCAACTCCTTCGGATACCGGGGTTATCCTGTCTACAGGGCGTGCGCGCGACTTCACCAATTCAAGCGGCGATTCCAACCAGGACACCAACACCTCAACCAACACTAGTGGTGTAAACAACGAGGCCGGGTTTAACGCATTGGCCGGGGCCAGCACTTTTGATGCTTCGTTCATTGATATAGATTTCATCCCCACCGGCGACACCATGACCCTGCAATTCGTCTTTTCGTCGGATGAATACCCGGAATGGGTGAACTCGATCTACAACGATATTGTCGGGATCTGGTCGAACGGCGTGGCGGTAGACCTGGAGGTTGGAAATGGCGATGCTGATCCGGGAAACATCAACGCAGTTGATAATCAGAACCTCTATATCGACAACACATCTGATCAGTACAATACAGAAATGGATGGCTTCACGGTCACTCTTAATCTGACCGTTCCGGTCAATCCAGGCGTCGTCAACACGATCCGCATTGGTGTTGCGGATTTGAGCGACAGCACTTTTGATTCAAACCTGCTGATTGCCGGGGATTCTGCCCAAACCATGGTTCTTGCCGGCGATGACATAACCCACCTGAACCCGGATGGCACAAAGGTGCACGACGTTCTTGAAAATGACAGTACCTCCTCGGGCGGCACTCTGACCATTACCCATATCAATGGCATTGCCGTTGTGGCGGGGGATACAATTACCCTCGCAACCGGCCAGTTGATAACCCTGAATGTTGATGGCACCCTTACCTTGGCGGGGGACGGCGACACTGAAGACTTCAACTTCACCTACGCGGTTTCAGATTCAGATTCTGACGCCACGGATTCCGCCTTTGTCACCGTATCATCCGTGCCGTGTTTTGTAGCGGGAACAATGATAGAAACAACCAGAGGGCCGGTCCCTGTAGAGCAGCTTGTGCCCGGTGATCTTGTGGTCACACATGACAATGGAGTGCAGCCCCTACGCTGGATCGGGCGGCGAGCTGTCTCGGCTGAGGGGGATTTTGCCCCAATCCACATTGCAAAAAATACCTTCGGTAGGCATGATGCCCTGCTGCTTTCTCCACAGCACCGGGTTCTGATCCGCGACGCACTGGCCGAGCTTCTTTTTGAGGATGCAGAGGTTCTTATTTCGGCAAAAGACCTGGTAAACGGCCATAATGTGCGTGTCATGGAGGGTGGTGAAGTGGAGTATGTTCACATTCTGTTTGACGCCCACGAGGTGGTGTTTTCCGGCGGCCTGGCAACGGAAAGCTTCCTGCCTGGCCCGCAAACTACCGCAAGCCTTGAGGCAGGCCTGGTTGCCGAAATATGCGCGCTATTTCCCGAACTTGATCCCCAAACAGGTGTTGGTTATTCACAAGCTGCCCGGCGGGTACTAAAGGCTTATGAGGTTCAGGTTCTTATGGCACAGGGCTTGGCCGCATGACCGGCACGGCGCGCAGGTCAGCGTAACGGATGCGTATGTTGGATGTGATATGAGCTGGATAGGCTCCATAAATCAGAATGTTATGGCGTTTAACCCCTGCGGCATTGGCTCCAAACCACACTCGCCCTGCACGGCGCAGAAAGACGGTATCCTGCCGGTCGGGACATTGATGATCGAGGCAATTTTCGTGGCCCAAAGTCGCAAGCCTCAGCGACTGCTGCGCTATGAGTTCACCGATGGATGGTTGCGGCATCTGTCATTGGTGTTGTCAAGCGAAGGCGACCTTTTGTTGGAAATGCGCCAGGGTGATGCTGTTTCAAGTGCCCGGCTGAACATATCGGCACCGCCCCGTGAAACCCGGCTGAGGATAACCTATTCGTGGGATGCGCCGGAAAGGCGGGCCATTCTGACAGTGGAAAATCTCGATCAGGAGCTTCTGCACCAAACTGAGTTTTCATCGCCCCTGCCAATGCCCCTAACAGATGCCGAGGCAATCATTTGCAACCGGCCAGCCACACGGATCGGGCCTGAAACCCGATATGTTGCGATATCTGATCAGATAGAGCCGGTTGGCCTGACGCCAGGCGTGGTCAAAGGCACTCCGGTGGAAACCCCATGGGGGCCGAAGCTTATTGAGCGCTTACGGCTTGGGGATATGGTCGTAACATCTGAGGGGGTTGAAAAACCGGTGCGGTGGATCATTCGGCGCGAAGTTCCTGCCCTTGGCCGGTTTATCCCGGTTCGCCTGCGTGCGCCCTATTTTGGCTTGACCCGTGATATTCTGGTAGCGCCCAACCACCGACTCATGGTCACTGGCCCTGAGGCCGAATATCTGTTTGGCGAAGGCAGGGTACTGGTCGAGGCCATGTATCTGGTTGATGAAAAGGCGGCGCGCCGTGAAAGATCAGAGAATGTGACCCAGTGGTACTACCATATATTACTGGATGGTCACGAATGCCTGAACTATGCCGGGCTTTGGGGCGAAAGCCTGTTTGTCGGAGCAATTGGCCGCATGCCTGAAATGATATCAACAACAGCGCTTGCAGAAATGCCCGCCTCGGCCATGCCACGCCATACACGCTTTGCCTTGCCTGTTTTGTCCGGGCTTGAAGCACGCTCGCTGGTCTATGCCTTAAGCGCATGAATGAACCAATAGTGGATAGCCGGTATTAACGGTCCTGTCGCAAAGTTTGCCGTGTTTCATAAATCGCTTTGAATCTGCCATATAGCTGTCAAAAATGCTACAAGCAGGACGCCAT
>CAYNXK010000233.1:0-424 GCA_964401125.1 uncultured Aliiroseovarius sp.
ACTTCACCAGCTTGACCTGTGCCTGATCCATAAGCAGGCCGCGCCCGCCCTTATCGCCACAAAGCGCCTGAAGTCTGGCAAACCAGCTGCGCGGAAACAGTACCGGGTGGCCGGGCTGGCCGCTCTGGCCACAGCCACGCACAGCTTTTTCCGGGTCAAACATGGCCAGCACCGCGCGCATATCGGCCTCAGTAATATCTGGCATATCGGCGGGTAAAACGAGGGCACCTGCGGCCTGAAGCGTAACTTCGCGGATCAGGCCACCAAGGCTGGCAGACAGGCCCAGAGCCGGATTCTCAATGGTGATGCAGGTAGCTCCGCTGGTTTTGGCAATATTCCAGCGCGCCTTGGCAATCCTTGCCGGGGGCAGGGCCACAAGAACCTGCTGCCCCTCTTGCATACTAAAAAGGGACGAAGGAAGTAA
>CAYNXK010000233.1:434-3478 GCA_964401125.1 uncultured Aliiroseovarius sp.
CAGCCGTTCGGCCAGCAGCGGCAGGCCAAGGGTCACCGGCTCCAGCAACTTGTCGCGCCCCCCCATGCGGCTGGAGGCCCCGGCGGCGAGGATCAGGATGGGAATATCTTTCATTCAGCCAATCTGGCCGATATTGCAGGCTAGGAAAAGGCCCGGCAGAATTGTTGTCAGAATTGTTGTCAGAATTCCAGCCCCATGGTTACGCCGCATTCGGTTCTTTTGAAGTCGTACAGGCTGACATTGGAGCGGCTTTGCGTATGTGAGCAGCGTAGCTTGGGTGTCAGCCCGAACAACTCAAGCCCCGTTCGGGAAATTGCGGCGCTGATGGTGATAAATTCATCATCACGCGCCACCCCCATGAACGGAAACACGCCTATATAGCCGCGCTTGCCCAATGTCAGGCCCAGATCCGTGTTCAGGCCGCCACTCCATGACTTTGACAGGCTGGTGAAAAGCTTCAAACCATCATATTGCAGATGCGCCGCCTCGGGCCTGCTCTGCTCAAGCCCCAGCCCGACCTTGATGCCAAAGCTGGCATCAAACTGGTGGCTGAAATCAAGACTGGCCGCCGAAAAAGGCCCATTTTGGTGGCTTTGCTCGGTAAAATCACGCCATTCATGAGTGAGAGACAAGCCAAGCCCGGTTTTTGCTGTCAGCGGCCGATCAAGGCGAAAGCGCAGGCCGGTGCTGGTATTATTGGCGCCTTCCTTCCAAGTGCGCCGGGCGTAAGGCGTCAGGCTCCAGCGAAAATTCTCGGCAATATGGCGGTAGCTGAGCGAGACATTGCCCACAGTTCTATTGTGGCCCGACAGGGTGTAGGCGGAATGAACCAGCGACCAGTCAAGTTGCAGCCGGCTGTTGGCATTCAGGGGGTGGCGCAGAAAACCCGAGACCCCAAGCTCGGCTCCAATGCCGCTTTGCTGGCGCGAGCCTTCGTCAATAACAAAGGTTCCCAAGGCTGTATCATAGGTGGCATTAAAGGTGCCGCTATTGAGGTTGCTTGAGGGCAGCAAGGCAAAGTGGCCGCTTAAGCCGAATGGCTTGTTCTGGCTGATAACATTGAGAAACCGCTGATAGCCCCGGCGCATTTGCGGGTTGGGGTCAAGGCGCAAAAGCTCGTCAAAACGCAGCTCGGCCCGGTCAAACTGGCGGGCCATCAGCAGGGTATGGGCCAGTTCACGCCGCGCATTGATGTGGCGCGGCTCAAGGCGCAGCACCTCGCGGAAGGCCTTCAGGGCTTGCTCAAGCTTGCCCTGCGCTTTCAGCACCCGACCCATGAAGAACAGCCGGTCAAGCTCACTGACCTCTTCACCGGCCTCTTCACCGGCCCCGGACGCCTCGAGCAATTCCCAAGCAGTTTTGAACTGACCTTGCGAGATCAGTTGCGAGGTCTGGGTGTCCAGCGATTGCGCCAGCCCCGGCCCACCGCCCGCCAGCCCGCCCGCCAGCCCGCCCGCCAGCCCCATGGCCACGGCAAAAATCGCCGCCCTGAAACCATGCAGGCTCAGGGCGGCGATGGCTTTGCCGGCTGTATCGCGGCTATTTGGCAAGGAAACCGAGCCAAATATAATTGCCTCTGCCATCGTCCGCATATAATATTCCGCCAATCTCTGCTGGAATGTCATTCACCCCGTCATAGCCAAAGAAATTGCCGCCAGCCAGAACATTGGGGTTGGCACCGAGCAGCAGAACCGGCGTGCCCTCAAGGGTCATTGCCAGATCACCACCAGAGAAACTGTTGCCGCTGATCACCATGTCATCAAGGGTGAAGGTATCAACCGGGGTGGTGGTCGGATTGTCAGCGCCATCCGTAACCCTGAAATCGGCCATGGTTATATCCATAAGCCCAGCCCCGAAATCGGCAATAATTTCAGGGTTGCCACCACGGAGTTTGGTCCATACGCTATTGACCCAGATGTCCCCCCCAACCGTGCCATTATAGGTTGCGACGCCGCCGCTTGGCATGTCAGCCTCTGCGGTGACCATACCGAACACACCAAATGAATAACTGGCGGGCTCCCCCATATCACGCTGCCAATTCGTCCAATGCAGGGCCACATACTGGTATAACTGCTCATCATTTTCGTCCAATAAGCGGACAGTCCTGATGGATGTGGTGCCGTCCTCCAGATGCCCAGTATCATTCAGGCCATCTGGGTCGGTCAGGGTATATAATTCTGTTCCGTCTGGTGCCGTGCTCGTGATTATTGTGGCATCGGTATCATGGATCATGGTGCCGTTGATCGTCGGCATGAGAACCTCAAATCGTGACCCGTCCATAACGACGGCCACTTCCATTCCGCCGATGGTGCTGGTGCGCGCCGCCGTTGAACTCAGGGTTTCGTAGGATGGTGGTGGATCAGACGGCGGTGTGACTGTCAAACACCCGGCCGTGGTGCTGGCCAGCAGCAAGACCAACGCGGTGCGCAGGACAGGTTTATTAAATATGTTCATGTTTTTCCCTTAACTATCCCCCTCGTCAGACATATCTGACGATATCAGCTACAAACCGTTCCCTCCCCTTTTTTTGGTGATTCTGGTTGAACAGGCCGCATTTAAATCAACCATAGGGTGTGTTTGAGGTATAGGGCCCTTGATAAAAGTGGCCGGGAGTGGCGAAATGTCGCTCTACTTTAGTCAGGCATTGCCAACTTCCGCCGATTTTGGTTTTATCCAACGCTGGATGGGCGGCGTGTTGCTGGCCCGCACAGGAGCCAACATGTTCGTCAAACCCAAACCCATCAATCAGTATCCGTGGTATATCCGCCTGTTTTTTTACAAGCAAAAACGCACATACGGCAAGGTGCTGGAGCCGGGCATGTTGTGGGCGCGCGCGCCGCTGGTGTTTATTGGGGTGGCGCTGCTTTATGGGGCGTTAAACCGCAAACGCTCGCCGATCAATCCAGAGCTGCGCTCGCTGGTGACGGTGCGGGTCAGCCAGATCAACCATTGCGCTTTTTGTGTCGATATCAACGCCGCCACCTTGCTTAAGCGCGGCGCCAGCGGGGCCAAGGTGGCAGCTCTTGCCAATTGGCGTGACAGCG
>CAYNXK010000234.1:0-3328 GCA_964401125.1 uncultured Aliiroseovarius sp.
GCCGGGGTTTCAGATGTCATTCTCCGCCACCGCAGCCTTGATTGCGGGGTTTGGCTGGCTCAGTCAATGGTCGCGTGATCACCCGGATTGGCGGCTGCCACGTTGGGCTGGCGGGGCATTTGGTTTAGTGGTTTCCTCAGTTGTGGCCGGGGGGGCAACTGCACCGTTTGTGGCGGCACATTTCAACATGGTGCCCTATTACGGGCTGGTGGCCAACTTGCTGGCGGTGCCTGTTATGGGGCTGGTGGTGATGCCCGGGGCGGTGCTGGCCGCTGTGCTTGCGCCCTTTGGCCTGGCCTGGATTGCGCTTGAAATTATGCGCCCGGCCATCCTCTGGATCATGCTGGTGGCGCATCAGGTCTCCTCAATAGAGGGGGGCATTGGCCACGTGGTGACACCGGGGCCATGGGTGCTGCCGCTGATCGCCCTTGGCGGGATTTTTGTCATTCTGTGGCATGGCAGGGCACGGCTGGCCGGTATATTGCCCATGCTGTTTGGCTTCTTGCTGTGGGCGCAGGCCGAGCGGCCTGATTTGTTTATTTCATCCTCCGGCGGGTTGATCGGGCTGATGACACAAGAGGGCAGGGCGTTGAACAAGCCCCGAGGTCAGGGCTTTGCCGCAAGTAACTGGCTGGAGAATGATGGCGATGGCTGGGTGCAGGAGCAAGCGGCAACGCGCGCGGCTTTTACCGGCGACAAAGGCTGGCTGAGCTTTGATCTCGGAGGCAAGAGCGTAGCGCATCTTAGTGGGCGCGGCGCGGCAGGACGTCTTCATGAGGCCTGCGCTCGCGCCGATGTGGTGATCCTGTCAGGGCTGGCTCCCGAAGGGCCGCTGCCGCCGGACTGCTTTGTTATTGATCGGGAGTTTCTTGCCGACAAGGGCGCGGTCGCAATCTTTGCCGAGCCTGATGGCTGGCGCATGGTTGATGCTGTTTCGACAGCAGGCAAGCGTTTGTGGAATAGCTCTGGCCGCTAAAGTCAGAGTTCAGGCGCTTTCCAGCGTAGTGATCAGGCGCTTTCCAGCGCAGTGATGATGGGCGAAAAATCGGCGGCCTTCAGGCTGGCCCCGCCGACCAAAGCCCCGTCCACATTGGAAACCGCAAATATTTCAACCGCATTTGCGGGCTTTACCGAGCCTCCATAGAGAATGCGGCTTGAGCGGCCAACACCTTCACCAAAGCGTTTTTCAAGGCGGGCGCGGATGAAATCATGCACTTCGCCAATCTGGTCAAGGGTGGGCACCTTGCCGGTGCCGATGGCCCAGATCGGCTCATAGGCCACCACCAGATTTTCGCCGGTCACTGTGTCAGGGATCGAGCCGGCCAACTGGCCGCCAATAATATTAAGCGTATTGGCCGCCTCGCGCTCCTCCAAGCTTTCACCAACACAGATCACAAGGCGCAGCCCGGCTTTCAAGGCGGCACAGGCCTTTTGGTGCACGTCATTGTCGCTTTCCGCGTGGTTGGTGCGGCGTTCTGAGTGGCCGAGGATCACATAGCTTGCCCCGGTATCGGCCAGCATATTGGCAGAGATGTCGCCGGTATGGGCACCCGCCTCAGCCATGTGGCAATCTTGCCCGCCGACTGAAATGGCATCTCCCGCTGCCACGCTCATGCGCTCCAGCAATGTGGCCGGGGGGCAGAGCAGAATATCAATTCCTGATGTGGGATGCGCCGTATTCAGCGCTTCAAGCTCGGCAAGGTTTGCCCCGCTGCCGTTCATCTTCCAGTTTCCTGCCGCCAATTTGCGCCGCATATTAGCTTCTCTCTAATTGTTTCCGGGCTGTTTCAGGCAAGTTTAACCTGAAAGAGTCTCGGCGAAAAGGGGGCAGGTCAGCGCAGCCGGTGATTGGGGCTACTTCGCAGTTGCAAGGCTCTCGTCAAACTTGATGGATTCACCGCAGCCGCAAGCCTCGGTCACGTTTGGATTGCGGAATTTGAAACTGCTTTCCAGCAGCGAGGTTTCATAGTCTATCTCGGTGCCAAACAGGAACATCTGCGCCATCGGGGCGATCATTATGCGGGCGCCGTCCTGCTCCACCACCTCGTCATTCGGGTCAACGTCCTCAACAAAATTCATGGTGTATTCCATGCCGGCACAGCCGCCTTTTTTGATGCCGATGCGCAGACCTTGATGGCCGTCTTTCTGCATCAGCCGCGAAATCTGCGCTGCCGCTTTGTTGGTCATGGTGACCGCCTGTTTTCCGGGAATGCCGAACATGCCATTTCTCCTGTTTGCCAGTGTAACATAGGCGCATTCTGCTGCAATCTCAAGATGCAAGCCGACTGGAAGCGCCACAGCTGTAAAGCTAAACCCACTGGCAGAATTTTGTTAAACTACATGAAGCCCAGTTCAAGCCGGGCTTCATCGGTCATCATTTCCATGCCCCATTGTGGCTCCCAAACTAGGTGCACATCAACCTGCTTCACACCTTCAAGCGGGCTGATCGCATCCGCCAACCAGCCCGGCATTTCACCAGCTACAGGGCAGCCAGGTGCGGTCAGGCTCATCAAGACATTGACTTCATTTTCACTATTTATTTCAATGGTGTACACCAATCCAAGGTCATAAATATTGACTGGGATTTCTGGGTCATAAACTGACCGGCAGGCTTCAACCACGCGCTCATAAAGGGCGTGATCGGTGGTCGATGGTTTGATCATTGGCGTGCCCTCGATCATGGCACCGGTATCCGTGTTCATCGCGCATCCCTTTTCAGTCTTTCCGGCTTGGTCTTTCCGGCATTCCTGATGGATCATATAAGGATTACTGCCGCCAAGGTCCAGAGCCGTGAGACCCCGGCGGTGGGCCGGCGGGTGTTTATTTTGGCCCAAGATTGGTAAGGTAGCTGAATCAGGTTTTAAAATAATACAGTGGAGGAAAGAATGTCAAAGTGCGATTTGAGTGACAAAAGTTGCGTGCCTTGCGAGGGCGGCGTGCCTGCGCTGAGCGCTGAGGAGGCCGAGGCATTGATGGCCCAACTTGATCCAGGCTGGCAGCTTGATATGGTGAAAAACGGTGGCAGCCTCACAATCCGGCTTGAATTTAAGGGCTTTGCCAAGGCCGTCTATACCGCCAATCTGGCGGCTTGGCTGGCTGATCGTGAGGGTCATCACCCGGACATTTCTTTTGGCTGGGGTTACTGCGAGCTGATTTTTACCACCCATGCCATTGCCGGGCTGAGCGAGAATGATTTCATCTGTGCTGCCAAGTTTGACCGCTTGCTGGCCGTGGGTTGAGTTGTTTCATACCGCTTGCGCCGCAGGCCCGGGGGGGGGGGGGGGGCGGCGCGCGGGGGCGGGGCGCCGGGAGAGGGGCCCGAGGAGTG
>CAYNXK010000235.1:0-3328 GCA_964401125.1 uncultured Aliiroseovarius sp.
CCGGTCCCGACGAACCCACCCACCCCACCCCTCGCTCCCTCGTTGGTGACCGGCAGTTGACTTGCTTCGGATGCAAAAGGTTTGAGTTATCTTGACCTGTTTCAGACTTGCGTAATCCTCCGCGGTTTATGATAGTATCATATGTGACTTCAGGAGGGGACCATGCGCGCTCGTATCTATCAACCCGCCCGTAATGCAATGTCTTCCGGCATGGCAAAAACCCGTGCCTGGATATTGGAGTTCGCCCCCGATCAGGCCCGCGAGATTGACCCGCTGATGGGCTGGACCGGATCAGGTGATACCCAAAGCCAAGTGCGCATGCTGTTTGAAAGCCGTAAATCGGCGCGGGCCTATGCCAAGACACATGGCATTGATGCCGTGGTGAGTGCCCCGCATAAGCGCCAGGCAAATATCCGCCCCGGAGGTTATGGCGAAAATTTTTCCCCCAACCGGCGCCGGGCCTGGACGCATTAAACCGGGTCAGTAATTCAGTAATTCAGTAATTCAGGAAGGCGTGGGCCGCTGCTCCGAATGCACGGGGGTTTTCGGCATGCAGCCAGTGGCCCGCATCGGGGATTTTGGCTTGCCGGGCCGCCGGAAAAAGCCGCTTGATCAAAGGGCGGTGCTCAGGCCGCACATAATATGAGTTTGCCCCGGAAAGAAACAAGACCGGGCCGTTAAATTGGCTGGTAATATCCGGGAAGCCGGTGATCAGCGACATTTCCCGCCTTAGCACCCCAAGATTCAGCCGCCATTTGGCTGCCTGCAAGTCAAGTGATTGCAGCAAAAAGGCCCGGGTAGACTGCTCGGAAATTGCAGCACTCAGGGCAATGTCGGCGGCGCTGCGGTTGGTGAGGCCGGATAGGGGCAGGGCGCACATGGCGTCAATCAGGTGATTTTGGCTGTGGCCATAGGCAACCGGCGCTATGTCTGCCACCAGCAGGCGGCGGACCAATTGTGGCTTGGTAAGCGCCAACAGCATTGCTGCCTTGCCCCCCATTGAATGGCCGATAATATCGACGGGTGTATTCAGATGGGCAATCACCTTGGCAAGGTCTGCGGCCATGTCCGGGTAGCTGTGGCTTTGCGCCCGGAATGATGTGCCGTGGTTGCGCATGTCAGGGGTGATGATGCGGCGGCTTTCTGCCAGCCGTTTGGCAATGACGCGCCAGTTACGGCCCGAGCCAAACAGGCCGTGCACAATCAAAACCGGCGGGCCGGCAGCATCATCGCCATATGTGGTCATTTCCAGCATGTGGGGGTATTTAGGCCCAGTAACATGGGCGCGAAAGCCCTGAATGGGTAAAAATGCGGATTTGGGGGGTAAATGGATTTGCAAAAGCGGGCAGACCGGCTGGCACAGCTGATCGGCAACAAGTTGGATGTGCGCGGCGCCGGGCTTGAGGCAAAGCTGAAACGCGCCGGGCGGCGCTTGCCAAAATACATCCGTGGCGAGGCCCGACTACTGGTTGACGCCTTGGCCATGGAGGCGCACCCAAAGCTTGCCCGCCAGATAGATAAGGCGCGGCTGGAGCGCGCTTATCATGATGTGGAGCGATACCTGCAAGGGCTGGATGCTTGGGCGCGGCGCCGGGGGGGCGTGCTGGATTGGCTGGCGGGCAACCTGTTCAGCCTTCTGCTGCTGGCAGGCCTGTTGATTGCCGTTCTGGTGTGGCGCGGATTTTTATAGGCGCTCTACAACGCAGCCCGCTTGAATTGCCGTATTTGACGAAAAAGCACTGAAAAATGTGATTTATCCAGCTTTGGGGTTTTCTGTTGACCATAGTCGAAGTAGCATGAACAAAGTTCACAGATAATATTCACAAACGAGGGCAACATGAGTGTGAAAGGTAAGGAGCGGCGCAAAGCCTTGCGTACGGCGCTGGTGGATGCGGCGCAAAAGCGAATTGCCGACAGCGGAATTTCTTCGGTAAAAGCGCGGGATCTGGCACGTGATGCGGGTTGCGCGCTCGGGGCGATTTATACGGCGTTTGAAGATATGGACGCGCTGTTCATGGCCGTGAATGGCCGCACATTTCAGAAACTGGGTCAGAGCGTGGCCAGCTCACAGGCGGGCCTTGAAGATTATGAGCCGGTTGATTGCCTGATCCGTATGAGCCACGCCTATCTTGATTTTGCCAGCGAAAATACAAACCTGTGGCGGGCGCTGTTTGATATTAACATGTCAATGGATATGGACGTGCCGGACTGGTATATGGAAGAATTGGCGCAATTGTTTGGCCATATTCGCGCGCCGCTTGGCAGACGTTGGCCGGACCGGCATGAAAAAGAACTGGAAATGATGACGCGGGCGCTGTTCTCTTCGGTGCATGGCATTGTGCTTCTGGGGTTACAGAATCGTATATCCGGGGTGCCCCGGGGCCAAATTTCCCGGATGATCGAAGTTATTTTGAAAGAAGTTTGTAAGTAAATCAAAGGCTTGAAATTTTATTTGAACATTGTTCATTTTTTACTTGAACGATGTTCAGGGACATATATGTTTCCTGTATGAACAATGTTCAAACGATGTTCAAAATAGGAGATGAAAATGTTTCAGACACTTAGGACACTTTTTGACGGAGCAAATGCCCGTGCTGAAGAACGGGTCAGGGAAACCTATTCGATCGAATTGATCGACCAGAAAATCCGTGAAGGCACAGCCGGGCTGAAAGCTGCCAAAACAACGCTGGCGGGGATTATTCAGCGCCAGCGCATCGAAGAACGCCAGATTGCCGCCTTGGATAAGCGCATCGAAGACCTGACAGGCCGTGCCCGTGAGGCTTTGGCTGCCAAGCGTGATGATCTGGCAGGCGAGGCCGCAGAAGCAATTGCCCGGTTGGAAAATGAACGCGCTTTACGGCAGAAAACGGCAGCCAAGCTGGAAACCCGCGCCATGCGCCTGCAATCATCCGTTGAGGCTGTAAACCGCCGCCTGCTTGACCTGCGTCAGGGCGCCATTACCGCCAAGGCAGCCCGCCAAGACAGCCGCATGCACAAGCAGCTTAACACAACGCTTTCCGGGCAGGACCCCATGAGCGAAGCCGAAGAGCTGATCCGCTCGGTTCTGGGCGAGGATGACCCTTTTGAGCAAGCGGAAATACTGGGCGATATTGATGCCGGACTTGAGGGCGCAGATGTGGCCGGGAAGTTGGCTGATGCCGGGTTTGGCGCGACTGACAAGGCCAGCAAAGCCTCGGTTCTTGAACGCCTCAAATCCAAAAAATAACACTATTTATCAATATTTTACCAAGGAGAAAACAAATGAATAACACGAAAGCAGATACCGCCCTAATCCTGTACCAAAATCTGGCGGGGGTGGCTGCGGATT
>CAYNXK010000236.1:0-3261 GCA_964401125.1 uncultured Aliiroseovarius sp.
GATCACACGCAAGCCGTGAAATGGTACCGGCGGGCGGCGGATCAAGGCGAAGCCGTGGCGCAATACAATCTCGGGGTTATGTATCGCAATGGCCAGGGCGTCGTTCAGGATTATATTCTGGCGCATATGTGGGCAAATATCGCGGCGGCGAATGGCCAGGAAGCCGGGGGCCGTCTGCGAGAATTAGTTGCCGCTGAAATGACCGCGCAAAACATTGCAACAGCGCAATCCATGGCGCGGAAATGCCTGGAGAGCGGCTATCAGCAATGCGGTCATGGCCGGAACTGAACATCCGTGCCGGTCAGGGCCGCCGCAAACTCTTCCGGATCAAAAGGGGCAAGGTCATCAATTTGTTCGCCCACACCGATAGCATGGATTGGCAAAGCGAATTTATCTGCCAGCGCCACCAACACGCCGCCCTTGGCCGTGCCGTCCAGCTTGGTCATCACCAGCCCCGTGACATCGGCCAGGTTTGAGAATATTTCAACCTGTGACAGGGCGTTCTGGCCGGTAGTGGCATCGAGCACCAACAAGGTGTTATGCGGCGCGCTCGGGTCTTTCTTTTTGATAACGCGGACGATTTTGGCCAACTCCTCCATCAGGTCGGCGCGGTTTTGCAGCCGCCCGGCCGTATCTATCAATAAAAGATCGGCGCCCTCGGCCTCGGCCTGCGTCATGGCGTCATATGCCAGCGAGGCCGGATCAGAGCCTTCCGGTGCAGTCAACACCGGCACCCCGGCACGGTCGCCCCAAACTTGCAATTGTTCCACCGCGGCGGCGCGGAAGGTATCACCGGCGGCAATGATCACCGATTTGCCGGCAGCGCGGAACTGGCTGGCAAGCTTGCCGATGGTGGTGGTTTTGCCCGAGCCGTTGACCCCGACCACCAGCACCACCTGCGGTTTTTTGGCATAAAGCGGCAGCGGCCGGGCGACCGGCTCCATGATCCGGCTGATCTCGGCCGCCAGCAGGGCTTTGATTTCATCGACCGAAAGTTTTTTACCGAAATGGTTTTCAGAAATATTGGCGGTGATGCGCATGGCGGTATCCACCCCCATATCGGAGGTAATCATCAGGTCCTCAAGGCTTTCCAGCATATCATCATCAAGCAGGCGACGGCTGACAATCAGCTTTTCCTTGCGCCCCAACAGGCGGCCAAGGAGGCCGGCCTTGACAGGCTCAGGCTCAGGCTCAGGCTCAGGCTCAGGCTCAGGCTCAGGCTCAGGAGGCCGCTCGGCTATCTCGGTGCCTGCGTCAATATCTGCCTCAAGATCCGGCTCAATACTTGTGGATTCTTCAAGCGCTTCTGCGGCACCACCATCATCAACGATCGCCTCCAGCCCCTCTTCCAGCCGGGAAGAGGATTTGAACATTCGGTTCTTGAGTTTCGTAAAAAAAGGCATGGCACCTCCAGTATGGCTTCCTGTTAAAGTGGTTTGCTTTGAATTTGAACCGGAATTTTCGCTAATACTTGCGCTAATACTTGCGCCAATACTTGCAAGGTCGCCTAAGCACTGTTCGCAGGGATCAGGCGGCCAGGCCCAGCCCGGCAAGAAAGTAAGCTGTCATGGATTCACTGCAGTCGTGATTTGCATAATTGCAATTCACGCTATGGTGGTGGCCATTGCCTTGCCTGTCTGCTATTTTGGAAACGAGCTAGCCCACTTTTACAATCCGTAGCGAGCGAAAGTAGGGCCATTTGCAAATATTTCAATGCAAGTATGTAGCCGTGAATATGTAACTATTATGCCGGGGGAAAGATGCCGAAAAACGTACCGATATTTGCCCTGATCGCACTAACCCCAGCACCAATTCTGGCTGCCAGCGCCTTTTGGGGAGGTGGCTGGGTCTGGCTGGCGCTGGCTTATATTTCAGGCCTGTCTGCCTTGCTTGATCTATATGTGCGCAAGCCCGCATCACCCGCTGACCCGGACGAGCCGATGGCGGCGGCCAATGCGCTTTCAGTCACTCTGGCCCTTAGCCATTTTCTGTTGCTTGGCGCGATTGTGCATGCCTTGGCGGGCGGCTCTGAGCTGAGCTGGCATGCCTGCCTGGTTTTGTTCATCGCTGCTGGCTTTTATCTTGGGCAGGTTTCAAACTCCAATGCCCACGAGTTGATTCACCGCCGCAACCCGGTTCTGCACAACCTTGGCAAATGGGTCTATATCTCGCTGTTGTTCGGCCATGCCACATCGGCGCATCTGAAGGTGCATCACCGCTGGGCCGCCTCGCCAAAAGACCCGCTATGGCCACGCGGCGAGGAACATTTCTACCGTTTCGCCCCGCGCGCCTGGATTGGCTCGTTTGTTGAAGGTTACCGGGCCGAAAACGCGCCGCGCCGGGCCGGGGCAAAGGCCCGCATACACCCTTACGTAACCTATATGGCGGGCCACGCATTGGTGCTGCTGTTGGCCGGGCTGCTGGCCGGGCTGGCCGGAATCATTGCGCTGCTGGCGCTAGCGGTCTTTACCCATATGCAGTTGCTATTGTCGGATTACGTGCAGCATTACGGGCTGAGGCGCCAAGAATTGCCAAACGGCAAGCTGGAGCCGATGACAGCCGCTCATAGCTGGAATTCACACCACTGGTTCACCTCGTTCATGATGCTGAACGCGCCACGTCATTCAGACCACCACGACCACCCGACCCGGCCCTACCCGGCCTTGCGCCTGCACGCGCCAGAAATTGCGCCAAAAATGCCCTATTCACTGCCGGTGATGGGGATGATTGCCCTGATTCCGCCTTTGTGGCAGCGCATGATGCGGCATGAAATTGCCAACTGGCATGCCTTGCGCGATGGGGTGAGCGCATGACGCCTTTAAAAAGCGGGCGCATGAAATCAGGGGATTGCACTGGCAAGCGCGATGGTGATCCCCTATATCCTGTGTATCGCCCGTATTCCGGGCCATGGGGGTAGCCTTGTCACAAACCGGCTTGCAGAAACTTTCGTATTTCATGCTGATCGCACTGATCCTCTACGTGTCCTTTACCGGAGGCGGCTGATGGGGTTTAAGTTTGGCGGTAAACACAGCCCCAAAGGGGTAATGAAGGCGTTTAAAAAGGCCAGTAAAAAGGCCGGCAAAAAGGCTGGTAAGGAATTCATCAAAGAGGCCAGCAAAAAAGTCAACAAAAAGGCTTTCAAGGGCGCCTTCAAAGAGGCCGGAAAAATGGCAGAAAAAGTGGCCAGTAGAAAAAACTCCGGTGAAGAATCTGGAGAGCGCGCGAGCAATTGGCGGCGCAAAAACCCATTTGATGGCAAAA
>CAYNXK010000237.1:0-3230 GCA_964401125.1 uncultured Aliiroseovarius sp.
ATAGCCGAGATACCAGCAATATCGGTCAGGCCCAGCTCAAACTTGATAGGTCCAAGCAACACATCTTCCACCATGACCTTAAGAAGGTGTATGCTCATCTCGCTGGCAGAATAGGTATAGGTCATGGCGTCTGGCGTGCCTGAAGCGATCATTGAGTGGTCAGTTAGTCTTTGGGTAATTGTCAGGTCTACTGAATCATTATTGACCGGCTCAATATTTATGTTGATCGGCATGGTCGCAGGCAAGTCAACCATGACGGTCCCGTCACCCAGACCGACAAAGCTGAAAGCGCCCAAAGTGACAGTAATTTCGCCAGAATCCTCAGGAAGCGGCATGGTCATGGAAAAATCAGTTATCCTAAGCCTGTCACCTGATTTGCTCTCATTGACCGTGACCTCGTAGCCATAGCTTTCCATTTGTCCGCGCCAATTATCCCAGACATCCTGCGGGGTTACATCGGCAAAGCTGGCAGTGGCTGAAAGAAGTACGGCAATAAAAGTACCGCCGCCTATTGAATATCTACTATTCATGATAAACCTTTTTCCGTTGGATTATTGGTAGTAAAATGACTTGCTTGAACCAGCAGTTCAAGCATAAGTATCCGGGCAAGCGGTATTTTTCCATAAAGTTTCAGGTAGGTGGAAATATGAACCTGACAGATTTGACCATAAGGGTAGTGATAATCACCGGCCTAAATAGTGCCGCCGGACCGAGTGTATGATCAACCTTACCAAACAGGAGGGGTTGTGGATTGCGACCCTAAACCGCCCTGAAAAGGCCAATTCCCTGACAAAAGGCATGCTGGAGCAACTGACGGATATTGCCACCGCCGCCACCGCTGTCCCTGCCGGACAGGCAAAGGTGCTAATCCTGACTGGCACCGGCAAGGTGTTTTCTGCCGGGGCCGACCTTGATGAAACCCGCGCCGGGCTGGCAACTGATCCGGTTTGGGAGCGGCTTTCTACCAACCTTGCCGCCGCGCCCTGTCTGACCATCGCTGCACTGAACGGCACGTTGGCAGGTGGTGCTTTTGGCATGGCACTGGCGTGCGATATGCGCATAGCGGTGCCTGAGGCAAAATTCTTTTACCCGGTAATGAAGCTCGGCTTTCTGCCGCAACCATCAGACCCGTCGCGCCTTGCCGCATTGATTGGCCCGGCGCGGGCCAAAATGATCATCATGGCCGGGCAAAAAATATCGGCGGATGAGGCATTAAGTTGGGGGCTGGTAGACCGAATTGTTGAAAAATCAGCGCTTGCAGAGGTGGCCCTTGACCTTGCCGCTGCCGCGCTTTCAGCCAGCCCTGCCCATGTGGCCGCCATAAAGGCGCTGCATCGCCTCCCGTGATCCCCCTTGTTCAAACCCGGTATTCCGTGCAACAGCAGGGCCGGATGTAAACACTTCAGGGGCCACAAATGGCTGAGCAGTCAGAGTTAATCACCACAACGCTTGCATATGCCACCGAGGCTTGGGAGGTTGTCCAAGGCTGGCTGTTATCTCCGATCGCATGGTCGCAATTTGGCCTGCTGGTCCTGGCATATCTGGCAGCAAGGGTGGCCGCAGGCAGGCTTGCGCCAGCATTGACCAAGCTGCTGACACCGGCGAATGCTGCGCAAAATATCATTGCGCGTGCCCGCCTGTTTGCGCTGCTGTTCCTGCCGCTTCTGCTGCCACTTCTGGCTTATGGCTTTACCGCCATTGGCGAACAAATCGTCCGGTCTTTGTTTGATTCCGGCGCGGTCATTGCCTTTGGCAAACGCTTGTTTTTGCTTCTTGCCGCCAGTATTCTGGTGCGCCAGATCATCAAAGACCCGTTCCTGAAGCTGCTGGGAAAGTTCGTTTTGCTCCCGCTCGCCGCGCTCTATGCGCTGGGCTTGCTGGATGCCGGGCTTGTCTGGCTGGCCGACATGACGATCAGCATGGGCAATATCAGCTTCTCGGTACTGGCCATTTTGCGCGGCCTGGTGGCCGGTGGGCTTTTGTTCTGGTTTGGACGCTGGTCCAACGATCAGTCGGCCAGCTATATCGGCCAGCAAAAAGAGCTGCGCCCGGCGACCCGTCAACTGGCTTCGAAAACTGCAGAAATCGTGATTTTTGGCGCGGCTTTCCTGCTGTTGATGAATATCATGGGCATCAGCCTGACCTCGCTTGCAGTGTTGGGCGGGGCGATTGGTGTGGGGATAGGTTTTGGCCTACAAAGGATTGCCTCAAACTTTATCTCCGGGGTGATCCTGCTTCTGGAAGGGCAGGCCACAGTTGGCGATTTTGTCGAGCTTGACGGCGGTGAGGCCGGGACCATCGTGAAGATGGGCGCACGCGCAACCATCCTGGAATCCTTCGATGGCCGCTGGATTGTGGTGCCAAATGAGGATTTCATCACCACACGGGTCATAAATTATTCTGATTCTGGCTCTGCCAACCGTTATGAGGCCGCCTTTTCGGTCAGTTATGACACTGATATCAACAAAGTTCCGGCGCTGATCGAGGCGGCGGTAGCAAAGCTTGATTTCGTGTTGGACAAACCCGGTGGGCCTGATTGCGAGTTGCGCGGCTTTGGCGAGAGCGGCATCAATTTTGCCGTTGAGTTCTGGGTACATGGGCTAGATGACGGTGAGAACAAGTTTACGCCAAAGGTGCTGTTTGTGGTCTGGAACGTGCTGAAGGACAACGATATAGAAATTCCTTATCCGCGCCGGGTGATTGAAATAAAAGGAAATCTGCCAACATGAAAACAGCTTGTGTAATCGGGGCTGGGCCTGCCGGGCTGATGGCGGCGCAGGAATTGGCCGGGGCCGGCTTTGCCGTGACCCTTGCCGAGGCTATGCCCTCACCAGGGCGCAAGCTGCTGATGGCGGGGAAGTCGGGGCTGAACCTGACAAAGAACGAACCTGTTCCGGCATTTCTAGCCCATTATGGTGCGGCACCGGAGTTGAAAAAAATTGTCGCTGAATTCGGGCCAACTGCGGTGCAGGACTGGGCACGAGGCCTTGGGCAAGAGGTATTTACCGGCACATCCGGGCGGGTTTTTCCGCAAGCCATGAAAGCCTCGCCCCTGTTGCGGGCCTGGCTGAAGCAGCTGGATGGCATGGGCGTGACCCTGAAAACCCGCTGGAAATGGCTGGGCTGGCAGGAGGGCGCGCTCAGGTTTGGTACGCTGGAAAGTGAAGAAATTCTGACACCGGACGTGACCGTTCTGGCGCTGGGCGGAGCAAGCTGGCCACGCCTTGGCT
>CAYNXK010000238.1:0-3225 GCA_964401125.1 uncultured Aliiroseovarius sp.
TTTCCAGCTTGGATGTTCGTTTTGTGCAACTTTTGTTTTTATAAAGGGCCGGTGAGCACCGTAATATTTTACAGGGAATTCATTTCTTACCAAGGTCTTGACCTCAATAGCTGTTTGGTCTGTCCAAATATCAGGATCATGGGAATGTATGGATTGTGTAATTATTGGTTTGTCAACAAATGCCCCTCCGCTACTTGCAAAGAACTGAAAATTGATTGAGATGGCCTGTGGGTCGCCGCAAGATTTGATCAGTTCGGGTATCGTGCCCTTGCCCACGTGAATATTGAGGAATTCATCAACATCAGCAATCCACACCCAATCGGCCTGCTTTACCACCTGCTGGTGGCGGGCATGTTTCAGGGCCTCCATCTGATAATTGCGGCCCTCGGCCGGGTTGGGCAGATGGCTGACAATACCGCGCGCCGCCAGAGCGTCCAGAAGAACATCAGTGCCATCCGTGCAATCATTTGAATAGAAAAGGAAATCCGTAACGCCAATGACTCGACTAAAGGCAATCCATTCAATCAGGAATGGGCCTTCGTTTTTTACACAGGTCACGGCGGCTATGCGCATTGCCTGCCCTTTGGTTTGAAAAATATCTGATTCATCTGTCTTCCTGTGGCCTTACCCATCTGGGTTTAGCTTTTTATTGTTTCCAATACGTGTGACAGTTTGCGCGATTCAGGTCAATATTATCAATTACATGAACAATTTTGTCTTACCCAGTTGAGCCTCGAAAATATCTCCGCCAATTCATCCTCTCTTAAGAGATCCGCTTGACACTACCCGTCAGGAGGATAGACACATTCAAGAAAATGAATGTGAATAGGAGAATCTCGATATGACTTCAAATTGGAAACCATTAGACTGGAGAGTGGGAGGGGTGGCACTGGGATTAGTGTTTTTCCTTGCCATCTTGCTGGTGCGCCCCATTGGCGTTTCAACACAATTCGTTATTTTTGGCGGAATGTTGGCAAACCTTGTGAACCCCGACCTGATAACAAAAACGGCTGAGGGTTACACCTCTACCAATGCTTATCTTGATGGCAGATATGCCAAATCCATATTAAACCCGATGAATTACAGCTTTGTTTTTGTCATCGCTATGATGATCGGCGCCTTTATCTCGGCCCGAATTCGTGGTGGCAATGGGGCAGAGGATAACAAAGTTCCTGCCCTGTGGCGGGCAAATTTTGGCGACAATGCCTGGCTGCGTTATGGCGCTGTCTTTGGCGCGGGCTTCCTTGTGCTTTATGGCGCGCGCCTGGCCAGTGGCTGCTCGTCCGGGCACATGATGTCCGGCATGATGCAAACATCACTTTCGGGCTATATGTTTGCGCTGGGCGCTTTTGGGGCAGCAATTCCGCTGGCTCTGATTATGTATAAAAAGGAGGGCTGAGCCATGACAATTTTTCTCGCATTACTCATAGGTAGTTTGTTTGGCGCGGCCTTGGACCGGGTTGGAGTCACCAACCCCTCGGTTACCGGGCGCATGTTGGGCCTGATCAATCTGAGCCTGATGAAAACCATCCTGCTGGCCATTGGCCTTGGTTCCGTTCTGACCTTTGGCGGCCAGATGCTGGGCCTTGTTGATGTTGGCCACATGTCAGTCAAAACCGCCTATATCGGCGTGCTTGTCGGCGGTATCGTCATGGGTGTCGGCTGGGCAATATCTGGCTATTGCCCCGGCACCGGGCTTACTGGTGCTGCGACTGGGCGCAAGGATGCCCTGTTCTTCATCATGGGTGGCCTGCTTGGTGCCGCTGCTTACACAGCGACATATTCAGCGGTTAAATCCACGGGGTTACTGGATGCAGTCGCAGGTGGCAAAGTTACCTTGGGAACAATTCCTGATTCAGGATTTGAAGGGCTGACAACTATCCCCGGCGATATTCTGGGCATTGTTCTGGGCTTGGTGTTTGTTCTGGTTGCCTTCGTTCTGCCTGAACGGCCAGGCAAGGCTGAAGCAGTACCGGTTGCTGCCGAGTAAAGCATCTGGCATTAATGACAGGGGCCGTGGCAGCAATGTCGCGGCCTTTTGTGTTTCTGTGTATTTCTGTGTAAACTACGGCAAAAATTCAGGGGCGCACCCCAAGCTGCCCCCCTAACCTACCCCCTTGCAACCAGCCTTGGCCTGCGCCAATTATGCGACCATGAATACGCTTGATAACATTCCTGAAACCGCCCTTGGCTGGCACCGTGAAGGCCGGGGGGCGGTGCTGGCGACAGTGGTTCAAACCTGGGGCTCGGCACTGCGACAAGCAGGCAGTCAGTTGGCAATCAGCGGGGCGGGAGAAATTGCCGGCTCGGTCTCGGGCGGCTGCGTTGAGGCGGCGGTGGTCTCTGAGGCGCGAGCAGCATTGCAGCATGGCGGCGCACGTATCCTGACCTATGGCGTGACAAATGATGAGGCCTTTGCCGCCGGGCTGGCCTGTGGCGGCACCATCCGGGTGCTGATCGAGCCGGTGGGCGCTACCCTGAGCGCCGAGTTGCTGGCGGCACTGGTGGCGCAACGAAAGGCGCGGCTACCCGTGGCCTATGTAGTCAATACGGCAGACTGGACTGGCCGCTTGGTGCCAGCCCCGGCTTATCAGGCGCGCTTTCGGATGGATGATTCTGGCTTTGAGGCAGATGGCAGCACTTTTGTTGCCATTCACAACCCACCCCTGCGGCTACTGGTTATTGGCGCGGTACATATTGCACAGGCGCTGATCCCCATGGCCTGGCTGGCCGGTTATGATGTCAGCCTGATTGACCCGCGCGGCACTTTTGCCACGGCAGAGCGTTTTCCGGGGGTGCTGATACGCGAGGACTACCCTGATGAGGTGCTAGCAGAAATCGGGCTGGATGGGCGCACGGCTCTGGTGACCCTGTCGCATGATGCCAAAATTGATGATTCAGCAATCGCAGCGGCCCTGCGCTCGGAGGTGTTCTACCTTGGCTGCCTCGGCTCAAAGCGCACCCATGCGGCACGTCTGAAGCGGCTGGTGGCGGCCGGGTTTAAGGGCGAAGATATCGCACGCATTCACGCGCCGGTAGGGCTGGATATTGCCGCAAAGTCACCGGCTGAAATTGCCATATCGGTAATGGCTGAACTGACACAGGTTCTGCGGCGCGGATCCTGAAAACCCCCAAAGCACGGCGCGGCCAGCTTTGAGGGGGAGGTAGCGATGTATAGCGCACGGGAGTGAATTTTGATTGCAAAATTCATGAAGCATGCGCGCG
>CAYNXK010000239.1:0-3224 GCA_964401125.1 uncultured Aliiroseovarius sp.
ATCAGGCATCAGTTTGCCTCCGGTGCAGGGCGCGCGGGGCATTCTTCACCGACAATGGTGCCGTCATAGGCCTTGTCGCCGCATTCGTTCAGTTCGTGCCAGACATATCCGCGCCCGTCCTGCGTGATCGCCACAATCCGGTCAACGCCAAAATCGACGTTTTTTGCCCCCATAAATACGCGCGCCGTACCTGCGTCCAGTTCTGCGGCAATGGCGGTGGCGTCAAAGCAGTCAAACCACCCCGGCGCATTGCGCGGTGTCGCATCTTCAATTTCGACAAAGGTTTCGCCAAGCACAGTTTGGCTGATCGATGTGGTGAAACAGGCGCGGTACCGGATCGGGCTTGAATCGGCATCAATCGCCTGAAAGCCTTCAATGGCAATAGGTTCAGACAGATTTGAAACCAGCGATACCAACTGCACGTCACCCAGCCCTGTTGCCGGAACCTCTTCGTAAAAGGCATAGACCTGAAGGTAATACATTGCCACGCCAGCAATTGCGGCACAAATCAGGATTGCAAGGCCGGCCAGTTTTCCCGTCATCGGTGGAACCCTTTTAAAGTGTCGTTTTTTATGTTTGCTATCGGCGCGTGACATGCCAGTGTCAAAACCGCGCAATAAGGAACTGCCTCTTGGACTTCAGCTTTGCAATTACGTTTTTCGGCGCCTTGTTCGCGATCATGAATCCGGTCACGAACCTGCCGGTTTTTCTGAGCGTGACCGAAGGCGCTCCGGCTGCAGCCCAGCGCCAGATTGCCATCAAGACAACACTCTATTGCCTTGTCATGGGCGCGGGCATTGCCATTGCAGGCAGCCAGATGCTGAACCTGTTCGGGATCAACGTGGATGATCTTCGTGTAGCCGGCGGCCTTGTTGTCTTGCTGATCGGTCTTAACATGGTGAATGGTGTTTCCAGCCAGTCGCATCACGGCAGCCCGACGGAAAAAGACAGCTATCCCGCGCCGGAGACCGTCGCGTTCTACCCGCTGACCTTTCCGATCCTTGTTGGGCCGGGCACCATTACCACACTGATCGTCTTTGCCCATCAGGCTAATGAACCGCGAAACATGATTGCCTATGGCGCTGTGTTTGTTCTGGTCGTATTTTTGCTGGGGCTGACCTTTTACAATGCCCCCGTACTGGCGCGCCATCTGTCGGGTACCGCCCGCGTGATCATGGGCCGCCTGATGGGTATGATACTGGCCGCCATCGCCGTAAGCATGATCGCACAAGGGTTGAAAACCCTGCTTCCGGGGCTGGCCTGAGGCCGCCACAGCGCACTGCATCATGGCATTTTGCCTCATGCCGCCTGCCCGCCGGCCACTGTTTTAACAAAAGCATCGGCGCAATCCTTGGCCAGCGCCCGCACCCGCCCGATAAAGGCCTGTCTTTCGGTGACGGAAATAACCCCGCGCGCATCCAGCAGGTTGAAAATATGGCTGGCCTTGATGCACTGGTCATAAGCCGGATGCACCATGATGATGCGTTTGCCGGTTTTGGGATCGCTATCGGGTTGGTCCAGAATCGAACGGCATTCGGCTTCTGCCTCTTCAAAATGGCGTAACAGGACCTCTGTATTGGCGACATCAAAGTTCCAGCGCGCGTATTCTTCTTCGGTCTGTTTGAAAATGTCACCGTAGCTCAGGGGAATGGCCGCACTTGGGTCATTGAACGGCATATCCATGACGTGATCAACACCCAGAACATACATTGCCAGCCGCTCAAGGCCATAGGTCAGCTCGCCCGAGACCGGGTGGCAATCATGGCCGCCAACCTGTTGAAAATACGTGAATTGACTGACTTCCATGCCATCACACCAGACCTCCCAACCCAGCCCCCAGGCACCCAATGTGGGGCTTTCCCAATCATCCTCAACAAAGCGGATATCATGCAGATCCATGTCAATGCCAATGGCGGCAAGAGAGCCAAGATACAGCGTCTGAAGCTCTGGTGGCGATGGTTTTATCAGCACCTGAAACTGGTAAAAATGCTGCAAACGGTTGGGGTTTTCGCCGTAGCGCCCATCGGTGGGGCGGCGTGAGGGCTGCACATAAGCCGCAGCCCAGGGCGTGGGTCCGAGCGCGCGCAGGGTGGTCGCCGGGTGAAACGTGCCGGCGCCAACCTCCATGTCATAGGGCTGCAACAGGGCGCAGCCTTGCGCAGCCCAGTAGGTTTGCAGCCGGAAGATAATCTCCTGAAAGCAGCTCGGAATGCTGGTGGATTTGCCCACAGTTCTGCCCACAGTTTTGCCCATTGGACCCTCTTGATTCTATGTGTTCTCAATAGGCTGCGCCATGGCGGGGGTCAATGAGGCGCGAATGTGATATTGCCTTGCCATCGCAAATGGTGTGTACCTTGCCGGAACGGGATTTAGGGGAAGGCCTTTATTGGGCTTTGAGGGATAATGGTAAAACGGTTTTCAGCAGCTTTTGTGGTACTTATTTCAATTTTCATGGCCAGCGCCGCTTGGGCGCAACAAAATGCGGTGGCACAAAACGTCTGGATTCAGATTGAAGCCCAGCCAACCCTGCGTGCCGCCGAGGCCAGCGTGCGCAGCTTTGCTGCCAGGCTTGAGGCGGTAAATGGTTTTCGCATGAAAGGTTCCTGGTATGCAATTGCGCTTGGGCCGTTCAGCCGCGCCGATGCCGACACCCAGATTGCTGCCCTGAAGCGCGCGCGCGCCATTCCGCGTGACAGCTTCATCGCCCTCTCAAGCCAGTACCAGCAGCAATTTTGGCCAATCGGGGCAAGCGCTCTGAACGCGGAACCAATCAGCCCGACAATAATTGTAAACACTGAAGAGAGCACTGAAATAGCCGCCGTGATCGTGGCCCCGCCACCGCCACCAGCCTCAGATGAAACCAAATCCGAAGCCCGCGCCAGCGAGCGCGGGCTGGACCGCGAGGCACGCAAGGCCTTGCAGGTGGCCCTGCAATGGAAAGGTGTTTATCATGCGGGTATTGATGGAGATTTTGGCCCCGGCACGCGGCGCGCCATGACCTATTATCAGGCCGCCAAAGGCTATGAGGTTACCGGTATTCTTACTACAAAACAGCGCCACGGGATATTGGCAAATTATCGGGCCGCCCTTGACAGCCTTGGCCTTGCCATGGTGCGCGATGACAGCGCCGGCATCGAGATGATCATGCCTGCCGTCATGGTTGCCTTTAGCCGCTATGAAGCGCCATTTGTGCATTATGACAGCGTGGATGAGAGCGGCGTGCG
>CAYNXK010000240.1:0-3183 GCA_964401125.1 uncultured Aliiroseovarius sp.
GATCGGTTGCCGACGGCTCGCCCAAGGGCAGACAGGATTTGTAATCGCCCCAGTCTTTCCAGCGAAACCCGTAAAGCCGTCCGTTGCGGGCCTCAAAAAATGCCACCACGGCAGCCAAATCGTCCGCGCGGCGGATTCCATAGCTGACATCATAGTGCCGCCGGGAGTTGGCCCACGAAGCATTGCGCTCCTCGCGCCCCGATGCCAGGGTCACAATCTGGGTGCGACGCGCTGGCCCGCCCCGCGCACCGCGGCCGATATTTTCCGGAAACCGGATCTCATGAAATGCCATGCTCACATTCCCCTGCGGCCCAGCGCCACGGCGCGGGACAAATCAGCCGCAACTTGGGCGCGCGACTGGCGGAAACTCTCGGCGTCGCGGGTCATGATGGTGATGTTGACGGGCACAATACCGCCTGCGCCTGCGCCTGCTGCGACTTCGCGGCGCGACAGCACCCGCTCGCCGCGCTCAAGGATCGCCGGAACCTCATTGGGGCGCAGCCCGGCCCAGCCGCCATTGTGCAGCCTGGGCGCGTCGGCGAAGGCCCGTGCAGGCACCATGCGCTGCGGGCCGCCGACGCCAACCATACCGCCTGAATGCTTGACGCTGGCACCAATAGCTCCAAACGCGCCACCCAGCCAGTTTGCCAGAGGCCCGAGAATGAACTTTCGCGTCGCCAGCTTGGCCATATCGGCCAGCAGGGATGTCACCAGCGAGTTGAAATCCAGCTTGCCGGTCTTAACAAACTGCGCCACGGCATTTTCAGCGCTCTGGAAGGCTTTCACAAAACTATCGCCCAGGCCCTTGCCGAGATCCATTGCCCTGATGGCATAGTCCTTCAGCGATCCCTCTGCCATTTCCCAAGCGGTTTTGGCAACCACTGCCGCAGACCCCGCGGCCTTACCAGCGCCTGCGACGGCGGTGGCCAGTGTCTCTGAAAGAGTGATTGGCTCAATCAGTGCTCCGCCAAATGTAACCACGCCGTCTTTTGCGTTGGCTAATGCCGCTCCCAAAGTCGCTATGTTTTTTTGGACGCGTTCCAGCTGCTCCTGCATTTCTTCAGGTTCACGCAGCATTTCCTGTTGCAGATTTAGCAGCGCTACAAGATCCTGCTGAGCCACCTCAAATGTCGCGCGATACCGCACCGGCGCGGCATCTATCGCCGGAAACCCAAGCGTATTTATTAGAGTATGTTGTTGCTTAATTCGTGTCAGAAGGTTTTCATAATCTTCCGATGCAAAGGCGCTCGCCTTATGTTCGGCAATTATGGCTGCAACATTCTTGTATCTGGCCTTCGCCTCCTCAAGTTTGGTTTCTGCCATGGCAAAAGACATGGCGGCGCCACGTTGCAAAACCACCTCAAGAAGCTGCGCCTGTTTGATTTGGTCACCCATCGCCAGAACAAGGTTGGTGGTCGCAACCTGAAATTCACTTTGCGGCTGAACAATGTCACGAATAACCTTGGCTAACTTTGGTCCATTCATAACAAGTGCCGCAAACCCGACTACCAATACGCCAATTCCGGTCCGCAACAATGCAGTCCGCAAGGCGACCAAAGAGAGAGATAGTTTTCCCACACCAATCACCGCCGCGCCAACGGAATAGAGCCACCGGCCTGCCAGAAACGTCGCAAAGGCAACCGCAGTAAGTGCAATTTCCTTCAGACTGCCTAACAGCACCTTGATCGCACGCCCCAGCGGGCCGGTGGTTTTGGTGAAAGCCGCCATGGCATCCGCGACGGCCTCGAGCGACGGCGCCACCGCCACCGCCAGTTGGTTGGCAAGGCCGCGCCAAAGCAGACCAAGCCTTGACAAAGCATCATTGGTGCGCTCGATCTGCGCCGCATCCTCTTGCGACACCGCCACCCCGAAATCCTGCACGTCTTTCGTGGCCTGGCGCAAAGTGGCGCTGTCAATGCGGGTAAAGACCAGCCCGGCGCGATCACCGAAGATCTGCGCCGCGACGGCGGCCTGTTCGGCCTCGGGTACAAATTTGGCCAGCGCATCCTGAAGGGCGGCAATTTTTTCATCAACGGGAAGGCCAGCCAGCTCGGCCGCCGTAAGGTTGAGGCGCTCCAGAGCTTTCACCGCCGGGCCTGTGCCGGCAGCCGCCATGGACAAGCGCCGGGTCAGTTGCAGCGTTGCCTGCTCCATTTCACCAATGGACACGCCGGCCAGTTCTCCGGCGCGGGCAAGCACCTGCATGCTCTTGACCGTCGTGTTCAGGCTGGCCGCCATCTTTGCCTGCCGGTCAATGCCCTGCAATCCGGTGCGCACCATGGTCACGCCAGCCGCAACTGCGGCCGCCGCCATCAGCCCGAAGGCAACTTTAGCGCGGCGGCCGAACCGCGCCAGCTTGGCGTTGGCAATCTCGGCTTCACGAGAGACCTTGCGGAATCCCCTTTCGCCAGCATTGCCAATGCCTTGAAGTTCGGTTTTGACCTGCTTGCCGCCTTGCGCGCCAAAGCGTACATTGACTCTCTTCTCAGCCACTACTTATCCAATCTTTCGTTAACCTTTCGCACCATCACCGCCTCGATCGCGGGCAGCATCTCTGCGACCGCCGTGGAATTGGCACCCAGCGCCCTGGCCAGCGCCAACGCTGCGCCCATCTCCCAGCCGTAAACACCACCGCCGGGAGATATCCGCAGCTGGCCGCCGAGCCGCCCGACAACATCCCAAACCTGCCACCCTTCAAGCGTCTGCGGTTCATTCAGTTTTTGCGGGCAGGTTTCGCAGATTTCCGGGCAGGCCGCGCAGTATTCCCCGCCCCCGCCGAAGACCCACTCGGCGAGGGTGGTGAGGCGTTTTTTTCCTGTTCCAGCAGCAGCCCCGTGCTGACATATTTCTCCTGAAAGGCATCGAAAATCGGCCATACATCCAGCAGGGCATCAATGCCCTCCGGGCTTACCGCCACCGGATTGCCGTCTTGATCGCCAACGCCTTCCCAGTCGATAATGGCCAGCCGGGCCAGCGCTGATGCCATGCTCATGCCGATTTGCGCATCATCCGGGCTTTCGCTGCCTTCCATCATGGCGCGCATCGCCGGGTCACTACGTCCCGCCAGCATGAGCGCCGTGGTCAGGGGCTTAACCTTGACCCGGACGCCCGGCGCCAATTCCAGCCAAGCGGGCTTGTTTTTCAAATTAAGTGTAATCATGAATAGCTCGCAATCTGGTTTCT
>CAYNXK010000241.1:0-3171 GCA_964401125.1 uncultured Aliiroseovarius sp.
CAGCCCTTTAGGGTGTGTTCGGTACAGATAAAATAGTAATGGTGCGGTCGGCGGGCACCATCTTTCTTTGAAATCATTCAGAAAATAACTGATATAACAATTCAGCCCCACAATTAGTCCCACATTAATTTTCCGCTGCATTCTCGAACAGGGCCTCGACGTCGGCCAAGCGGACCACCGACACGTTGCCGCGCTTGTAAATCCGAATCCAGCCCTTTTCGGCCCAGCGGTAGACCGTGGACCTGTGAACGCCGAACACCTCCTGACTGCGGCAAACGCGGACGAACACCGGGCGCAGGGCTGGGCGGGTTGTCATTGGTCTTACTCCTTCGCGTAACCCGCGCGGTGATGACAGTGCCGGGCGGTCGGATCGCCGTATATAGCCACCGTATTGCCCGGCCCGCCCGCGTGGTAGTCGGCAATGCAGGTCAGTGTCGGCGCGGCCATGTCGGGCAGAGCAAACAGGGCCGATGTTTCGCCCTTAAATCGGTTTGCCCAGCCTATCAGGCTCTGGAGATCGGCCATGCGGGCGGTGCCCTTGCGGCGCGTCGGGTTCAGATATTCCGCTGCATTGCGGATATTGATCGTCAGATCTTCGACCCGGCGACCATCGGGCACCGTGATCATGTATGCTCTGGAGAGGTCCAGCTCTCCGGGGGTGAATATGGCGTCGTGGTGGCCAAGGTCGGCCATCACATCGCGCATGGTTTCCGCCGGGTTGGTGATGGTGGTTTCTGGTTTTTCGGGCATTGTTCGGCTCCTGTTTGTGCAGTTGATTTTTGCGCGTTTAATCCACGTCCCGGACTTCACCGGTGGCGGCATCAAAGCTGTAGTCGGCGGCATCACGCACGGGCTGGTGCATGCGCGCCATCAGCGGGCTGTAAAGGGTCAGCTCGCCCTTGTTGTCGATAAAGGCCGCAGCGCTGGAGGGCGGCTTCTTCGGCGGCTTGAAAACAACCGTGGCACCCATGCCGACATCGCCGGATTTGCCAAGCGCATAGTTCACCTGCAGCGTCATGCTGCCCTGGCAGCTCTTGGTGCCGTGCTCAGCCTGATGTTCCAGCAGGTCGATTTGCAACTGCTTGTGTCCGGCCATGACTTCGGCCAGAAAATCCCCCCCGTCAAACAGCGCGAGTATCTGTTCCAGTGTGCGCAGTTTGTAAGGGTCTGGCCTTGCGCCTTCTGTCGATGATTTCTTGTGGGTCATCACGTTATTTGCTCCTTGTGCTTGTTGTAATCCCCGGCCTGCTCCAACTGCTTGCGACATGGCGGAATCCAGTCAAGTATGGTGGGTTCGCGTAGTGGTGCCGACAGGCGGGGGCGCTCTCTGATCCACACCAACCAGCAATAGGCGGTAGCGGTGCTGCCCTTTTGAACCAGCCGCCCCTTGTGGATCGGCACGCGCTCGGCGAACTGCAGCACTGCGCTGGGCGGCAGAACCGAATAAAGGCGCTGCCACCTTCCTATGCTTTCAAGGAAGCTGGTGCGCTCGAAGATTGCAACGCCCCGGCGCGAGGTTTCGAGCGCGCGGGCCACGAAGTGCTCCGCCAGCCGAAACGGCGGGTTTGTGATCGTCCAATCCACCGGTGTCGGCAGCGGACCGGCTAAATAGTCGTGCACCGCAAACCCGGCGCCGTAGTCAAAGATGTCCGAGCCCTCGACCAGGTCGGCGCCGAAGTATTCGCCCAGCGCCCGGACCATGTGGCCGCGGCCGGCGCAGGGTTCGCGCACCGAGGCGTTCACCATGGTCTCGACCGGCAGCCATTCACAAAGCGCGCGGGTGGCCCAGGGCGGGGTCGGGAAATCGTCGAGGCTGTCGCCCGCCTCGGCGCGCTGGGCCATAACGGCATGCGAGGTATTCTGGCCGCTCATGCCGCGCCCTCCTCGTATGCCTTGAGGATATTCATAGCGGCGCGCATCCAGTTGCGCGGCAGATCATCAAGGCTGCTGCCGGCGGCAAAGACGCCATGGACCTGCGCGGACATGAGGAATGGCTGATAAACGCCGGGCTGCTCAGACGGCAGATCCCAGCGACCGCCTTGCTCAAACACGGTTTGGCGCAGTATTTCGAGGCGGTATTGCTGCGGCGTCAGCTCGAGTGCTGCGACCAGCTCGGCTATTTTATCAATATTAATCCGCATGGCGGCGCGCCTCACTTTCCGGGGCGCGCGGGCGAAAGAACGCCTCGACCGGCACGCCCAGCGCGATCGAGGCGTGCCAGAGCCGCGAGGCGGCGATGCGGTTGGCGGCGGTCTCGTATTTCTGCACCTGCTGGAATTTCACGCCCATGGCCGCCGCAAGCGCGGTCTGGGTCATGTTGATCTCGTGCCTGCGGGCGCGCAGATTGCGTCCGACGGTGATATCGATGGGATCAGGCATCACAATGCTCCTTTCTCAATCGCCAGAGGCTCTGGCATGGTTAAGGTTTCGCCGTCAAACTCGCAGGCTGATTTTGGAAACCAGATTGGTTCGTCCTGTCCGAGATCCAGCAACCACGCTTTGGTGGTCTCATGGATCAGGCGGGCTTCAAGGTCGATCAGGTCAGAAATCATTCGCATGCAGCGCTCCTTTTTCGCCACCACAACGGGCCGAGCTGGCCGATCAGGTGGCTGGTGGCTGGTGGGATCGTCGGGGCGATCAGCCTCTTTCAGAAGGCTGCTGACCATGCCGATGGTTGAATTGGTTGTTTTGCCAAGGCGGTTGGCAACCTGACTAAACGACAGGCCGTGGTGTTCGCGCAGGTGCTCCGCCATGAGCATCTCTTCGTCGGTCCAGCTCATGCCAGCGCCGCCGCGGCCATGACCAGGCGCTGGGCGTCCTCGTCGAGACGGATGAAGGCGATGGCGCGTATCTGCTCGCCATCGGCAGTTTCCACGTCATAGATGTGCCTGACGAGGCTGCGCCCGACCACCCTGGCGGGGAACTCAACGCCGCAAAAAGAACGTCGGCAATAAACCCGGTCGCCGATGCGGAAACTGCAGTTCGGGGCGCTGAGGGTCCGGGCGCGAATGTGATTGATTGCGCTCATGGCGTCTCTCCGGTCAACTCATGAAGACGCTGCCGAGCCGCAAGCACCCAATTTTGCAGCATATCTGCGCCGCCGGCACGGCTACTGGCCCGCACGTTCAGAAGCGCGATGGTGCTGTGGCTAGAGGTGAAGTGACCCTGCGC
>CAYNXK010000242.1:0-3168 GCA_964401125.1 uncultured Aliiroseovarius sp.
GTTCATCGTCATCATCTCGACACTGGTCACGTTCTGGTTCCGCCGGGCCAATACTGCTGCCGAGCAAAAAATGCCGGACGGGTTGTTATGAGGCGCCCCTTCAGAAACCCGGCGCGGGACGCAGCACACCGTATCAGCGTTTTGGGCGGGACGCTTTAAGGAACCTCTGAACAACGTTCCACCCGGCATTTTGCAAAAATGTCAGCCCCCGCCCGCCCGTCGTGCCGGAGGCACGCTTCCAGCGTGACGGCGGGGGCTATTGCAGCGCTTTAGGGCGGCAAAAGCGCTGTCGAGCGGCCCGGCCTACTCATCAACGCGCCTACTCATCACACCCCTTGGCCATCAACGCGTTGTGGCCATCAACGCGTTGGTCATCAGAGTGCCAGCCAAATCTGCTGAAGTGGGTCGGTTTATCCGTGAGAACTGGCCGCCTTTTAGGCGGCGTCTTCAGTCAGGGCTGGTGACCCGTCATAAAGAAAAGGCGCGGACAACTAAATGTCCGCGCCTTCTGGCTTTTATTTGGCTTAAGGCGAAGCGCCTTGGTTTACTTCCAGCCGACTTGGTTGAATATTTTAACCGCAGTCGGGATGTGCTGGGCAACAGCCGAGAGGCTCACAGTATCTTGCTCAAATTCACCCAGAGCAGCAACGCTCTCGGACAGGGCAATGCCAGGTACGGCAGGGTATTCATCATTGCCGTGCGAGAAGTAAAGCTGAGCCTGATCACTGGCCAGATACTCGAGGAACTTGATGGCATTTTCCCGGTTCGGGGCATTAACCGCAACACCAGCACCAGACAGGTTCATGTGCGCGCCATTGCCGCCTTGGTCGGGGAATACCCAGCCAATCATGTCGGTACTGTCGGATACACCATCAACATTCTTGCGCAAAGCGCGCGCGAAGTAATATGTGTTGGCAATTGCAATTTCGCACTCGCCGGAGACAATGCCACGGATCTGGTCAGTATCGCCACCTTGGGGGTCACGAGCAAAGTTTGCAGTCACGCCTTTGGCCCATTCAGTTGCCTTTTCTTCGCCTTCATGCTCGATCATCAAAGCAAGCAAGGTTTGCGAATAGACGTTGGTTGAGCTGCGGCTACAGACCATGCCCATGAATTTAGGGTCGGCCAGTTCCAGGTAAGTCATTGGCGGCTCGGCAACATCATTTTTGTCGTAAAAGAAGATGCGGGCGCGCTGCGAAAAGCCAAACCACTGGTTGTCTGCATCCTGCAGGTAATCAGGAATACGATCTTCCAGTACGGCGCTATCGATGGATTGCAAAATGCCTTCGTTCTTGGCCCGCTCCAGACGCGAAAAATCAACCGTCAGCAGAATGTCGGCCGGGCTGTTGGCACCTTCAGCCAGGATGCGGGCAATCAGCTCATCGCCTTTGCCTTCAATACGGTTGATAGTAATGCCTGTAGCATCTTCAAAATCAGAATAAAGCCGTTCATCGGTGTCATAGTGGCGCGAGGAATAGAGGTTCAGCTCGCCTTCAGCCATGGCCGGGATTGCCATTGTGCCAGCCAGAACGGCGGCGATATAGATGGACTTTTTTTGCATTTTCAACTCCTGGGTTACAAGCAGGCCGGGTTCTCCCCAGCCAATAGATGCTACTTAAAGTAAAATTGTAGGATTTAAAACCCATTCTTGAGAAAAACACTTGGAATAGATATTTTGTAATACAACCTAAGCCTTGGCTAGAAATATATGCCGATCTGCGTTAAATTGCGCCAAATAACCCCGGATATGGTAAAACCGGGGCATATTTCACCAATCAAAGGCTTGAAGCCTTTATCGATGCACTTAAACCGGCGCTTAAACTGGCGCTTCAATCAGGATGTGTGGCAAAATGTCCTGCCATTTTCAGTGGCGCAGGGCTAACACCCTTAGGTAGATTTGAAATGTTTGGAAAGTTTCAGCCCCTGACCTTGATAATTCGAGGCGATGCCAGCCCCGTAAAGTTTCTCAGGCTGGTCAATCATGCGCTCGTAAACCAGCCGCCCGACGATTTGGCCATGCTCCAGCACAAAGGGAGCCTCGTGGCAGCGCACTTCCAGCACCCCGCGTGAGCCAGTACCGCCGGCCGCATCATAGCCAAAGCCGGGGTCAAAAAAGCCGGCGTAATGCACCCTGAATTCGCCGACCATTGCCAGATACGGAGCCATTTCGGCGGCATGATCCGGCGGGATCGAGATGGCTTCCCGGCTAACCAAAATATAGAAGGCGCCGGGGTCAAGGATGATCCAGCCGGCATTTGTACGAATTTCCTCCCAGAAATCGGCAGGCTGATAATGGTTCAGTTTGCCCAGATCAACCACCCCAGTATGGGGTTTGGCGCGGTAGCCCACAAGGTCGCCATTAGCTGGCTTCAGGTCGGCGCAAAAGCCAAGACCGCTGGAAATATCGGCAGCGCCATTCACAATGGGGCTGCGGGCGTGCAAGGCGTGCAGGGCCTTGTCGTCAATCACGGTTGTGCCAAGACGAAAGATAATTTGGGTCAGCATATGGCCTGATTTGGCAACCACCGAAAAGGATCCGGGGCAAATTTCCACATAAAGTGGGCCGTGATAGCCCTCTGGAATGCGGTCAAATTCAACGCCGTAATCAGTAATCACACGTGTCAGCAGGTCCAGCCGCCCGATCGAGGATTTGGCGCTGGCGGCTGCACTTATGTCTTTGGGAAGGGCAAGGCTCTCAATCAGCGGCACCACATAGACACAGCCCCTTTCCAGCACGGCACCGCTGGTCAGGTCAATTTTGTGCATGGTGAAATCTTGTAGCCGATCGCTGACTTTGCGAGCTTTTCCAGCCAAAAATGAAGCCCGCACCCGGTAGGCCGTGCGGCCCAGACGCAGATCCAGCGAGGCCGGTTGAATTTGCCCGACGGCAATTTCATTTTCCGAGATGATCTGGCCCGCTGCTATCATGCCGCGCAGCATATAATCAGGTAAGACACCGGTGATTCCGGTGATGCCGGTATTGGTCATGATATTGATATAAGCGTCAAAATTTTGCGCTCCCTTCCGCAGTTTCTGCCGCGGTTTCTGCCGTGGTTTCTACCGTGGTTTCTGCCGTGGTGCGCGTGGTAAAAATGGTCGGGCTAGCAGGGTTCGAACCTGCGACCTTCCGTCCCCCAGACGGACGCGCTACCAGACTGCGCCATAGCC
>CAYNXK010000243.1:0-3075 GCA_964401125.1 uncultured Aliiroseovarius sp.
ATGACAGTACCGGTATCAAGCGCCCACATTTCAACGGTCAGCGCATCGGCACCATCATAAGAGATACGCCTAAGATTGCCCGCCAGATCATCGGGAATGATGTTTACATTCAGGGCATCACCGCCATCACCGCCACCAGCACCACCGCCGCCATCAGCACCATCGTTCGAACCCGTCAGCGGGTTGGTATCGCCGCATCCGGCAAGCGCCAGAGCCAGCAGGCCGATCAATAAAAAGCGTTTCATATTTCACTCATGCTTGGACAAGGTTAAAACTTCCCGAACATTCATGGCGCTAAAGACGGTTTTGTCAACGTCCGAGCATATTCGGGGTAGAATAAACCACAGGTGTGATTATCTGGTTTCACGTCATATTGCGGTTGGGTCATGCAGCTTGGCTATATATAGTGATGCAGAAGCATTATGCAGAGAGATTCGTCAGAGAGAAGAACCATGCGCCTAAACCCTGAACAAATTGCCGAAATTGCAGACCAGCGCCGCGCGCCGCAACAAACCCTGCGCGCCGTAAGCCCCGGCATGGAGGCGCATCTTTATCGGGCGCACGAGGTGCTGGACCATGGTTTTATCCGGGTGATCGACTATATGGGCGATGACGCGGCGATTTGTCAGGCCGCACGGGTGAGCTACGGCAAGGGCACCAAAAGCGTGCAGAATGATACCGGGCTAATCCGCTATCTCATGCGCCACTGGCACTCGACCCCGTTTGAGATGTGCGAAATCAAGCTACATGTGAAGCTGCCGGTCTTCGTGGCCCGCCAGTGGATCAGGCACCGCACCGCCAATGTGAACGAGTATTCCGCCCGCTATTCTATCCTTGATCGCGAGTTTTATATTCCCGCGCCTGAGCATGTGAACGCGCAAAGCGTGGTGAATAATCAAGGCCGGGGCGCGGTGCTGGAGGGCGAGGAGGCGGCACGGGTGCTGGAGATTCTCAAAAGCGACGCCAACCGCGCTTACGACAATTATGAAGCCATGATTTCCGATGAGGGCCAACAGGGGCTGGCGCGCGAATTGGCGCGCATGAACCTGCCCGCCAACATCTATACCCAATGGTACTGGAAGGTTGATCTACACAACCTGTTCCACTTCCTGCGCCTGCGCGCCGATGCCCATGCCCAATATGAAATCCGCGTCTATGCCGATGCTATCTGCAAAGTCGTCGCCGATTGGGTGCCCGCCGCATTTGGCGCCTTTGAGGAGTACCGCATGGGCGGCGAAAACCTGTCGGCCACGGCAATGGAATGCCTGCGCCGGATGCTGAAGGGCGAAGCCGTGACGCAGGAAAATTCCGGCATGTCAAAAGGCGAATGGCGCGAGTTTGAAAGCGTTTTGCAGGGCCGGGATTAGGCGCGCCGGGTCAGGCGCAGCCATATGCCATCTTTGCCCCTCACCGTCAAATGCGCCACCGGCATGGCCTCGCGCCCGACAACCAGCTCAAACTTAAACGAGCGCACTAGCATTGCCAGCAAAAGCACGCCCTCGGCCATGGCAAAACCTGAGCCGGGGCAAACCCGCTGTCCGGCAGAAAACGGCATATAGGCCTTGCGCATCGAGGCCTTGCCTTCGGGTGTGCCAAAGCGGGCCGGGTCAAACTCATGGGGCCGCTCCCACATGCGTTCATGGCGATGCAGATGCCACGGGCTCAAGACAATTTGGCTGCCCACCCGTACATCGCGGTTCCGAAACTTCTCGGGGCATGTTGTCTCACGCACCATCATTGGCACCGGTGGGTAAAGCCGCATTGCCTCCCGAAAGACATCGCGTGTGACCTTCAATTTCGACAAGGCTGAAAAGTATATTTTATCCGGCTGAAGCGCTACCTGCGCCTCTTGTGCCAACCGATCCTGCCAATCCGGGTACATGGCCAAAAGGTAGAGTGACCAGGCCAAAGCCGAAGCCGAGGTTTCGTGCCCGGCCAGAAAAAAGATTGCTACCTGATCGACCATTTCCTCAGTTTCAAAGCACTTCCCGGTCTCAGGGTCTGGCGTGGTCATGATTTTGGTGGCCAGATCATCCGGCGCTGTCCCGGCTTTGATTTCGGCCATGCGGTCCGCCGTCAGCTTGGTAATCAACGCCCGAATATCGTGGGCGGTTTGCTTTGTCAGGCGGTTGTGAAAGCGCGGAAACCACTTTGGTAATGGCAGCAACGCCCCCAAATTCATCACCGGTGAGGTGCGCTGATGGTCCTTGAACTTGGCAAATACCGCCCCGGCAGTCTCATCCTCTATGGGCAAAGAAAACAGCGTGCGAAAAATAACGTCCGCCGCCATATGGCTGGTTTCGGCCTCAATTTCCAGTGGGCTGCCATCGGCGCGCGCCTCAAGCCGCTCCACCGCGGCCATGCCGGCATCCCACATGGCCGGAAAGGTATCGCGCAGGCGACCGCCCTCAAAGGCCGGGTCAATGATACGGCGCTGGCGCTTCCAGACCTCACCATTGGTGATGAAAACTGAGTTGCCCAGCAATGGCGCCAGACCTTCCCGTATCCGGTTGCTTTTGGGAAAGTCATCCGGGCGACCTTTCAGCACCAGATCAATCAGCTCCGGGTCATTACACATATACGAGCGAAAAAATGGCGTGCGAAATTCGGCCATCCAGGCCCGGTACAAGCGTGCGGGCTGGGCCGACAGAATATCACGGCGAAACAGCTTGGCATAGCGCCAGAGCGAGACGTTTCCCGGCCGGGCGGGTGGTTTTGGTGGCAGCATCATGGTGTCATGGATGTGAACTTTGAGGCCGTAATGTCAATGCGGCTATTCGACGGTCCCCGGCCCTTATAGCGGCTGGCAAGGGTCATTGGCCCGGCCGTGATCTTAAAGTAATCATAATGTTTGGGCCGGTCAAAGGCGCAAAGGTATTGAAAGTGCAGCCTGAAAAACTTCCAGCGCAATTCGGTCCAGCGTTCCGGGCTAAGCGTTTTGGTGAAGGCGGCCGAGAGAACCAGCGGCCATATTTTGCCCTCAGCCGGCTCGACACCAGAAACTGATACCGGGTCGCACAACGCAAAAGCGCAGCCATCGCCGGGGGCGGTCACATCAATCCAGGTTATCTGGTA
>CAYNXK010000244.1:0-3022 GCA_964401125.1 uncultured Aliiroseovarius sp.
ACTGATGGACAGCACATTACCCCCCCTGACGCCCAGCACAAAGGACTGGCTTGGCCTGTTGCTTCTTGGCTTGATCTGGGGCGCATCCTTCATGGCCGTTACTATTGCCCTTGCCGGCTTTGGCCCAGTCAGCCTTGCTGCCGGGCGCATCGTTTTGGCCGTACTCGTCCTATATACGGCGATGCGCCTCATGGGCCTGTCCCTGCCGCACCTCAAAGGCAAAAATAGCAGAACAACCTGGCTCTCCGCCCTTGGCCTTGGAGTGTTTTCCATGGCGCTGCCCTTTTTTCTGCTGAGTTGGGGGCAAATCTATGTGGCTTCCGGTTTTGCCGGAATAACCATGGCGGCCGGGCCGTTGCTGACGCTTGTGCTGGCGCATTTTCTGGTACAAGGCGAGCGCATTACCACGCCCAAAGCCGTGGGCCTTGGCATCGGTTTTGTTGGGGTTGTTATTCTGATCGGGCTGGATGCCTTCAAAAGCAGCGGGCTGGGGCCTGAAACACTGGCACGTCTGGCCTGTTTCGGGGCGGCTGCAAGTTATGCGCTTGGCTCTATCATTACCCGCCGCGCGCCCCCCTGCGAGCCAATCTCCTTTGTCACGGCCGCGACAATTCTGGCGGCTGTGATCATGCTGCCGATAGCGTTTGCCCTTGAAGGTGTGCCGCAAAACCCCGGCCTGAAGCCAGTTCTGGCGCTCATATTTTTGGGCCTTATCCCAACTGCTCTGGCGAGTCTATTACTGGTGCAGATCATTCGCAGCGCTGGGCCAACCTTTATTTCTCTGGTGAACTACCAAGTGCCGGTCTGGGCCGTTATTTTCGGCTGGCTATTCCTGGGTGAAAGTCTGCCGGGGCAGATATTCCTGGCTCTGGCATTGATCCTTGCGGGCCTGGCAATCAGCCAAGGGTTCCGGCGCAAAGGCTTTTAGGGTCAGGCCCCATTAATTTTGTGCCTGTTCCTCCACACTCGCCACTATCTCAGAAATCACGGAGTTTAATAAAGCCTCATCCTCGCATTCGCCCATGACTCGGATCAGAGGTTCGGTTCCTGACTTTCGGATCAACAAGCGGCCGTTTCCGGCTAATCTAACCTCGCCTTGCTCTATCACTTTTACAACATTTTCATTCAAAAGAGGGTCGGTCCCGTTCTGATAGCGTACATTTTGCAATAATTGCGGAACCGTTTCAAAAACTTTGGCCAAATCCGAAGATTTGCGCCCGCTCTTAACCATTTCGGCCAAAAAATGCAGGCCCGCCAGCAGCCCATCTCCGGTTGTGGCATAATCGGTCATCACAATATGGCCCGATTGCTCGCCCCCCAGATTGAAGCCGCCCTTACGCATCGCCGCGACCACATGGCGGTCGCCTACGCTGGTGCGCAAAAGATCAATGCCCTGACCCTGCAAAAACCGTTCCAGGCCAAGGTTTGACATTACTGTGGCCACCAAAGTGTTGCCTTTTAGGCGCCCAGTTTGCGCCCAATGGCTGGCAAACAGACCCATGATTTGGTCACCATCAGCAACTTTTCCGGTCTCGTCGATGATCATCACCCGGTCGGCATCACCATCCAGACAAATGCCCAGATCAGCGCTATTTTTTACCACCGCGCGCTGCGCTGCCCCGGTGCTGGTCGAGCCGCAATTGAGGTTTATGTTGGTGCCATCTGGGCTGGTGCCAATCTCGATGACATCGGCTCCAAGCTCCCACAACAACTCGGGTGCAGCGCGGTAAGCGGCCCCATGGGCGCAATCAATTACTACCTTGATACCGCTCAGGCGTTTGCCCTTCGGAAACGTGGTTTTCAGGTACTCGACATAACGGTGACGACCATCATCAACCCGTTTGGCGCGGCCAATATTCTGCGCTTGGGTTGGCTCGACCCCCTGTGCCACTAGAACCTCTATGTTCTTTTCGGCCTCATCTGAAAGCTTGAAGCCGTCGGGGCCGAAAAACTTGATACCGTTGTCATGAAAAGCATTGTGAGAGGCCGAGATCATGATGCCAAGGTCGGCGCGCATGGAATGGGTCAGCCGCCCGACCGCCGGCGTTGGCACCGGGCCAAGCAGCAGCACATTCATGCCGGTCGAGGTTAGCCCCGCCGTCAGCGCATTCTCGATCATGTAGCCCGAAAGGCGGGTGTCTTTGCCGATCACCACCCGATGCCGGTTTTGCCCGTCACGGCGAAAGTGCCGCCCGGCAGCCGCACCCAGTTTAAGTGCCATCTCGGCGGTCATTGGCCAGGTGTTGGCCAGCCCACGTACCCCGTCCGTGCCAAAAAGGTTTTTACTCATTATTCAACCCTGCCCTTGATGAGGGCCATGTGCAATGCCATGGCCTGACTGGTTTCTGCTATATCATGGGCCCGGATAATCTGCACCCCCTGTGACAAGGCTGCCATAGCCACGGCGATTGAGCCGGGGGCGCGCAAGTGCGCGTTGTCTACCCCTGAAATACTGCCAATAAACCGCTTACGCGACGCCCCCAGCAGCAGCGACACCCCAAGGGCATGGAATAGGCTGATACGGCTTAGAAGGGCCAGGTTATGTTCAAGGTCTTTGCCAAATCCAATGCCGGGGTCGATGATGATACGGGCCCGGTCAATTCCGGCTTTTTCGGATTCAATTATTTTTTCTTCAAGATAATCATATACTTCCAGAATAACATTGCTGTAGTGTACCGCTGTCTGCATGGTCTTGGGTGTGCCGGATGCATGCATAAGGCAAACTGGCACCCCGGCCTCGGAAGTTACCCGGCGCAGGTCAGTATCATAGCTGAAAGCCGAGACATCATTGATCATGCCCGCCCCGGCTGCGAGGCCCGCCTGTGCCACCGTGCTTTTACGGGTATCGAGCGAGATCGGCGTGGCAACTCCAGTGCTGCGCATGGCTTCAATGGCGGGAATAACCCGCGATATCTCAAGATCCGGGGCAATTATGTCAGCCCCCGGTCGGGTGCTTTCGCCACCAATGTCAATAATAGAAGCTCCGGCGGCAACCATGGCGCGCGCTCTTTGTGCCGCTGCA
>CAYNXK010000245.1:0-2996 GCA_964401125.1 uncultured Aliiroseovarius sp.
AAGGTCATCAATCCGGCTGCTTTGCGGCTCGGTAGGTTTGCTTGGTGCCTGTTGCCAAACCCCTGTTGCCGTATAATACGCCTGCGCCGCCTCATCATCCAATGGGGCGGCGGCTTGGTTTGTAAATTCTGGCTCATGATCTGCCAGAAGATCAGGGGGTGCAATGTCCGGCGCGGCAGAATCGCCCGGCACTGGCGCGCTGGCATCGCCCTGCGGTGGCGGTTGTTCCGGCAGGGGGGTGGCCGCCATGTCAGGGTCAGGAATTGCCGCTGCCGCAAATTCGTTTCTGTCCGTATCGCGGCTGAGCTGTGGGCCGGTGTCATCAGAAAACAAAAACACGGATGACAGGGCAACAACCGCCATGGCCAGCAGTAGAATCAGGGTCAGAATCAGCCCCAGATACTTGGGTTTGCCACGCACAGCCGGCCCCTTGGCATTGTTGCTGCCGAAAGGCTTTGTCCCTGCGGGTTTGGCTGGGCTGTCGGGCTTGGCTGGGCTGTCGGGCTTTGCCACAGCTTCAACCTCTGGCGCAGGCTGGGGGGGGATATTAACTTTTGATAGGGTCTTACTTGCCGGGTCAGAGGCCGTGGGGGCTGGTTTGGTTTCTGGTTTGGCTTTGGGTACGGTCACATTTTTCAGTGCTGCAGAAGCAGGTTTTTGTGCCGTATATTCCGCAGCACCTGCCTGCTGGGCGTTGCCGGGTAAAACCGGGGCAGTAACAGGCGGGTTTTGTGAGCGCGGTACCGGCGGCGGCGGGAGTTTGGGCGGCGAAGATACAGGTGGCGGCGGGATACGACGGGTGGCCGCTTGCGCGGTGTCTGCTACCTTGCCCTCTTTTGGCCCAGAGGCGAGAAAACGCGCACTTGGTTTGCCTTGCTTATGTGGGGCAGGTTGAGAAGGGCTGGACTCGCCGGGTTTTGCCGGAACCGCCGCTGAAACAACCTCTGAAGATTCTGTGCGCCGCGTTGAAAATGTCGGATCTGGCCGGTTTGGGCCAGGCTTCAATGTTTTGGCTTCGGTCGCACGGGTTTTCTGGCTGGTTTCCCTCGGCCTGTCTGGTGTTTTGGCTGGTGGATTTGTGGGCGATTTTACAATATGCTCTCTGGCCTTGCCCGGCTGGCTTTCTACCTTGGCTTGAAGATGCGGTGGCAGCGGATTTCGGCGCGGTGGTGGCGGGTGCGCTGATGGCAAAAACGGTACTGGCTCCCCCTCGAATTCATCGGGGGTTGGTGGAAATGGCGCCAAAAGGGGCGGAGCAGGGGCTTTTTTGTCCGGGCTGACTTTTTTGTCCGGTTTTGAGCTGTTTTTGGCCGTATCAGGCAAAACCTTGGGTGCGGGCTTTGTGCTGGCAGGTTCAAACTTGGCGGGTTCAGGTACATCTGCCAGAAGTGCGGCAATCCGGGCGTCATCCATAACCGGGTCAACCGGCTTGTCCAGTGGTGGTGCGGCTGGTGGTAGTGCGGCTGGTGGTGGTGAAACCGCTTGTTTGGCTTTCGCTTTACTGCTTGGTCTATCCGCTTTTTCAGTACCACCAGTTTCAGGGCCAGACATCCTGGGCACCGGCACATCGTCGCGCTCAATCTGCTGACCCGGACCAAGCAGGGCCGCTGCACTGCTGGTTTTGCCAAAAAAGACTTCGCCCTTGAAGCCTTTGCCATGCGCGGCCGCTACAAAGCTGACCGGATTAAGCCGGTGTAGATTTGCAAATTGTTCAGCCTCTTCAAGGGTTTCACGGGGCACAACCGCAACCTTGGTCATTTTTCCCTTGGCGGGACACCAGTCAAAGACCAGCTCGCCCACCGCATAAGGGGTCTGGCCCTCAAGGCCTGCCCTGATCTGTATTTCGCGGGCGATATCATCTGACCCCGGTGCTTCGATTCTGGTATAAAAGATTTGTGAATCTGGGATGATCAGCTTGGTGCGCAGCCCGCCCTTTTCCAAATCAGCGGCGGTTTTGCGCAATACATTCAGCTTTTGCGCCAGCTCGGCATCATCAAAGGAGACTTCCCCGATCAGGGTCCAGCCATCTTTGGCACGGTGCAAGAGGCCGATGCCTTCTTGGTTGATGTTCAACGCAAAATTAGGTTTCATGGGTGCCTTAAGGTAGCAGATTAGAGTAAAAAACGTTCCCTGCGCCAGGGAACACCCCGCCACTGGGCCAAACTACAGCAGGAAATCGCCCAAGGAAAGGGTGTGCAAGTGTCTTTGGCTTGCAGGTGGCAGGATTTGGCGTAACTTTGCTAAAAAGGGAGTATAATTATGCGAATTATAGTAGCCATTATTGGTTTTTTCATGATTTTTCCGCTAGTTGCCATGGCTGATTCTTCTCAGCGGACAATCACCGTTTCTGGCCAGGGCAGGGTTGATGCGGTGCCGGATATGGCAAATATAACCTTGGGTGTGACTCAGCAGGCGCGCAGTGCCGGTGAAGCTTTGTCCGCAGTCGCGCAGATCAGTGCCGACATTTATGCCCGGCTTGAGGCTGCCGGAATCGAGGCCCGGGATATGCAGACATCGGGCCTGAATCTGCACCCATTCCATAGACAAGGCACCCGACCGGCAAATGAGCCGCCAAGGATTGCCGGATTCTCCGCCTCTAATATGATTACGGTCCGGGTGCGTGATTTGACCATTCTTGGTGGGATATTGGATGATATAGCAGCTGATGGTGCTAATGAATTCAGAGGCTTGCAGTTCGGCCTTCAAGTGCCAGAGCCGCTTCAGAATGAGGCCCGTATTCTGGCGGTGAAAGACGCTATGGCGCGGGCAGCCCTTATGGCTGAGGCCGCCGGGGTGCCGCTTGGCGAGCTTCTCACGCTCAGCAGTGGCAGCCACAGCAGCGGGCGGACTTACATAGCGATGGAAGGGGCCAGCTTTGCGCGTTCTGCCGATGTGATGCCGGTTGCGGCTGGTGAAATGAGCCTGACCGCAACCGTCACGATGGTTTTTGCCATTGGCGAGTAGGTTTTAGGCCTCCGCCTTGGTCCCCGCCTTGG
>CAYNXK010000246.1:0-2971 GCA_964401125.1 uncultured Aliiroseovarius sp.
CCAGCATCTTCCGGGTGCAGCTCAAAATCACGAATCCTGCCGTTCTCCAAAGCGGATACCCACGAGACACCGGCGATTGACAGCTCATCAGTGCCGTCGCTGCCATGGACCAGCCAGGCTTTTTCGCTGCCCAGAGCCAGTAGGGTCTCGGCCATTGGCCTGATAAGGCTGCGCGAAAATGCTCCGGTGAGCTGGTGCTTGACGCCTGCTGGGTTGGTCAGGGGGCCAAGGATATTGAAAATCGTGCGTGTGCCCAGCTCGGCTCGTGTGGGCATGACATGGGCAATGGCCGGGTGGTGCATCGGCGCCATCATGAAGGCGATGCCCACTTGCGCCAGTGCCGCCTCCACCATCTCCGGGCCAACCATCACATTGACGCCCAGCTGCCCCAGCGCATCCGCCGCGCCAGATTTTGAGCTAAGGTTGCGGTTGCCGTGCTTGGCCACAATTACACCCGCCCCGGCCACCACGAAGGCAGTGGCGGTGGAAATGTTCAGCGTGCCCATGCCGTCGCCGCCGGTGCCAACAATGTCCATGGCCCCCTTGGGTGCGCGCACCGCTTTGCATTTGGCGCGCATCACTGTGGCGGCGGCGGCGAACTCATCCACTGTTTCGCCACGGGTGCGCAGTGCCATCAGAAAGCCACCTATCTGGCTCGGGGTCGCCTCGCCCTCGAACAAAATGTCAAAGGCGGCCTCGGCCTCGGCGCGGCTCAGGGGCCGGTTGGCGGCAGCATGGATCAGGGGTTTCAGGCGCTGGCTCATGCCGGGACTTTCACTTTATTCAGGAAATTTTGCAACATGGCATGGCCATGCTCGCTACGAATGCTTTCCGGGTGGAACTGCACGCCTTCAATGGGCAAGGAACGGTGGCGCAGCCCCATGATGGTGCCATCAGCCAACTCGGCGCTGATTTCCAGCACATCCGGCAGGCTTTGGCGCTCAACCACCAGCGAATGATAGCGCGTGGCTTTAAGCGGGCTGGGCAGGCCTTTGAAAACACCTTTACCCTTGTGGTGTATCTCACCGATCTTGCCATGCACAATTTCACTTGCCTGCACCACGCGCCCGCCAAAGGCCTGGCCAATGCTCTGGTGGCCAAGGCAGACGCCCAGCAGCGGCACTTTCACTTTGGCCGCGGCTTGGGTCAGAGCCAGACATATGCCGGCCTGAGCCGGGTCACAGGGGCCGGGTGACAGCACAATGCCTGCGGGGTGCAAGGCCATTGCCTCGGGCACAGTCAGCGCGTCATTGCGATGCACCTGCACCTCAGCCCCCAGCTCGCCCAGATAATGCACGAGGTTATAGGTGAAGCTGTCATAATTATCGATCAGCAAAATCATGTGCGGCCCTTTGGCGTAGTTGGTATAGGGGGTTCCCAGAAATATCTCTCAGGTTATACATGGTCCAAGAGCCGCCGGAGCGTCAAGAGCGGCTGGCAAGGATTGTTTGAGGAGATGGCCAATGGCACGCAGAGTATTATCGGGTATTTTTTGGGGCGTAGTGGTGGCCGGGCTAGGGCTTGGCGGATTGTCTTTGCTGTATTCCAATGCCATGCCAGTTGCTGAAATGCCAGTTGCTGAAATGCCAGACCCGGAGGCCCCGCAGTTTGAAGATATGGCTGAAAGACCGCTGACTGAACCGGCAGCGCCTGTGGCCACAGAAGAGAGGGCAGAAGAGAGCGCAGAAGAGAGGGCAGAAGGGGCTGCAATGCCCCAAGTCAGCACCGAAATTGCAAAAATACCAACCGCTACGGCTGGTGAACCCAGCCCAGAGCTTGGCAGCACAGAGCCCGCGCCGGTAATCAATGCTGAAGCTACACCTGCGCCAGAAGCACCCGAGGCAGAGACTGCGCCTGCTGCCATGGACGCGCCGGCTAGCCCTGAGGTTCAGGCCGAGCTGGGTGAGATTGCCGCACCCGGTGCAAGCCATGAACTTCCGCAAATTACAAATGAAAACGGTGATGCTCCCAGTGATGCTCCCGGTAGAGAGGTGCCGGCTCTGAGCCAAGCAAGTGAGGCTGATATTCAGCCCGAACCTTCACAGCCGCCCGCCCCTCCGGCTTCTCCCACCCCTTCTGGACCCGCTGAAGAGGGCATCGGAATTGGCACGCCCGCAGGCCCAATCGGAAACCTTGCCGAGAACGTTACCACAGACCGGCTGCCCAGCATCGGGCAGGGCAATGCCGAAAATGCCACCGCAGATACGGTTGCAAATGCAGCTACTGGTGAGGGCGCGTTGCAGCGCAACAGCCAAAGTTTTGAAAATCCAGAATCACACCCGGTAATGGCCGTCATATTGCGGGATATGGGTGCTGACCGCAGCCTTTTGGGCGACCTGAAAAACCTGCCCTTTGCGCTGTCTTTCATTGTAGATGCGGCCGCCGATGATGCCGCCGAGGCCATTTCTTTTTACCGCAATGCCGGGGCTGAAGTCGTGCTTTCAGTACCCATGCCAGCCGGTGCCACACCAGCGGATGCTGAGGTGGTTTTACAGGCTTACGCGCCGCTTTTGGATAAGGCGGTGGCGATGATGGCCCCGAAAGACCTTGGTTTTCAGACTCTGGGTGTGACCGCTGCGCATGTGGCTGTGGTGTTGGCGCAGAGTGGCCACGGGCTGATCACCATGCCGCAAGGGCTGAATACTGGCCACAAGGTTGCGCTGAAGGAAGGCGTGGCGGCTGGGCTGGTGTTTCGAGAATTGGACAATGATGGCCAGTCAGGGGCTGTAATCCGCCGTTTTATGGATAACGCCGCCTTCAAGGCGCGGGTTGAGAATGGCGTGATCATGTTGGGCCATGCCCGAATGGAAACTATTCAGGCGCTGATTGAATGGAGCCTTGGCAATCGGGCGCAATCGGTGGTGTTGGCCCCCGTTTCGGCAATTCTTGCAAATAGGTAGCGGCTTCAGATTAATTGAATGGCTGCGCCATGCTTTGTTTTTGGTTGGGGGTTTCACCCCCAAGGTTCAAA
>CAYNXK010000247.1:0-2948 GCA_964401125.1 uncultured Aliiroseovarius sp.
CCGGCAAAGCAGGCAGCATGGCATCAATCGAAAAGGCCATGAGGGCGGCCATCATCGCCATTAGGGCAATGAATTCCGGCAGGGCAGGTTGCTTTTTTGGGGCAGTCAGAAAAGTGCGTGGCATTTGTTTAACTTCTTAATTATTTTGGGCTAATTCTTCTAATATCTGTTGCCACAGCGAGGTTGGCTGGGCACCGGATAGCACGTGCTGCCCGGCAATGACAAAAGTCGGCACCGCCTGCACGCCCTTTTTGCGGGCATCCTTGTCGCGCGCCATAATGTCACTGGCATCGGCATCGGTGCTGAGCAGACGCAAAACCATATCGCGGCTCATCCCGGCCTCACCGGCAATATCGGCCAGAACCTCATGGCTACCAATATCGCGGCCCTCGATAAAATAGGCGCGGAACAAGCGGGCAACCACCAATGTCTGGTGATGTTCAAGGCCGGACCAATGGATCAGCCGGTGCGCATCCAGTGTGTTGGGCGTGCGCTTGATGGTTTCAAAGTTTATGACCAGCCCGGCGTTCCTTGCCTCGTCCTCCACCGGCAAATAAGCCTGTACGGCGCCCTTTTGACCGCCAAATTTTGCCTCAAGATAGGCGCGCCTGTCCATGCCCTCGCGGGGCATATCCGGGTTAAGCTGAAACGGCTGCCATTCAATAGCAAATGGATGATCCGGGCGCGCCTCCAAAGCCCGGTCAAGCCGTGCCTTGCCTATATAGCACCATGGGCAAATCGGGTCCGAGAATATCTGCAAGGGGATGTTGTTTGTATTCATGCGGCTCTTTAATCCAATTGTTAGCTGGGGGCCATGCTAAGTGGAAATCCACAGGGTTTCTACGAACCCCGCCCCAAACCCCCCGGAGTATTTAAGCCAAGATGAAGGAGGCTCATTTTCATCTTGGCTTAAATACTCCCGCCGGAGGCCTCAAATCTTTTGGCTGAAACAGCTGCTCCTGGCGCTATTCTTCATACCACCAAACCTCTGGTTGGAAGCCAAGCCAGTCACCATACATGGGAATACGTTCAGGAAAGCGCAATTCCTTTACATGGGCAATGCGAGAAATATCGCTGTACCAGGTCGGGATCACAAAGCGCCCGGCCGTCAGTAACCGGTCCAGCGCCTTGGTGGCGGCGCGAAAATCGTCCTGACTTTCAGCGGTGAGCAGGTGATTTATCATGGCATCAATTGCCGGGTCTTTCACCCCCATCCAGTTGCGCGAGCCTTCCTCATCCGCCAGCTCCGAGCCCCAGTAGAGCCGCTGCTCGTTACCTGGCGAAAGCGACAGGCCACGCCGGTAGTAAGCCATATCAAAGTCAAAACTTCTGGTGCGTATGGTATATTGGGCGCTGTCCACCAGGCTGATCTTTGGCTCAATGCCCAGACGGCCCAGCGCTGACACATACATATCAACGATCTGCCGGGTCTCGGTAGCACTTTGTGACAGCACGATCTCAAAGGCAAAGGGCTGCCCGGCGGCATCTTTCATCGCACCCTCTTGTATAGTCCAGCCAGCCTGCTCAAACAGGTCCAGCGCGCGCACAATGCCCGCACGGTTGCGCTCAGAGCCATCGGAGACCGGCAGGGCATAGCCTTCCATGACGCCGGGCAGCAGGTTGGCGGCAAACGGCGTGAGCATTTCGGCAACACGGCCCTCGGCCGGCGCACCCGGCTCCATGCCCAGCACCGAATTGTGAAAATAGCTGAGAATGCGCCTTTGCTCACCGCCATTGATAATCCGGTTGATAAACTCGAAGTTGAAGGCAGAAATCATCGCTTCGCGCACCCGCCAATCCTTGAATACATCGCTGCGCGTGTTCATCACAAAGCCGGTAATGCCGGTGGGGCGCTGATGCGGGATGGTGCTTTGCACCAGTTCACCCGACTTTACCCGTGGAAAGTTGGCAAGCTCGGCCCACTTGACCGGATTGCTCATGCGGTGGGTTGAGCTTTCGCCAGCCTTGAAGGCCTCAAACACGATGTCCCCATCACCATAATAGTCAAAGCGAATTTCATCAAAATTGGCCTGACCACGCATGAACGGTACATCCTTGCCCCAATAATCCGGGTTACGGCGCAGGGTCAGGTAGCGCCCGGTCTCGAAGTCATCAATCACATAGGGCGAGGAGCCGATGGGGATAATATCAATGCCGGAATTCTCAAAATCCACGCCCTCCCACTGGGCGCGTTTCAAAATCGGGCGCAGGCCCATGATCAGCGGCAGCTCAAAATCTTGCTCATTAAAAGTGAAGCGCACGGAGCGTGGCCCGGTCTGCTCCATGGTCTCGACCTTGCCCCAGGCCCCGATATAGCGCGGATGGCCCTGCGTGCCGAGAATCTCGTAAGACCACATCACATCATCAATAGTGACCGGCGAGCCATCGGAAAAGCGCGCCTCTTGGCGCAGGGTAAACTCGACCCATTCGCGATTCGGCCCGGTCTCGATCGTCTCGGCCAGCAGGCCATAAAGTGTGAACGGCTCGTCATAAGAGCGGCCCATCAAGCTTTCAAACAGCATGAAGCGCAGCTGCCAGGGCGCACGGCCCCGGCGAATCACCGGATGCAGCGAATCAAAGCTGCCCGATTCGGCAAAAACGATGCGCCCGCCCTTGGGAGCGTCCGGGTTTACATGCGGCAGCGAGGTAAAATCCGCAGCCAAGGCGGGTTCGCCATACATGGCGATGCCGTGCTGAGGTTCAGCCAATGCCGCGCTGCCAGCAAAAATCAGCGTTACTGCAAAGGCCCAACGGCGCCAGACCGAGAAAAATACTGGTTTCATTTTAGAAACAATCCCCCATAAACCTTGTTTGCTTGCCCCCAAGCTTAGTGGGGAAATTACATGCAATCAAACTTTTAGCTTGGCCCAGCGCAAATCATTGGGTATAAAGACTTACTGCTCGATAGGTTTCTTGCCTGTATGAAACCTGCCTCAATAACTTAACGC
>CAYNXK010000248.1:0-2940 GCA_964401125.1 uncultured Aliiroseovarius sp.
CAACTTGCAGCCATCTCGGAACAACCCTTTACAGAAAAAGTCCAAGCCATGCGGGAGCAGGCATTTAATGGTGGTCTTTGGGGGCAATTGGGGGGGCATACTGGGGCCGATTTTTTTGATGTTCAAACTGCCAGAATTAATGCGTTGGCAGAGCTAGAGAATACTTTGTCCAGTAATTTGCTTGAGTTGATGGATGGGCAGAAAAATACGGCTATGCTACAGCGTAATGTGGTTGCTGCTTTAAGCTTGCTTGCCATACTTATTGCCAGCGCCCTGTCCTGGCTGTTCATGGTCTCGATCAGGACTGGTTTTAGTGATCTGGTGAAGGCTTCCGAGAAAATGGCGGCTGGTGACCTGGAAGTTGCCCTGCCAGTCGAGCACAGTAATGAATTGGGTAAAATTATTGCCACCTTGAAGGTCTTTCGGGAGAATATTTTAGCCGCCAGAAAGGTCGAAAAAGAACAGCGCGAAAAAGAGCAGCGAAATATTGCAGCCAAGCTGGACGCCGAGCGAGCTGAGGCTGTGGAAAAACAACAGGTCGTGGAAAAACAGCAGAAAGAGCAAGAAGAAATTCGCCATCGTGAGCAAAATCAGATGGCTGAAATTTCTGAAGTTGTTTCAAGCTCTGCGCGCGGAAATTTTTCACGCCGGTTGCAAACCAAGGACAAGGAAGGTGTCTTTGCTGAAATATGCGTTGGTATTAACCAGATTGGTGAAGCCACCCATACAGGTCTCGAAAACATCAAGGCAGGGCTCGATGCCTTGGCAAATGGCGACCTGACTTATCGGATGACAGGAGAATATCAGGGGGTCTTTTATGAAATTAGTGAAAAAATGAACCAAACCATAAAGGCATTGAATGAAACGGTTTTGCAGATAGACCAAAGCAGTGAAATGATTGGCTCTTCAAGTGGTGAAATCTCATCGGCGTCAATGGCATTGGCAAAACGGACAGAACATTCTGCCGCAACACTGGAAGAGACCGCCGCCGCAATCAAGTCCTTGTCAGATTCGGTTAGTCAGACATCAAAACTTGCATCTAGTGCAAATGATGCCGCCAAATTAGTGCGGGAAGAGGCCGAGAGAAGTAACGAGGTTGTGGAAAAAACGATTTCTGCAATTCGCACGATTCAAGAAAGCTCGACTATGATAGGTAAAACTATTGATCTTATTAATGACATTACCTTTCAAACCAACCTGCTGGCCTTGAATGCCGGCGTAGAGGCCGCGCGCGCGGGTGAGGCCGGGCGAGGGTTTGCCGTAGTGGCCTCGGAAGTGCGTGATCTAGCCACCCGTTCAGCAGATGCTGCGCGCAAGATATCGGTTTTGATAAGTGAAAGTTCAGAGCAGGTATCAAAAGGAGTTGAATTGGTTGACCAGACTGGGAAATCTCTAAAATCTATTGCAAAAGGTGTGGTAGGTATTACTGGCAGCATTGATGAAATTGCTAAATCTGTAGCGGACCAATCCACTGGTATTTCTGAGATCAATATTGCAGCCGGTGAACTTGATCAGGCTACACAGCAAAACGCCGCCATGTTTGAAGAAACTACGGCATCCAGTATGGCGCTGAAATCAGAGACAGACAACCTTGCCAGAGCAATTTCAATGTTCAGGGCAGCACCAGCTGAAAATATGGATGCCGAAGAACAGCCAAAGGTTGCTTGAGGGGGTTCAATAGGAGAGTTTTTGCCCTGACGCCTATGCCCTAATCGTCGTTACTTTTGCCATCGTCATCTGGCAGGTTAAACAGGCTGTCGGCATCAATCAGCACTTCCTCTTCCTTCTCTTTCGGCCCAGAAAGCGTGAAGGTTTCAAGCCCCTCAATGGCGCTGGGAACTTTCGGCTCAATATCCATACCAAGGCTTTGCTCGGTTGAAACCAGCTTGCGCCGCTCATCATCGGTCATGACCCCGCCATCATGCGCTTTTTTGGCGGCGGCTTTCTGCACCACCATATCCAGCTCAGATTGCTTGCAGAGGCCAAGGGCAACCGGGTCGATCGGGTCAATATTATTGATGTTCCAATGTGTACGCTCGCGAATCCCTTGAATCGTTGGCTTGGTGGTGCCGACAAGCTTGGAAATCTGGCCGTCGGTTAGCTCAGGATGGAACTTGACCAGCCAGAGGATGCTTGCCGGGCGGTCCTGCCGTTTGGAAAGTGGTGTGTAGCGCGGACCACGGCGTTTTTCCTCACCCACGGCGGCGGCGTAGAATTTCAGCTTCAGCTTGTGCAGCGGGTCTTTTTCGGCGGCGTCAATTTCGTCTTGCGTCAACTGGTTGTTGGAAATCGGGTCAAACCCCTTGACCCCGGTGGCCACATCTCCATCCGCAATGCCCTGCACTTCCAGCTCGTGAAAACCGCAAAAATCAGCAATCTGCTTGAAGCTGAGCGTTGTGTTGTCCACCAGCCAAACGGCGGTGGCCTTGGCCATAATTGGTTTGCCCATGTTGCACTCCTTTGCATACAACTGCCCCATGCCCTTGCCGGGCTGCCCTCGTTCAGGCGGGTTTCCGTTGTCGGGGAACTTATTGGCTATATACTGCGCCTGCTGAAAAGAGGAAAGAGCAAATTCGCTGGTTCACCACCCTTCTATTAACCGCCACAATTGCCACCACAATGGCCTGGGCCGAGGGCAAGTCCGCAGGCGTGTTTGACTATTATGTCCTGTCGCTGAGCTGGTCGCCCACATGGTGCGGGTATTGCCAAGCTGTTTGTTTGGTGTGACAGCACTATGCCAAAGGTATGAAAACACCGAACCATATGCCACGCCTAAAGGGCTACCGCTATCCTCGTGAAACCATTGCTTAGGCGGTTTGGGCTTACCATCGCTTCGCACTGAGCACAGCAGACGTTGAGGATCTGCTGGCCGAGCGGGCGTGATTGTCGGCCATATACCAGTGCACGACGGAAATTGAAATCATGCCCTCAAGCCCCTTC
>CAYNXK010000249.1:0-2931 GCA_964401125.1 uncultured Aliiroseovarius sp.
CGCCGCCACGGCGATTTCAATGTTGCCATGGCCGGAAATGATCACCACCGGCACCCGAGGATAATCGCGCTTGGCAAGCTTGAGAATATCAATCCCGTCCATGTCGCTGTCCTTGAGCCAAATATCGAGGATCATCAGCGCTGGCTCGGCCTTCTCCAACTGTGCCAGACATTCATCAGACGTGCCCGCCAGTCTTGTGCCAAAGCCCTCATCAATCAGAATATCCGAGATCAGCTCGCGAATGTCGCGCTCATCATCAACGATTAAAATATCATCCATACTTATTGCCCCAATCCCTTAGCCTTGCTCTCAAACGGTAGGTTTACCACGGCAATCGCCCCCTTATATGCGCCCTCAGAAAAGGCAGGCGCATCCTCTAAAACCATGCTACCGCCGTGTTCCTCAATGATTTTTTTCACAATAGGCAAACCCAGACCTGTGCCCTTTTCGCGGGTTGTAACGTAAGGCTCAAACAGGCGCGCCCGGTCTTCCGGCAGGCCAATACCGTTATCGGCAATGCTGATCCGAACCCCTGAGTTGGTTTTTTCCAGGCCAATGCGAATTTCAGGTTCATAATCGTTACCTCCGTATTTTTCTATATACATTTCAGTTGCTTCTCCGGCGTTCTTAATTAAGTTTGTCAGCACCTGATTAATCATGGTGGCATCAATATCCAGCATCAGCGCCGCCTCGGGAAGATCAGTAATTATCCGCACCCCCTGCTGGGCGGTTTGCTGTAACAAAACCGCATCCTGCACCAATTTGGTAAGGTCCGTCTGGCGTTTTTCCGGCTCGGGCATGCGGGCGAATTTTGAAAACTCGTCAACAATGCGGCGTAAATCTCCGGTCTGGCGGATGATCACATCGGTCAGTTGCCCAATGCCGTTATCCTCACCATCCGCGTTGTGGGCATATTTGCGCCTGATGCGCTCGGCCGAAAGTTGGATCGGGGTCAGCGGATTTTTTATTTCATGGGCAATGCGCCGGGCCACGTCGCCCCAGGCGGCCATACGCTGGGCCGAAACCAGATCGGTGACATCATCAAAGGCAATCACATAACCTTCCGACACACCATCATTTGCCCGGCGCTCGGCCATGCGCACCAGCAGGTTTTCCTGCTTGCCATTGCGGGTCAGGCGAATTTCTTCCTGCACGGCCTCGCCTTGCCCGGTACTCAGGCGCTGAAACAAATTCGTGAACTCCGGCACCAGCAGTGAAAGTTCATCATCCAGCCCCCGCGCTTCATCGAGGTCAAGCAAGCGTCGGGCCGCGCGATTGAGAAACCTTACCTTGCCGTCGGCATCCAGCCCGATCACCCCGGCCGTGACTGATGACAGCACTGAATCAAACAACCTGCCCCGGCGCTCGATCTGGGCGTTGTTTTCTACCAAAGCATCGCGCTGGCTTTTGATTTGCCTTGTCATCTGGTTGAACAGACGGCCCAGCATGGCAATCTCGTCATCGCTATCTTCCTCGCGCACCTGAACATCCAAATCCCCGGCCCCAACCCGTTGTGCCGCCCCGGCAAGCCGCCCGATCGGCCCAGCCAGACGTTCAGCAAACCACATGCCAAGCAAATTTGCCGCCAGAATCAGGATCACTGCAAAACCAAGGTAAAACAGCCCGAACTCAAACAGCAATTTGCCGCGGTCCTGCTCAATCTGCTTGTAAATCAGCACGGTTTCCTGGGTTTCATCCAGCAGTTTGAGAATCTCACCATCAACATCACGGCTGACATAAAGCAGGTGGTCAGAGAAGGCTGTCAGGTGGATCAGGGCGCGGAATTCGTTCTGGTCCCAATCCTCGATGATGACGGTCTCGCCAGCAAGGGCCGCCGTGATTTGGGCGGCGTTTGGGCGCTCAAAATCAAACAGGTACGAGCGGTCGCCGCGCACCCGGATTTCGCCGTCAGAGTTGATGACAAAAGCCTCGCGCAGCCCGCGCTGAATTTGCGTCTGGCCCTGTGCCAGCAACTGGCGCAGAATGCTGGCCGGAAGCAAGCGGGTTTCCTGGCGCTCGCGGTTCAAAAATCGCGCCAAGGCCTCGCTGTCCTGGCTCAAGCCATCCCGGTGTTCCTGCTCATAGGCCTGTGCTGCGGCCAGTGAATTGCTGACGACCCGGCTGACCCGGTCGGAAAACCAGCCCTCCAAGCCGATATTGATCGTTAGAACCGCAAACACCGCCACCAAAACCGTGGGAATAAGCGCCAGCAGGGCAAATACCCCGGTCAGGCGCAGATGCAGGCGCGAGCCGGCCGATTTACGCCGTCTGGCGGCAACCATGCTGGTGATGCGCGCCAGCACCAAAGCCGCAACCAGCAACACGTAAATCAGGTCGGCCAGCAAGACCAGGCGCAAGGCCGTGCTTTGGGCGCCCTGATCAAACGGGCCAAAAACAAGGTAGGTGGCAAAGGCCAGCACCGGGCCGGTAATGATCAAGGCAAGGCCGGCAATGTTACGCGCCCGGCGCTGCCTGCGCAAAAGAGCCAGCCGCTCCCAAGCCCTTCCCTGCATCAAGCTGCGCGCCACCACGCGGACCCCCCCTTGAAGCCTAACCACAGCAGCCACAGACAATCCGAGGCACCTGTAGCGCGGCTGAATTGCCACGCCTGTTGCCCTTTTACATCAACTTTCGTCGCCGTGTCACCTCGATTTCTAAAATAGTTAGTTTTTTGCGCAAGGTATTGCGGTTGAGGCCCAAAAGATCGGCACATTTAGCTTGGTTACCACCGGTTGCATCCAGCGCAATCTCGATCAGCGGCAGCTCCACTTCCCTGAGAATACGGCCATATAACCCGGCGGGGGGCAAAGCGCCGCCATGACGATCAAAATAACGCTTGATAATACGCCCCACCGCCGCACCCAAGGTATCGGCGCTGATATCTTTGGCGCCAACATCTCCGCTCGGGCCGCCAAGCACTACCACGATCTC
>CAYNXK010000250.1:0-2850 GCA_964401125.1 uncultured Aliiroseovarius sp.
GCCCGCACCGAGATTCTCGACAAGGTCGCCGATGCTGACACCGCCTATCGCGATGCCGTGGCGCAAGCCCTGCTGCACCGCCACAATCCCGGCAGCCGTGAATTGACCTCGGCCGGGCCTGATTTTCGCGGCATGTCGATGTTTGAAGGCCCCCCGACAATTCGGTTCCCGAAGGAGCATGTAAAGAAAGCGCACTTACAATGAGAATCATATCACGAACCGCGCATGCGCACATAGTCAAGACAACGCGGCGCTGGATCGGCACGCCCTATCATGATCAGGCCTCCATGCGCAGTGTCGGCTGTGATTGCCTCGGCCTGCAGCGCGGAGTCTGGCGCGAGTTTGTCGGACCTGAGCCAATGCCATTACCGTCCTATTCCCGCGACTGGGGCGAGACCGGGCCAGCCGAAGTTCTGGCCGAAGCAGCCCGCGCGGCGATGATCGAGTTGGATGTTGCCGATGCCCGCACTGGCGACGTCATCCTGCTCCGCATGCGCGCCCGGGCAGCAGATCACCCTTTCAGGCCATGAAAGACTGATACAAACTGAAACCGGAGTCGTTCAGAAAACGGCCTTCCAACCTTCCGAGGTGTGATGTTTGAGGCTGCACTCAGGCTATGGAGGAAGCAATGCCAAACAAAAAAAACCTCAAGAAGAAGTAAAGAGTATATTTTGGTGGAAAAAGCGCAGCCTCAAAGAGCAAGTGCCCGAGAATTGAAAGGTTGGTTTTTCTTGCGGCATTGCTGATAGTCTTCGCCCACATTTGATCCATATCCTGCGGTTTTAAATCAGACATTCAGGGGAATCGCATGATATTTTCATGCTACTATCAGGTTGAACAGGAAGTCTTCGTCTCAGGCGGCTTCGTGCCGTTTGGAGCGCATGCTTTTCCTTCCTTTTGAGAGCCTTAAAATGTTGTTTGCCATGTGTTTTATGGCGGTAAAGTTGGAAAGCGCTGCCTTGCATGTGCTTAACACCGAGCTGACAACGAGTGGCGGTTCAAACCCCTGGAAAGATACGACGGAATTGATCGTTACCCCGTTTGTATCGGGCTAAGTCGATGAGTGATTTTGCAGCCACAATATGTGGCCCCAAATTACCGGCGAATTACCGGCCCTAACACCTGATTCAAAAGCGCCTGAATGGGTGCATTTGTTCCTCAGAGGTGAAATGATCGGCCGTGATGGCCGCGAATTCAATACGCGCTTATCATCGGCGCGGGGCTTCCCGGTGACTTGGGGGAAAAGGGCTTAAGGCGGGCCATTTGCGCATCCGTCAGCCAGAAAAGATCACTCATATCACTGCTCCTGTGTGGCAACAGTGATTCAGCTTTCGATAAAAATCAAAGTGACCTGACCCTAATTCATGGCAACCCCAACGGTGGTGGTGATGAGGGATGGGGTGATTTGTTGAACAACGCGGCCCCAGCGGGTGACGGGCTGTTCGGCGATAAAGATGATGTCATTGGGGCGCAATTCGAACTTTGTGGCCAGCACCAGATTGGCAACATTGCGCGCGTCAAGGTGCCAGGCAGTAATGCCGCCGTCAGCTACATTGGCCCTGAGTACATAAATTTCAGCGATGTTCCCGGTCTCGGTTGGCACGCCCTCGGCCCGGTCAAACAAGGCGTCTGCGAGGGTTGCCTTGCGCCCGAACGGCAGCGTGTACCGCCCCTGCACCCCCACTTCGCCGGACAGGTAAACATAGTCGCGCTCAACCGCGCCCAGCTCAATACGGGCTTGATAATTTGCTCGGGCTTCGCTCAGCTCATCGCGGCGCAGGCTTACCTCTGCTGTAAGCTGGCTTAGCGCAAGTGTGCGGGAGCGCTGGCGGAATTCCGACAGCCTTATTTGCTCTTCAAAATAGGCATGTGCATTGGCAAGGTTGAACTCGGTATCAACAAAAATACTATCGCCGCCCTTGAGGACAATTTTTTGCACAGCAGCATCTTCAAGAAATACTTTTAGTGGAATCTGGTACATTGTGCCATCGCGGTAGAGGCGGATCATTACATAATCCTGATCGCTGGCAGATATGCCACCGGCAGCATTAAGCGCCTCATTCAGGTACAAAGTGGTCAGGTTGATGGGCAAGACCATCGGGTTGGCCAATGCCCCGCCGAGGGAGACGCGCTGCGAGTGGAACTCGGCAATTTCCAGGCTGAAAGCCGGGTCAATCTGGTTTTCAACCAACTGTCGGAACAGTTCGGCTTCTGCCTCTTCCACGGTCAGGCCTGCAAGTTCAACCCGCCCCACATCCGGGATTGCTATGGCCCCGTCATCCTGCACCGTATAGCCTTGCCGCCGGCTTTGGGCGGCCAGCAGGCCGGTTAATTCAGAAATGGTATTCCCGGCTCGCGGGGTTGCCAGCAAAAGTACATCGCCAACCCCGATCCGGTAGGTTTCGTGAATGTGAGCCGGAGGCAGGCGAGTAGCAAGAGCTGCCGGGCGGTTTTCAGCGATGAATGCAGGGCTGGGCAAGGCTCCGGCACCGCGCAGGCCAGTAGCGCCGCTGATGGTTTGGGAGAAAATGGCGGGCAAGGTTTTGGGCCGGTAGGGGGAACGGTTTGCCTCAGCTATGCTGCTGGCATTGATCGAGGCCACCCGAACTTCACCAGCGGCGGTGACTTCCTCAACAACTTTGGGGCTGAAATAGGCCGCTCCACAGCCCGTGAGGGAAAATGCAAGTAAGCCCAGTACCAGTAAACGCATATCTTTCCCCGGAATTGCAAAGCCATATCGGCCCCGATGGTTATAATTGCCCTTGCTCAAGCGGGTAAAGGAGAAAGGCGCGGCGGCATCATGTTTTTTGAAATACTTACCCCATGAGCAACAGGTGGCCTGTTTTGCGC
>CAYNXK010000251.1:0-2791 GCA_964401125.1 uncultured Aliiroseovarius sp.
CGAACGAATAGCCGCTTAAATGAGCACTCGGAGCGGAACTAAAGCGCGACAGGTCCAGTCCACAGCCAGCCAAATATCAATTTGACCCGTAAACGCGTCGAGCTTGGGTCGCTTGATCAGCACAGCTCGCTGATAACCCCTTTCTCGGGCATGTAAACATGCCCTGCCAGGCGATGGGAGGCTCCGAACAGGCCAACATCTTCGCCACACTATCTCGGCTGATCCCGAAGTCTCGCGCGCGCTCTCCCGCTCAGACCATCATGAAAATGGGCGCGGCGTACCTTCAAATACAAGTCCACAGCATAAACCTCCAAACCCTCCCATAAATGAAAGGGCCAAAGTGGCCGGCTTTCACACCGCCCGCGACCACATTATGCCGCCGCTACTGTGGCCTAGTATTGCTCCGCCGTTTATAGCTCAGATCATTATGTCGAGAAAGTTCTACTCGTGAACACCACTTTTATCGGGGGGATTACCACCCACCCTTGCGAACTTAAATAAGCGCCCGGAGCAACTAAGTCGTAATATCTCCATTCTAAATTTACCTTCCCCATCGGTTTTTCCGTGCAAAAGGCGCTCGTTTCGGTTTAGCTGTCCGTATGACGACCGAGGTTATCCCCTTTGATGTGGCCGATCCCCTGCTTAACTGGGCGGCGCTGACGGATGCGCTTGTTGCCGGTCACAGCCTTGCTAGGGCCGGGATTAAAGATAGCTTGCTCTACCGGGATACCGATACGGTTCTTTCACGGACAGCATGGGTTGATGGGCTGGGCATTGCCGTTAAAGTTGCAACGATTTTTCCCGGCAATCCAGCTCTGGACAAACCTACAATAAACGGCGCAGTCAACCTGTATGGCGACCATGACGGAGTACTTGAGGCGATCATTGACTTTCATCTGGTTACCAAGTGGAAAACTGCCAGCGACAGCCTGCTTGCAGCCAAGCTGCTGGCACGGCCAGACAGTGACTGCATTCTGATCATCGGCGCAGGCAATGTTGCGCGTGCCCAATATGAAGCCTATAGAAGCGCCTTTCCGGACGCGCGTTTCATGGTCTGGAACCGCAGCCCGGAACATGCTGAAGCAATGGCGGCACAATATTCCAACATGCTGGTGGCAAGTGACCTCGAAACTGCGGTGCGGCTCGCTGATATTGTGACCTGTGCCACCATGTCCCGCACTCCGCTGATCAAGGGCGAATGGTTGCAGGCGGGCCAGCATATTGACCTTATTGGCGCTTACCGCCCAGACATGCGCGAGGCGGATGATGAAGCCATGCGCCGCGCCCGCATATTCGTGGACAGCCGCGAGACAGTATTGGAGCATATTGGCGAGCTTAAAGACCCGCTTGCCAGCGGCGTGATCACCTCCGCCGATATTCAGGGAGATTTTTATGATATTCCTGCGGGTGACTTTAGTCGAGAAAGTGATGCAGACATCACCTTGTTCAAAAATGGAGGCGGTGCCCATCTGGACCTGATGACAAGCCGGTATATTCTGGATGTCTGGAGAAAAAGATGATCACTCAAGGCCAAATAGTGACTTGCAGGCGTGATCTGGCACTGTTTTACTCTCACACTAGGCGCGGCAAGCGAACATTTCTCCAACCGCACAAGTTGTGCCCTGCTGCTGCGCCGGGGGGAGATAATACACACCATATTGAACGCTTGGGCCATACCTTGCCGCTATTTCTCGGCCACGGCATGACCATGGGCAAAAATCTGCGTAGGGGTGGGTTTTTCATTCCCCGGAGTGCAGCTTGATGGGCTGGTGGCTATTTTTTGGATTTATTGTGGCCCTTGCCTTGGCGCCCGTTGCTTTAGAACGGATGCGCAAGCCGATGGACAAGGTGGCGCGGCGCAAAGCACCTGGCCAGTTTGCCGATCTGTCTGGCGGGCTTACCCATTATCAGTGGTATGGTCCCGTAAAAGGGCCGGTCATGGTGCTGATTCACGGACTTTCTGCACCCTCATGGGTATTTTCCGGGTTGGTGCCGGGGCTAACGGCAATGGGCTTCAGGGTTCTGACTTACGACCTTTATGGTCGTGGTTATTCTGACCGCCCACGCACAGCTCAAACCCGGCATTTCTTCATCCGACAATTGCGCGAACTTCTGGATGAACTAAAAGTCGGACCAGAATTCTCACTGTTTGGCTATGCAATGGGTGGCGCAATTGCCACGATCTACGCTGCAGAAGAGCCTGATCGGATTGACAGGTTGATCCTGCTGGCATCAGCAGGAATTGACTACACCCCTGCACCATTGCTTGCCACCGCCAGACGCTCTGGCTTTAGCGGGGCATGGCTTTGGGGGGTGCTGGGTGCTTGGCACTTGAAAAACAGCGCCAAAGCCAAAGCCCTGCTACCCACAGCCATCCCCGACCTGCCAGCGATGGTTGCTGCAGAAACCGGCAGGCAAGGTTATCTACGCTCAATCCTGTCAGCTGAGCGCAACATGCTTACTGAAGTGCTAGAGGAAGAACACCGCGAACTGGCAAAAATGTATGTGGCCGTGGTGTCCATATGGGCTGAGAAGGATGCGACTATCCCGCTCAGCGCGATTGGCAAGCTAGCCGAGTGGAACCGAGATGCCTATAAATTCGTGATCCCTGGGGCGCATCACTCGCTGGGATACACCCAGCCAAAAGAGGTTTTGGCGGCAATTCAGGAAAATTTACGCGAGGTTTGATAGGGATTGCAGCTCAGTCTGCTTAAGGAGCCGTGGCGTTGAATTGCGCCGGAAAACCGGAAAACCGGAAAACCGGAAAACCGGAAAACCGGAAAACCGGAAA
>CAYNXK010000252.1:0-2771 GCA_964401125.1 uncultured Aliiroseovarius sp.
CAGTTTTGGTGATGACGTGGTTTCATATGTGGCTTTCAGGTCGCCGATCAGATTTTCAAGCCGGTGTTAACAAAGTTTCAGGCCGACGGTTTCGGATGATGAATGAAGTCCCAACCGTATTGATGGTGATCATTGTTTTTTCTGTCGTTATGAAATTCTAAGGTGTATTGACTCCCGCCCAACTGCTCCCTATTTAGCGCTGAAGTGGGCCATCCGGCCATGCACTGTTTCCCATTGTAACCATATTCGCGCAGCCTGCGCTATTTGCGAGATTTTTATGTCCCAAGACCGCCTGAACCTGTCTGAGCTTAAAGCCCAAAGCCCAAAAATTCTGCTTTCCTTAGCTGAAGAACTCGAAATCGAAAATGCCTCTACCATGCGTAAGGGCGAGATGATGTTCTCAATTCTCAAAGAACGCGCTGAAGATGAGTGGGTAATTGGGGGCGAGGGTGTGCTAGAGGTTCTTCAGGACGGCTTTGGTTTTCTACGCTCGCCTGAGGCTAACTACCTTCCAGGCCCTGATGACATCTATGTTTCACCTGACATGCTCCGCCAACATTCGTTACGTACCGGCGATACGGTTGAGGGCATTATGCAAGCACCGCGTGAAAGCGAAAACTATTTTGCCATCACGAAGGTTGAAAAAATAAACTTTAATGATCCGGAAAAATCAAAGCATAAAGTTGCTTTTGAAAACCTGACGCCGCTCTACCCTGATGAGCGATTGATTATGGAAGTTGAAGATTCGGCTATCAAAGATAAAACAGCGCGGGTAATTGACCTTGTCGTACCTATCGGTAAAGGGCAGCGTTGCCTTATCGTAGCGCCACCGCGTACGGGTAAAACCGTTATATTACAAAACATTGCCCATTCTATTGAGCGTAATCACCCAGAGTGCTACTTGATCGTGCTGTTAATTGATGAGCGGCCCGAAGAAGTGACAGACATGCAGCGCTCTGTTAAGGGGGAGGTGGTTTCATCAACCTTTGATGAGCCTGCCAGTCGCCATGTTGCGGTCTCTGAAATGGTGATCGAAAAGGCCAAACGTCTTGTGGAACATAAACGGGATGTAGTGATCCTGCTTGATAGCATCACACGCCTTGGCCGCGCCTTCAACACAACGGTTCCGTCATCCGGTAAGGTGTTGACCGGTGGTGTGGACGCCAACGCATTGCAGCGGCCAAAACGATTTTTTGGCGCAGCGCGTAATATCGAAGAGGGTGGCAGCCTGACAATTATTGCCACCGCCCTGATAGAAACCGGCAGCCGCATGGATGAAGTGATTTTTGAGGAATTCAAAGGTACAGGCAACAGTGAAATAGTGTTGGATCGCAAAGTGGCAGATAAACGCGTGTTCCCAGCTATGGACATTCTGAAATCCGGCACTCGGAAAGAAGAGCTTTTGGTTGACCCTAAAAACCTGCAAAAAACCTTTGTTCTACGCCGCATTCTCAACCCGATGGGTACAACAGATGCAGTCGAATTCCTGCTTTCCAAGCTGAAGCAAACCAAATCAAACAGCGAGTTCTTTGATTCAATGAACACGTAGTTTTATACTTAAAAACAACGAGTTAATAATATGGACACGGTTTTTGCACTGGCCACGGCGCGAGGTAAGGCTGGTGTTGCCATTATTCGTATCTCTGGGCCACAAGCATTGGTAGCAGCAACGAGTCTTTGTGGGTCTTTGCCAGACTTTCAGCAAGCAAAAATAAGACAAGTAGCTGATTATAAAGGTGAAATATTAGATCAAGCGCTTGTAATAACCTTTAAGTCTCCCAATAGCTTTACTGGGGAAGACGTGGTTGAACTGCAGCTGCACGGCTCGATTGCAATAATAAATGCTGTTCTTAAAGCATTAAGCAGGCTTCCTGGCTTGCGTATGGCAGAGCCAGGCGAGTTTACGCGGCGCGCTCTTGAAAACAACCGGCTTGATTTGGCACAAGTCGAGGGGCTTGCTGACTTGCTGGAAGCTGAAACCGAAGCACAGCGCAAGCAAGCATTCAAGGTTCTTTCGGGCGCGTTAGGGGCGCGAGCTGACGTCTGGCGTAAAATGGCTATTCGGGCTGCGGCACTTCTGGAGGCCACGATTGATTTTGCCGACGAAGATGTGCCCGAAGACGTGTCACCAGAGGTGTTGGGTTTGATTGGGAAAATCAGTGCTGAGCTTAGCGTTGAAAGTGAGGGAAGCTTTATTGCTGAGCGTATCCGGGAGGGTTTTGAGGTGGCGATTGTTGGCGCGCCGAATGTAGGAAAGTCTACATTGCTTAATGCTCTGGCTGGCCGTGATGCAGCAATCACATCAGAAATTGCCGGGACCACCCGTGATGTGATCGAAGTGCGCATGGATCTGTACGGGCTACCTGTGACTTTGCTTGATACTGCCGGACTTCACAGCGCCAGCGATCATGTTGAGAAGATTGGCATTAAACGAGCGCTGGAACGGGCAAATACAGCCGACCTCAGAGTTTTTCTTATTGATGGCAGGGGGCTGCCAGAGGAACTTGGCCCGCGTAACGAGGACCTGATCGTTCAGAATAAGGCCGATCTTGGCCATGCAGAAGGCCTTGCGGTTTCTGGGTTAACTGGGCAGGGAATTGATAGGCTGATCTCGTCTGTTGCTGAGATTCTAGAAAAACGAGCTGCCGGAGCAGAAACTGCTATCCGGGCGCGGCACCGGTATGCGATAGATAGCGCGATAATCGCCTTGGATCAGGCGCGAATCGAGGTAGAAGCCTGCTCAGAGCGGTCTGAGTTGGCAGCCGATGAGT
>CAYNXK010000253.1:0-2755 GCA_964401125.1 uncultured Aliiroseovarius sp.
ACGGCGCGCCGGTCATCGTGCCGTCACAGGATATGATCCTGGGGCTGTATTATGTCACCATGGAGCGTGAGGGCATGAAAGGCCAAGGCATGGCTTTTGCCGATGTGGATGAAGTACAGCACGCGCTGGATGCGGGTGTGGTGCATCTGCACTCCAAAATCATCGCCCGCCTACCGCAGATCAACGACGAGGGCCTTGAGGTGCTGACGCGCTTTGAAACCACGCCGGGCCGCCTGCTTTTGGGCGGGTTGCTGCCCCTGAACGCCAAGGCACCATTTAGTTTGGTCAACCGGCTTTTGCGCAAGAAAGAAGTGCAGCAGGTTATTGACACCGTTTACCGATATTGCGGCCAGAAAGAGAGCGTCATTTTCTGTGATCAGATCATGACAATGGGCTTCCGCGAGGCCTTCAAGGCCGGCATCAGCTTTGGCAAGGATGACATGGTTATCCCAGCATCCAAATGGCCAATCGTTGACGGAGTGCGCGCTCAGGTCAAAGAGTTCGAAAAACAATATATGGATGGCCTGATTACTCTTGGCGAGAAATACAACAAAGTGGTGGATGCCTGGTCCAAATGTTCCGATCAGGTGGCCGATGCGATGATGAGCGAAATCTCGGCGCTCAAAAAAGACGATTCAGGGGCCGAAGCGGAACCCAACTCGGTCTATATGATGTCACATTCCGGCGCGCGTGGCTCTCCGGCTCAGATGAAACAGCTGGGCGGTATGCGCGGGCTGATGGCCAAGCCTTCCGGCGAGATCATCGAAACCCCGATCATCTCAAACTTCAAAGAAGGTTTGACGGTGCTCGAGTATTTCAACTCCACCCACGGGGCACGCAAGGGTCTGGCGGATACGGCACTGAAAACTGCCAACTCGGGCTATCTCACCCGGCGTCTGGTTGACGTGGCGCATGATTGTATCATCCGTGAAAACGATTGCGGCACCGAGAAGTCCATCAAGGCCGAAGCTGCGGTGAATGATGGCGAGGTTGTTGCCTCACTGTCCGAGCGTATTCTGGGCCGGGTCACAGCCGAGGACGTAGTGGTGCCGGCTACTGGCGAGATTCTTGCCGCCAAAAATGAGCTGATCGACGAGCGCATGGCCGATGCCATCGAGACCGCTGGTATTGCCACATTCCAGATCCGCTCCCCCCTGACCTGCGAGGCCGAAGAGGGCGTTTGCGCCATGTGTTACGGTCGTGACCTCGCACGTGGTACCAAGGTCAATGTGGGCGAGGCTGTCGGCATTATCGCCGCGCAGTCCATTGGCGAGCCGGGCACGCAGCTGACCATGCGGACCTTCCACATTGGTGGCATTGCTCAGGGTGGCCAGCAATCGTTCCAGGAAGCGGGACAGGACGGCAAAATCGAGTTCCGCAATGCCAACGTGCTGAAAAATGCTGCTGATGAAGTGGTTGTTATGGGCCGTAATATGCAAATGGCGATCATGGACGAAAATGATGTGGAGCGTGCCAGTTTCAAGCTGACTTACGGCACCAAACTGCACGTGCGTGACAAGGCCAAGGTCAAGCGCGGGGATAAAATGTTTGAGTGGGATCCCTATACCCTGCCGATCATCGCTGAAAAGGCTGGCATGGCCAAGTTTGTGGACCTTGTTTCGGGCATTTCGGTGCGCGACGAGACCGATGATGCCACCGGTATGACTCAGAAAATTGTTACCGACTGGCGCACGGCACCTAAGGGCAGCGACTTGAAACCAGAGATATTCATCATCGGCAAAGACGGTGAACCAATGCGCAATGATGCGGGTAATCCGGTCATCTATACCATGTCAGTGGACGCCATTCTTTCGATCGAAGAAGGTCAGGAGATCAAGGCCGGCGACGTGGTGGCGCGTATTCCACGCGAAGGTGCCAAAACCAAGGACATCACGGGCGGTCTGCCGCGAGTGGCAGAATTGTTCGAGGCACGGCGTCCGAAAGACCACGCTGTCATCGCCGAAATTGATGGCTATGTGCGTTTTGGCAAGGACTATAAGAACAAGCGGCGCATTGCTATCGAGCCAGCTGACGAGAGCCTTGAGAAGGTTGAGTACATGGTGCCCAAAGGCAAGCACATCCCGGTTGCCGAAGGCGACTTTGTGCATAAGGGCGACTATATCATGGATGGCAACCCCGCCCCGCATGACATTCTGGCGGTCATGGGTGTGGAAGCGCTGGCCGATTACATGATCGACGAAGTGCAGGATGTTTACCGTCTGCAAGGTGTGAAGATCAACGATAAGCACATCGAAGTCATCGTGCGCCAGATGTTGCAGAAATGGGAGATCCAGGATTCGGGTGAAACCACGTTGCTCAAAGGCGAACATGTGGACAAGGCCGAGTTTGACGCGGCCAATGAGAAGGCCCATGCCAAAGGCGTGCGTCCGGCCAAGGGCGAGCCGATCCTGTTGGGGATCACCAAGGCCAGCCTGCAAACCCGCAGCTTCATTTCGGCAGCGTCGTTTCAGGAAACTACGCGAGTGCTGACCGAGGCCAGCGTGCAGGGCAAGCGTGACAAGCTGGTGGGTCTCAAGGAAAACGTCATCGTTGGTCGCCTGATCCCGGCTGGCACGGGCGGGGCCACGATGAAGGTGCGCAATATTGCCCAACAGCGTGACCTGACGGTGATTGACGAAGCCCGCGCCGAAGCCGAAGCCGCCGCCGCACTGGCTGCACCAACCGAGGCTGACGAGATATTCTCGACCCCGGCCGCTATTGAAGAGCCCGATAGCAGTCTGGTCGAAACCCCGGA
>CAYNXK010000254.1:0-2745 GCA_964401125.1 uncultured Aliiroseovarius sp.
CGGCTGAGTTCTTTGCTGTCTTGTATCCGGCCCAGCGCCGCACGCATCATTTCCTGCCGGTCGCCATCATAGCGCCGCCAGGTCTCGTAAGCGCTGGTCATGCGGGCGGTGATTTGGGCATTGACCGGGTCCAGCCTGATCAACCAGTCAGCCAGCAGGGTATATCCGGCCCCGGTGGGGGTATGAAAGCCCGCCGGGTTCATCATCAGAGCGCCAAATACCGCGCGAAATCGGTTTGGGTTTTTCCAGTTGAAATCAGCGTGTTCAGTAAGTTTGCGCGCCACCAAAACAGCTTGATCCGGGGCGGCATGGAAGACCTGCATGGCAAACCATTTATCCAGCACCAGCGCATCATGCTGCCAGTCCGAATAAAACTTTTCCAGCTCACTTTCACCCTTTCCCGCCTCCAGCAAGCAACTCAAAGCGCCCAGCTTCAGCGTCATGTTATCCGCACCTGCATAGATTTGTTTGGCAGCTTTACCACCATCAAGTCGCGTGGTCAGCGCCAGCAATTCTTGCCCCAGCGCGCGTTTTCCGGCCTGCGTGGCACTGGGCTGATATGGCTCACTCACCTGCATTTCAGCCGACAGGCGCGGGCTTATATCCTGAATATGCTCGGCAATGGTTTGCGCCAGCGTCTCGCTTGCCAGATATATCTGCAGCGGCTCCGGGGTCAGGCCGGCGTCAAACAGGGTTTGGGCCATGTCATCCTGGCCGGGGCGGCGCAGGGCCAGGGCGCGAAAGGCCGGCTCAAGCGTGGTATCACGCAGCATTTTAGCCAGGGCTTCCAAATAGGCCGCCTCCGGGGGCGTGCCCTCAGTAACCATGCGGCGCAGCACATCTTTTGCCAAAGCGCGGCCGGCTTCCCAGCGGTTGAACGGGTCCGTGTCATGGGCCAGCAGGAAGGCGCGCTCGGCATTTGAAGTTTCGCGCAGCACTATGACCGGCGCAGAGAAATTGCGCAGCAGCGAGGGCGTGGGCCGGGCTGCCAAGCCTTTGAAGGAGAAGCTTTGCGTGGCTTCAGTCATTTCCAGAATTTGGGTTTTTTGCACCTCGGCGCCACTTGGGTCAATCAGCCCTACAGCAATGGGAATAACCTGTGGCAGCTTACTATCCTGACTCGGAGTTGGAGGTGTTTCTTGTTCAAAATGAAGGCTGTATGTGCCATTCTTAAAGTCATCCGTAACGCTCAGGCGCGGTGTGCCGGCCTGTGTATACCAGCGCTTGAACTGGCCAAGGTCACGCCCGGTGGTGTCTTCAAACACAAGCAGCCAGTCATCAATCGTGGCCGCCTCGCCGTCATGGCGGCTGAAATACAAATCCAGCGCTTTGGCATAATCCGCGTCCCCCACAAGGGTTTTCAGCATGCGAATAAGCTCGGCACCTTTTTCATATATCGTGGCGGTATAAAAGTTGTTGATCTCGACAAAATGGTCCGGCTGCACCGGATGAGCCAGCGGGCCATTATCTTCACGAAACTGGCGGCCGCGCAGAGCCTGTACATCCTGAATGCGCTGCACTGGTTCTGAGCGCATATCACCAGAGAATTGCTGGTCGCGGAATACTGTCAGCCCCTCTTTCAGGCTTAACTGAAACCAGTCGCGGCAGGTGATGCGGTTGCCGGTCCAGTTATGGAAATACTCGTGCGCAATAATTGATTCTATGCGCTCAAAGTTGGTATCGGTCGAGGTTTGTGGGCTGGCCAACACGGCGGAGGTGTTGAAAATGTTCAGGCCTTTGTTTTCCATCGCTCCCATGTTGAAATCCGAGACCGCGACGATCTGAAAAATATCAAGGTCATATGCCCGCCCGTAGATCTTCTCATCCCAAACCATAGCGGCTTTCAGCGCTTCCATGCCAAAGGCCGTCTTAGCCTCGTCATCGCCGGGGCGGGTCCAGAGCCGCAGATCAACCTTGCGCCCGGACATGGTGGTAAAGCTGTCGTCGCGCGCCCGTAAATCACCCGCCACCAGCGCAAACAGATAGGCGGGTTTGGGCCAGGGATCATGCCACTCGGCCCAGCCGCCGACTTCATTCCGGCCCGCGCCGGTGAGGTTACCGTTTGACAATAGCACCGGGGAGGCGCCCTCGATACGCACGCTGAAAGGCGCCATCACATCCGGGCGGTCGGCATAAAAGGTAATGCGCCGGAAGCCCTCGGCCTCGCATTGGGTGCAAAACATGCCGCCAGACAGATACAAACCTTCCAGCGCGGTATTGGCCTGTGGGTTTATCTCCACTTCGGCCTCCCAGAGAAAGGGCGCATCGGGCACCGCACAGGTCAGGCCCTTGTCCGAGACCTCGGGGCTGATCTCAACCCCGTCAATGCGGGCCCAGATCAGGCGCGGCCCCTCGCCATGCAGGAAAAAACCCTGCGAGGTCGCTTGTGGGTTTGGCACAAACCTGATGCGTGATGTAACGCGCGTGGCATCGGGCAACAGGCGGAAGCTCAGATGCACATGCTCCACCAGCCAGTTTGGCGGCGGGTAGTCGGCCAAATAGATGGTTTCAGGGCTGTTTTTGGCGCTGGTTTTGGTCATGGTGCATTCCTTTGGCATTTACCGGGACGATGCCGCCAACAACGTGGTGTCACAAGTCAATTCGTACAAGGTTGACCGGCGGTAATTATGTCATACTGTATTCTGACGAAACATATCAGGATTCGCAGATGTCCCGCCCTGTTATCGGAATTATTGGCAACCATGCCCTGCTTGAGGGTGAATATCCGGCCTTTACCGGCGGTGA
>CAYNXK010000255.1:0-2730 GCA_964401125.1 uncultured Aliiroseovarius sp.
GACGCATTTGTGATGACCAAAGCCGGCGGCGGGACAGATGACGGCAGCCCCGAGCCCCCCGAAACCCCCGCGCACGGGGAAAAAGCAGGCGGGGAAAAAGCAGCATGAGCGGCAAGTTTGTGGGAATCATCATCGTGGTCAGCTCCCTGATCTTTGGGGCGGTGGTCTATTACACGCAGCTTTATGCCTTTTATGAGGAACTGCCTGCTGATACTGAAATGCAGATGGTCAATCTGGCCAACGGGCAGTCCGAGATACTCATTACTGACGGCTTCAGCGGTATCGATTCTACGTCATCACCCCTGAGATTTCGCGCGTGTTTTACCATAAACACAAGCCTTGAGGCGCTAACCGAGACCTTTGGAGCCTACGAGGAAGCCACGCCCCTGACCGCGCCGGGCTGGTTTGACTGTTTTGATGCCCCCGCCATCGGGGCAGCTCTCGGGCGCGGCGAGGCCACCGGGTTTTTGGGGCAGGCCGACATCCATGACGGGGTGGACCGGATGATTGCAGTATTTCCCGATGGCCGGGCCTTTGCCTGGCATCAGTTGAACGAAAAATTTGCCGATTAATTTGCCGAGTGAGCCATGCCTGACCTTTTGATAGAAATATTCAGCGAAGAAATTCCGGCCCGCATGCAGGCGCGTGCGGCTCAGGACTTGCAAAAGCTGGTCACTGACGGGCTAACAAAGGCCGGGCTGACCTATTCGGACGCGCGCGCCTTTGCCACGCCGCGCCGCCTGACTTTAGCGCTGGGAGATGTGCCCGCAGCCAGCCCTGATACATGTGAGGAACGCAAGGGGCCAAAGGTTGGGGCGCCGGAGCAGGCGCTGGCGGGGTTTTTACGCGGGGCAGGGGTGGCGACGCGTGACAAACTAGTTGAGCGCGATACGCCAAAAGGCCCGGTCTGGTTTGCCGTGATCGAGAAAAAAGGCCGGCCCGCCCATGAGATCATCGCCCAAGTGCTGGAAAGCGCCATTCGCAACTTTCCCTGGCCAAAATCAATGCGTTGGGGGGCAGGCAGCCTGCGTTGGGTCAGGCCAATACACTCGATCCTGTGCATTTTATGTGATGAGACCGGGGCCAGCGTGGTGCCACTTGTCGTTGACGGCATCAAAGCCGGTAATAGCACCGAGGGCCACAGATTCATGGGCGCTGGGCGCTTTTCCGTAACGGATTTTGCCGATTATGAGGCCAAGTTACGGGCCAACTTTGTGATGTTGGACGGGCAGGCGCGCGCCGACCATATTTGGGCCGAGGCCGAGACCTTGGCCTTTGCCCAAGGGCTTGAGCTGGTTGCCGATAAAGGCCTGCTGGCTGAGGTTGCCGGGCTGGTGGAATGGCCGGTGGTGCTGATGGGCGACATTGCCGAGGATTTTGCCGCCTTGCCGCCTGAGGTGCTGCAAAGTTCCATGCGCGAGCACCAGAAGTTTTTCTCGCTGAAAGACGGCAAAACAGCCCAGGTCGTTAAATTTATCACCGTTGCCAACCGTGAAACCCGTGATAATGGTGCCGCCATTCTTGCCGGCAACCAAAAGGTGCTGTTCGCGCGCCTATCAGACGCCCGGTTTTTCTGGGAAAACGACCTTGCAATGCCGCTTGCCCATATGGCCACCAAACTGGCCAACGTCATCTTCCACAATAAACTGGGAACGCAGGCTGAACGCATTGGGCGCATTGCCGTATTGGCTGTTGAGATCGCACCGCTGGTTGGGGCAGATGTGGGCCTTGCCGAACAGGCGGCGCACATTGCAAAAGCCGATCTCAGCTCGGAAATGGTTGGTGAATTTCCTGACCTGCAAGGTTTGATGGGGCAGTATTATGCGCAGGCTGCCGGGTTGCCGGACGAGGTTGCCACCGCCTGCCGGGAGCATTATTCGCCGCTCGGCCCCTCGGATGATGTACCAATTTCACCAGTTTCCATTGCCGTGGCGCTGGCCGACAAGATCGACATGTTGACCGGGTTTTGGGCGATTGACGAAAAGCCCACTGGCTCAAAAGACCCGTTCGCCTTGCGCCGCGCGGCCTTGGGGGTGATCCGAATTTTGCTGGTTAATAAGTTGCGAATTGACCTGAGCGAAGTTTTTAAAGCAGCAAATAGCACGGCAGATGCGGCTAATCTTCTGGCCTTCTTCCATGATCGGCTTAAAGTTCACCTGAAAGGTGAGGGCATTGCCCATGATGTAATCGACGCCTGCCTTGCCATGCATGACAGCGATGATTTAACCCTTTTGGTGAAGCGGGCTGAGGCGGTTCAGGCGTTTTTGCAAACAGATAACGGCGGCAACCTGTTGCAAAGTTACAGGCGGGCGGCCAATATTCTGGCCCAGGCCGAAGCCGCCGACGGGGTTGAGTATTCCTACGGAGCTGACCTAAAATTTGCCGATGACGATGCAGAAAAGGCACTTTTTTCTGCTCTTGACCAGGCAGATAAAGCCATTGTTCCAGCCATGAATGACGAGGATTTTGCAGCTGCTATGGCGACGATTGCTAACCTGCGCGCCCCGATTAATGCTTTCTTTGAAGCGGTACAGATCAATACAGAAAATCAGGTTATCCGTCGCAACCGCCTTAATTTATTGGCACGGATTCGAGATATTTGCCTGTCGGTGGCTGATCTGAGCCAGATTGACCGCTGAATTGAGCTAAACGCTCTTGACGCTGGGCTGAAATCTGCAAAAATTTCCGGTTTTCCGGTTTTCCGGTTTTCCGGTTTTCCGGTTTTCCGGT
>CAYNXK010000256.1:0-2713 GCA_964401125.1 uncultured Aliiroseovarius sp.
GTTATATCTGGACCATTGACCGGCAGGTGATGCCCTTGCATCGCTGAGAGGGGGGCGTGAGGGCTGGCTATATCTGGCCGTGGCTCTGGATCTGTATTCTCGGCGCGTCATTGCCCTCTCATGCCTTCTCGGCGATTGCAGGAAATCGCCTGTCCATTGCCTGACAGGGCATAAAATGCCCGAGAAGGGGTAACAGTTTGCAAGGGCAAACCACTGGCGGGTGAGACATGAAGGATAGCCGGTCCCGGACTTGATGCTCGTGCCTGTAGTCCGAGAGGTTTGCGCCCAAAACCAGCGTCTTGAACATCAGCACCGCATCCATCGGCTTGCGCCCGGCAGTGGATTTACGCGCGCTTTCGGGCTGGCGCCAGACCTGCTGTGGCAAGCGGGCGGAACTCTTCCCACAGCACGATCGCATTGATCTCGGCCAAGGGATACTTCTGCGCATCCAAGCTCGTGTAACAATCCGAAAAACCAAAGAAACCCAGCTGTGCCATGACTGCCATCCCTCTGCTGAATCATGGCCCGATTCTACAAACCACTAGGGTCAGGTGCAATTTTTAGAGATGCCTTGATTCTGATGTCAGGCTATAAGGTATTGAACGCGCGCGCATGCTGTATGAATTTTGCAATCAAATTCACTCCCGTGCGCTATATCTGTTGGCTGAACAGGTTTTCGCAAGACAGCGCCGCCTCGGATGTAACGCCGGTCTGGCCTGCTCTTGAGCTAAACATCTGCCCCCCCCCGTGCTCAGCCGGCTGGTTTCAGTTTTCCGGTAAACCGGAAAACTAGAAAACTAGAAAAGCGGATATCCAAATATTAGAATATATGTGGTAATTCTACCCACCTACTCACCTACCCACCTACCCATCCACCCATCTGCCCACCTGGCTCAAGCCCATGCTTGACCCTTTGCCACAGCCGGCGCATCTTCGCGCCATGACATTTTCTTCCCGCATGACCCGTTGCCCCGAGCCATACGCACCAAACCATGGCGACGAGGCACTGGCCTTGTTGCCGGGCTTGGCGCCAGAGCTTAACGAACTGATCCGTGGAGCCGCTGGGTGCAGCCCTTACCTGAAAGGCCTGATGGCCAAGGAATCAGTGTGGCTGACCCAAGCTTTGTGCGGCACGCCCGAGGATGCGCTGGAGGATGCGCTGGCTATTACGGGCGAAACTGATGTCGCTCTGCGCAGCCTCCTCAGGCAGGCCAAACGCCGGGTGGCGCTGCTTTGCGGGCTGGCTGATCTGGCTGGGGTCTGGCCGCTGGAGCAGGTGACCGGCGCGCTGACCCAACTGGCAGATATGGCCAGCCATAAAGCCCTGACTTTTCAGGTTGGCATCGAGATCAGGCGTGGCAAACTTCCTGGTCAGACCGAGGATGACATTGCGGCGGCAGGCGGAGCAGTGGCCTTGGCCATGGGCAAGATGGGGGCGTATGAGCTGAATTATTCGTCCGATATTGATCTGATAATGCTGTTTGACGAAAGCCGTTTTGAGCGCGCTGATTTTCATACCGCCCGCACCGCCTTCGTGCGCGCCACCCGGCGTATGGTTGCAATGCTGTCCGAGCAAACCCATGAGGGCTATGTTTTTCGCAGCGATCTGCGCCTCAGGCCCGACCCTTCTGTCACCCCGGTCTGCATTGCAATGGAAACTGCCGAGCGTTACTATGAGAGCCTGGGCCGCACTTGGGAGCGCGCCGCCCTGATCAAGGCGCGCCCGGCGGCGGGTGATCTGGCAGCGGGAGCGGCTTACCTTGAGCGCTTGCGCCCCTTTATCTGGCGTAAACACCTAGATTTTGCTGCCATTCAGGATGCCCATGACATCCGTTTGGCGATCCGCTCGCATAAGGGGTTGGGCGGGAAGATTAGCCTGCCGGGCCACGACCTTAAGCTTGGGCGTGGCGGCATCCGCGAGATTGAATTTTTCACCCAAACCCGCCAGCTTATTGCCGGGGGGCGCGATACAAGTTTGCGGGGGCGCGAGACCGTGCCGTCACTGGCGGTGCTGGCCGAAAAGGGTTGGGTGCCGGGCGAGGTCTCAGACATCCTGGCGCGTCACTATCGAGAATTACGCGAGGTTGAGCACCGGGTGCAAATGGTCAATGATGCCCAGACCCACAAGTTGCCCAATGATGCCGAGGGCTTTCGGCGGCTGGCAATGATGCGGGGCAGCAATGATGTGGCGGCGTTCGAGGTTGAGATGCGGGGAATTCTGGTAGAGGTCCATGAGCTGACCGAGGGCTTTTTTGCCCCGGATGAGCGCGACCGGCCAGTGCCAGAAATCAGCGCCGAGGCCGAAGAGATCGTTGCCCGCTGGCATGTCTATCCGGCCCTGCGCTCAAGCCGGGCGCTGGCAATTTTTAAGCGCCTGAAGCCTGACCTCTTGCACCGGCTGAAGGCAGCACCGCGCCCGCGCGAGGCTTTACTGGCCTTTGATGGTTTCCTGGCCCGCCTGCCTGCCGGAGTGCAGCTTTTTTCGCTGTTCGAAGCCAACAGGCACCTGATCGACCTGATCGTTGACATTGCCGCCACCGCCCCGGAACTGGCGCATTATCTGGGGCATAATGCGGCGGTGCTTGATGCGGTGATTGGGGGTGATTTCTTTGCCGAATGGCCCGGCGAGGCGGTTTTGCTAAGCCAGCTGAGTACGCGTCTTGAAGCTGCGCCCGATTATGAGGCGGCGTTGGACAATGCCCGGCGTTGGATG
>CAYNXK010000257.1:0-2691 GCA_964401125.1 uncultured Aliiroseovarius sp.
GCATGAACCAAGGTGACGCCGACCTGACATCGGATGATGTCGAGGGCAAGAACCCCTTGGCTGACGTGCGGGTGCGGCGCGCCATGAGCATGGCAATCAACCGCGATGCGATCCGCACGGTAGTGATGCGCGACCAGTCGATTCCGGCCGGTGTCATCATGCCGCCCTTCGTGCATGGCTGGACCGCAGAACTGGATACGGTCCCGCCCCATGATATCGACGCCGCCAGGGCGCTGATGGCCGAGGCCGGGTTTGGTGACGGCTTTACGATCCGGCTCGACTGCCCGAATGATCGCTACATCAACGATGAATCAATCTGTCAGGCCTCGGTCGGAATGCTGGCGCAGATCGGCGTCAACGTGCAACTGGACGCCAAGCCGAAAGCTCAGCACTTTCCGCTGATCAGCAATCTGGAAACCGATTTCTACATGCTGGGCTGGGGCGTGCCGACCTATGATTCCGAGTATATCTTCAATTTCCTGGTGCACAGCAAAACCGAGAAATACGGCTCATGGAATGGCACAAGGTTCAGCAATCCAGATCTTGACATGAAAATCCAGGCGCTGGCCTCACAAACCGATCTTGAGAAACGCGACGACATGATCGCCGCGATCTGGCAGGTGGTGCAGGACGAAGCCCTGTACATTCCGATCCACCATCAGGTGTTGAACTGGGGCATGTCCGACAAGGTCGGCACCATCGTTTCCCCCGATGATACCGCCAAGTTCAAATACTTCACCATGAACTAACCCAGACAGAGGCGGGGCAGCTTAAATCGCGCCAACGACAGTTGCCCCGGCGGTGTGTATCGCCGGGGGTTTTCTGTCCCTCCCAGCCAAGGTAGCAAAAAGATGCTTGCGTTCACCATCCGCAGGACATTTCAGTCCTTCATTGTTCTTCTGCTCGTCGGCCTGGTGGCCTTTTCCATGTTCCGCTTTGTCGGCGATCCTGTTGACAACATGCTGGGCCAGGAACGCACCGACGCCGATATCGAGCGTCTGCGCGGCGTGTTGGGCCTGGATCAGCCGTTTCCGGTGCAATATCTGAAGTTTCTGCAAGGGGCGGTGCAGGGCAATTTTGGGGTCAGCTATCGCCAGGGCCGGCCGGTTTCGGAAATCATTTCAGAACGCCTGCCCGCAACCCTGGAACTGGCGGCGGTTTCGGCCATTCTGGCGGTGGTTTTCGGCTTCATGTTGGGGGTGTTCACCGCCATCCGCCGCGACGGCTGGGCCGCCAATACCATCATGACCATATCCCTGCTCGGGGTCTCATTGCCGACCTTTCTGATCGGCATATTGCTAATTTACCTATTTTCGGTCGAGTTGGGTTGGCTACCCAGCTTTGGCCGTGGCGAGGTGACCGATTTGGGCTGGTGGAGCACCGGCCTGCTGACCCAAAGCGGCCTCAAGGCGCTGATCCTGCCATCAATCACCCTGGGATTGTACCAGATGACCCTGATCATGCGGCTGGTGCGTTCGGAAATGCTAGAGGTGCTGCGCCAGGATTATATCCGCTTTGCCCGGGCGCGCGGCCTGCGCAACCGCAGCATCTATTTCCGCCATGCCCTGAAAAACACACTTATTCCGGTGATTACCGTGACCGGCCTTCAGCTCGGCTCGATCATTGCCTTCGCGATCATCACCGAAACGGTGTTTCAGTGGCCCGGTGTCGGGTTGCTGTTCATCAACTCCATTCAGTTCGTCGATATACCGATCATGGCCGCGTATCTCATGCTGATTTCGGTGATGTTTGTGGCCATCAACCTAATTGTCGACTTGCTGTATTTTTCCATTGATCCACGCCTGCACGTGGGCCGCTCAGGGATAAAAGGCTGATGCGCGACACATTTTCAAGGGCTTGGAAATCGGATTTCATCTGGTCGTTCCGCCACTCGCCTGTGGCGATTATCTCGTTTCTTGTCGCCGCGCTGCTGGTTTTAGCCGCGATATTCGCGCCGCTGATCGCCCCGCACACGCCGTTCGATCCCGGCTCGCTGAACCTGATGAACGGCTTTACCCCGCCGGGCGAGCCGAACGCCTTTACCGGGCAGAGCTTTGTGCTGGGCACCGACGATCAGGGGCGGGATATCTTTTCCACCATCCTGTACGGCATGCGTATATCGCTGTTCGTCGGCTTTGCTGCCGTGCTGTTTGCCATGGTTCTGGGGGTCACCCTAGGGTTGATCGCCGGCTATGCGGGCGGCTGGGCCGGCACCATCATCATGCGCATCGCCGATGTGCAACTGACCTTTCCCGGCATTCTGGTGGCGATGTTGATCTTCGGCATCGCCAAGGGGTTCACCCCCATTCACCTGCGCGACCAGATGGCAATCTGGGTGCTTATCCTGGCCATAGGCCTGTCGGAATGGGTGCAGTTCGCCCGGGTGGTGCGCGGGGCCACCTTGGTGGAAAAGAACAAGGAATACGTGCAGGCCGCACAGCTCAGCGGGCGCAAATCGCTGGCGATCATGCTGCGCCATATCCTGCCCAATGTCATGGGTCCGGTTTTGGTAATTGCCACGATCAGCCTGGCGCTGGCGATCATTGCCGAGGCAACGCTGTCATTTCTGGGCGTCGGTGCGCCACCGACCCAGCCCTCGCTTGGCACATTGATCCGCATTGGCCAGGGGTTTTTGTTTTCCGGCGAATGGTGGATCATCCTGTTCCCGTCGCTCACCCTGCTGGCGCTGGC
>CAYNXK010000258.1:0-2623 GCA_964401125.1 uncultured Aliiroseovarius sp.
TGCGCCGCCGCCGACCGCACCGGCCACGCCATTCTGCACACGCTTTATGGCCAGTCTCTCAAGCACAACGCCGAGTTCTACATCGAATACTTCGCTATTGACCTGATCATGTCGGATGACGGCCAGTGTCAGGGCGTGGTTTGCTGGAAGCTGGATGACGGCACCATTCATGTGTTCAATGCCAAAATGACGGTGCTGGCCACTGGCGGCTACGGGCGCGCCTATTTCAACTGCACATCCGCCCATACCTGCACCGGCGACGGGGCTGGCATGGTAGCCCGCGCCGGCCTGCCCCTTCAGGATATGGAGTTCGTGCAATTCCACCCCACCGGCATTTTTGGCCCCGGCATGCTGATCACCGAGGGCGCGCGCGGCGAAGGTGGCTACCTGACCAATTCCGAGGGCGAACGCTTCATGGAGCGTTATGCCCCCACCTACAAGGATCTGGCCAGCCGCGATGTGGTTTCGCGCTGCATGACCATGGAAATACGCGAGGGGCGCGGGGTTGGGCCAAACAAGGACCACATCCATTTGCACCTCAACCACCTGCCGCCGGAAACCTTGGCCGAGCGGCTGCCCGGCATCTCGGAAAGCGCGCGTATTTTTGCTGATGTTGATCTGACGCGCGAGCCTATTCCGGTGCTGCCCACCGTGCATTACAACATGGGTGGTATCCCGACCAACTACTGGGGCGAGGCGCTTAACCCCACGGCGCGCGACCCGATGCGGGTTGTGCCCGGCCTGATGGCTGTGGGCGAAGCGGGCTGCGCATCTGTCCATGGGGCCAACCGGCTTGGCTCCAACTCGCTGATTGATCTCGTGGTATTTGGCCGTGCCGCCGCGATAAGGGCTGGCAAGGTGGTGGATGCAGACGCCGCCAACCCAATTCTGAACCAAACCAGCCTTGAGGCCGGGCTGGCGCGCTTTGACACCCTGCGCCATGCTGATGGCGGCACTGAAACCGCTGACCTCAGGCTGGAAATGCAAAAAACCATGCAGGAGGATGCCGCCGTTTTTCGCACCTCGAAAAGCCTGTCTGAAGGTGTGAAAAACATGGGCATTGTTGCCGCCAAGCTTGATGATCTGAAGGTTACTGACCGCTCTCTGATCTGGAATACCGACCTGATGGAAACCCTAGAGCTGACCAACCTGATGCCCAACGCCCTAGCCACCATCCATGGGGCCGAAGCCCGCAAGGAAAGCCGTGGTGCCCACGCCCACGAGGATTATCCCGACCGCGACGACAAGAAATGGCGCAAACATACCATCGCCCATGTGGACGGGGTGAAAGTGAAACTGAGCTACCGCCCGGTGGTGTTGGAGCCGCTGACCAGCGAGGCCGAGGGCGGCATTGATTTGAAAAAGATTGCCCCAAAGAAACGGGTGTATTGAGGTGATATCATGACAAATATCCCTCAAATAGCACAGCAACGCAGTAACGTCCTCCTGCGACGTTGGAATGCCAACCCGATGATCCAGGTTCAGGTTGAGGCACCTTCTGCGCTGGGCCAGATTGCCAATATCGACCTTGACCAAACCGGCAATGTTGCCCAGCTGGGTGCCCGCAGTACCGATAATGTTGTCTGCGTTCTGCCGCCGCACGGCACGGCTGGAACGCATGAGGCCAGCCTCTGGGTGCGCGCCACCTATACCGGCTATCGGGCCGCCTTTGGAGCTTTTCTCGAGCAGCAATACGGCATTTCCAATGCAGCGCAACAGTTGCAATCCTATGATATAGACCACCTTCTGAACCGCAAGCGCAGCCCCGGTGGCAACACCTTCATCCGGCTTGAGGCCATTCCTTCCGCGGTTAATCAGGCCTGGGGCGCATTGTTTGAGAAAGCGGCCTCAAAGCCCGCATTTTACGCCAACCAAAATCGCGAACGGCGCACCATGTCCTGGCCCATTGCCGCTAAACTAGCCGGACTGATGCCGCCCTCCAGCCCCGACGACATACCGGGCATTGAAGGCATTGCAAACGGGTTGGCTATCCATGGGTTGAACGAGGAAGAATGCGTTCAAGGCATGACCCAAATGCTCGAATTTGCCTATGGGGTGGCTGATAATGCACCCGGAAATACGCCCAGAAAAAATATGGTAGAAACATGGTAGAACTTACACTCCCAAAAAACAGCCGCATCCGAGTGGGGAAAACATGGCCCAAGCCGGAGGGCGCAACGAATTTGCGCAAGTTCATGGTCTATCGCTGGACGCCGGATGATGGTGAAAACCCACGGGTGGATACCTATTTTGTTGATATGGACTCTTGCGGGCCAATGGTGCTGGACGCGCTGATAAAGATCAAATCAGAGATTGACCCAACGCTCACTTTTCGCCGTTCCTGCCGCGAGGGCATCTGCGGCTCCTGTGCCATGAATATTGGTGGCCAGAATCAGTTGGCCTGCATTTTTGGCATTGATGAGGTAAAGGGGGATGTCAAAATATACCCGCTGCCACACATGCCAGTGGTGCGTGACCTGGTGCCGGACCTCACACATTTCTATGCCCAACATGCCAGCATCATGCCGTGGTTAGAGACCAAGACCAACCAGCCGGCCAAAGAATGGCGCCAATCAATCGAAGACCGCAAAAAACTCGATGGACTTTATGAATGCGTCATGTG
>CAYNXK010000259.1:0-2598 GCA_964401125.1 uncultured Aliiroseovarius sp.
GTTTCTGGTGGTGCATTCGCTTTACAAGGCGGCGCTGTTTTTGATGATCGGCATTGTTGATCACCGGACTGGCACCCGCGAGGCTGGCGTGCTGCGGGGGTTGGCGCGCCGAATGCCGCTAACCACACTGGCGGCTGGCCTGGCGGCATTGTCGATGGCCGGCATTGCACCGCTGGTGGGCTTTATCGGCAAAGAATTTCTCTATAAGGCATCGCTTGAGCTTGAGGTTGCCATGCTCTGGGTTACCGGCACCAGCTTTGCGGCGGCGGCCTTGATGTTTGCCGTGGCCGGCGTGGTGGCGCTGAAGCCGTTTTTTGGCCCCTTGGGTGAGACACCCAAGCCCGCCCGCGAAGGGCCAGCCATGATGCTGGCCGGGCCGCTGGTGCTGGCTGGTCTGGGCCTGTTCTTTGGCCTGTTTCCTGATACAATCGAGGCCTGGCTGGTGGCCCCTGGCACTTGGGCGGTAACCGGCAACCCCGACATCAAGGTAGATGTCTACCTGTGGAAGGGCGTTAATGCCGCGTTTTACCTGTCTCTCGTAACCTTTGCTGTCGGCGCGGTGATCTACGCGATGCACCAACCTTTGCGCGCTGGGCTGGCCCGCATATTTGCCGCCAACCCCATCAAGTTTGACCCCGGCTGGGACAGGCTGCTGGACGGGCTGAAAGCACTGGCCGCTTGGCAAACCAACATCCTGCAATCGGGTATTTTGCAGCGCTATATTGCCACGGTTTTTGCGACTCTTGTCGTGGCCATCATCGGCACGATCTGGGCCCAGAATGCGCTGAATTTCCGGATTGACTGGTGGGACGTGCTGGCCGAGGTGGAGTTTAAACACTGGACGGTTTTGCTCTTTATCGGCGCCGGCGCCCTATTGGCCGCAGCCACCAGCGACCGCATGGTTGCCATTGCCGCCCTTGGGGTTGTCGGGGTTGGGGTAGCGCTGATTTACATCATGTTCAGCGCCCCGGATGTGGCCATCACGCAATTGCTGGTAGAAATGCTGGTCGTGGTTCTGGTGGCAGTGGCGATGCTGAAAATGCCTAAGCTGGAACTGCCGGGCCAGCATGACAGGCGGCCTTGGCATATGCTGCTATCGGTTGTGGTGGGGCTGTCGGTGACCATGGTATTGATCGCTGTTCTGCAAGGTGATTTTGACCGCCGCCTCACGGATTATTTTGAGGCGGCAAGCTGGCCCGAAGCATATGGGCGCAATATCGTGAACGTGATTTTGGTGGATTTCCGGGCATTGGATACCTTTGGTGAGATTGTCGTGGTCGTGGTGGCAGCACTGGCGGCCTACGCCTTGCTGCGCGGCACGTTATATGCCCGCACCGAGGAAGAAAAAGAAGGCGACGCTGACATAAGGGGCGGCAGGCAATGATGAATTCGGTTATCCTGAACGCAGCAACGCGGCTGCTCGTGGCGCTGCTGCTGGTGTTTTCGGTCTACATGCTGCTGAGGGGGCACAACCTGCCCGGCGGCGGCTTTATCGGCGGGCTGATCGGGGCTACGGGGTTTGTGCTTTATGTCATAGCGCATGGCCCTGATTCCACCCGCGAGGCTTTGCGCTTCGAGCCGCAATCCATTGCCATGGTCGGCCTCGGTGTGGCCCTTAGTGCCGGGCTGCTGGCGGGAGTGTTTGGCGATGCGCTGTTCACCGGGCAATGGCTGTTTATCGGCGCAACCGAGGATGACAAGGGGCTGCCACTCAGCACCATCCTGATCTTTGATATCGGGGTTTATCTGGTGGTGTTCGGGTCTATTTTGACCATCGTTCTGGCCCTGGAAGAGGAAGTGTAACGCAATGGAAATTCTTGTTGCGATTCTGGTGGGTGTGTTGATAGCCACTGGCACCTACTTGATGCTGGCGCGCAATGTGCTGCGCTTTTTGTTTGGCATGATCCTGATTTCAAACGCCGCCAACCTGACGATTTTCGTCTCGGGCAGGCTGACGCCGGGAGCACCACCCCTGATCCCGGAAGGGGCGGATGCCCCCTTGCAGGAGGTGGCCAACGCCCTACCGCAAGCCCTGGTGCTGACGGCGATCGTGATTGGCTTTGGCCTGTTCGCCTTTGCCCTGACGCTGGTTTATCGCGGCTACCAATCTCTGGGCACGCTGATGTCTGATGAAATGCGGCTGGCTGAGCCACGCGAAGGCAAGCCAGTAGAATCACAGGACGAAACACAGACGGAAGCACGGACAGAAACACAGACAGAAACACGGACAGAAGCACTGGAGGGCAGCAAATGAGCTGGTATCTGGTTTTCCCCATCATTATCCCTTTGATTACCGCCATTTTTGCCTTTCTGTTTCGCAATGGCGCGGCAGGGCGCTGGATTTCAGTGGTCGGATCTGCGGCCCTTCTGGCGGCAGCCATGGCCTTGATGCAGCAGGTTATGACCCACGGCATAATTGCCGGACAGATGGGATCATGGCCTGCCCCCTTCGGCATTACCATGGTGGCGGATATGCTGAGCGCGGTGATGGTGTTGATTACCGGCACCATGGCCTTGGCTGTGGCCATATACGGGCTGGCTGACATTCGCGGGCGCAAGGAAAAGCTTGGCTATCACGCGCTTTATCAGACGCTGCTG
>CAYNXK010000260.1:0-2586 GCA_964401125.1 uncultured Aliiroseovarius sp.
CCTACGACCAATTGATTAACAGTCAACTGCTCTACCGCTGAGCTACGCCGGAACTGAGGCGCGATATAGCAAGGGATATATTGAAGGTCCAGAGGGATTATTAGTTTTTCCACATTCATTTTAGGCTGAAGCATGCCGTGAATTGCAGGCGTGGGGCGGCTGATACCATATTGCGGCTGGTGAGGTCTATCAGATGTGCAAAGACATTGCGTTCAGCGGCCGGCCTGAGGGCTGCTGCTGTGTCACAATAGAGAGATTCCGTCAGGCCCGGGATCGTGCCGGGGCCGGGTACCAGCGCTGCCAGCAATGCGCGCTCTCGGTTATTGCGGTGTTTGATCAGCCAGGCTATGCGCGCCGCAGGGTCGCTGACAGGGGCGCCATGGCCGGGGTAGTAGGCAATGTCACTACGGGCCGCCAGCCGGGCACAGGAGGCCATGAAGGCGCTGAGGTCTCCATCGGGCGGCGAGACCAGGGAGCTGGCCCAGCCCATAACGTGATCTCCAGTAAAAACATGTCCCTGCATGTCAAAGATCATGTGATTTGCAAAGTGCCCAGGGGTCCAAAGCGCGGTCAGGTGCCAGCTGCTTTCCTGCACTTCATCGCCATCGGCAAGGCAGATATCTGGGCTGAATTCAACATCCACCCCTTCGCCACCCGTGCTAAGGCCACGCGCCACAAGCTCACGCATCACGCAACTGCGCCCAGCCTTGGCATTGCCAAAAGCCAGAACCGGTGCGCCCGTCGCCTCGGACAGGGGGCGGGCAAGGGCGGAATGGTCAAGATGCGCGTGGCTGACAAAAATATGGCTGATCCGCTCGCCCGGTGCCAGCGCTGCAAGAATGGCGCGCATATGCGCCGGGCTGGCTGGTCCGGGGTCGATCACGGCCACATGGCCGGCACCAAGAAGATAGGTATTGGTGCCCCATAAGGTCATTGGTGATGGGTTCGGCGCCAGAATCCGCCGGATACCGGGAGCAAGCTGGGCGCAATGCCCAAAGGCGGGGGCCGGCGGGCTTTGTGTCATGTCAGCAATGATTCCTGTTCCTGTTGCGGTTCCTGTTGCGGTTCCTGTTGCGGTCCCTGTTTCTGTAGGCCCGAATTATTCGTAGCTCGTCATGGTGAAAAACGCTAGGCTCTGCCGCATGTCCTTTTTCTGGCTCAGAACATATTTGCCGCGCTCGCTTTACGGGCGGGCTGCTCTGATTTTGCTGGTGCCTGTGGTTTCTTTGCAGCTGCTGGTCTCGGTGGTGTTCATCCAGCGGCACTTCAACTCCGTTACCGAACAGATGACAGGCGCGGTTGCTCAGGATCTGGCTTACCTGACTGGTCAGGTCAGTGCGGCGCCAAGCCTTGAGGATGCGGAGGCGGTGCTGGCGGTGCTGGCCCCGGCGCTGTCTGTTCAGGTAGATATACCGTGGGAGCAGCCGGTGAAGGATGCCCAGAAATTTAATGACCTGACCAGCACACAGGTGATGCGGGTGCTATATGCTGGCGTGCCGGGGCTTGTGGGCGTTGACCTGACCGAGCGTTTTGGCGCGGTTGTTTTAGGGGTTGATACGGCTCATGGGCTGATGCGTATAAGCTTTAGCCGCACGAGGCTGTCTGCCTCCAACCCGCACCAATTGTTGGTCATCATGGTTTTGTTCGGTATCTTCATGACCCTGATTTCATACGTTTTTCTGCGCAATCAACTCAGGCCGATTACCCGCCTGGCCCATGCATCCAAGGCTTTCGGCAGGGGCGAGGTACTGCCTTATCACGTGTCGGGCGCGACTGAAGTGCGCGCTGCCGGCAAGGCTTTTCTGGCTATGCGGGCCCGCATTGAGCGCCAGATCGAGCAGCGCACATTAATGCTGTCTGGTGTCAGCCACGATCTGCGCACGCCGCTGACCCGGCTAAAGCTGGGTCTGTCGATGATGCCTGAAAGCGATGAGCGGGCCGCGCTGGAGCGCGATGTCATCGATATGCAGCACCTGGTTGATGAATTTCTGAGTTTTGCGCGCTCGGATGCTGAAGGCGGGGTTGAGGAAGGTGACACCGAGCTGGTGGACCCGGCCAAATTTCTGCGCGCTATTGCAAAAAATGCGGTGAGGGCCGGGCAGGCTGTTACTTTGGGCGACTTGGCCACGCTTGACACGGTGCAGCTCAGGCCGCTGCCGGTGACACGGGCGCTGGAAAACCTGCTGTCTAATGCCGCGCGCTATGCAAGCAAGGCCAGGCTTGGGTTTGAGGCGGACTTTGAGGTCGGCGGCGGCCAAATCCGCTTTATGGTTGAAGATGACGGGCCGGGTATTGCGCCTGATAAGCGCGAACAGGCCCTGAAGCCCTTCACCCGGCTTGATAAGGCACGCAATCAAGACAAGGGCAGCGGTGTTGGCCTTGGCCTTGCCATAGCCGCCGATATTGCCCGCAGCCATGGTGGCGTGCTTATACTGGGCCAATCCGCTGATCTTGGCGGCTTGCGGGCCGAGCTGCGCTTGCCTATAAAGGCGACCGGCCCCAAGGCTTGATGCTGGGCGGTGTCTATATTTACCCCCACCCCACCCCACCCCACCACACCCCACCCCACCACACTGGTTTTGAGCA
>CAYNXK010000261.1:0-2586 GCA_964401125.1 uncultured Aliiroseovarius sp.
GACCTTTGTAAACACCACCACCGCGGAAAATCGGTGCCGAGCGCGCACCGTGACGAGCGCCACCAGTGCCTTTTTGGCGATAGATTTTCTTGGTCGAGCACTTGACCTCGGAGCGGGTCTTGACCTTGTGAGTGCCGGCTTGCGCATTGTTACGCTGCCAGCGCACGACCCGGTGCAGAATGTCGGCGCGCGGCTCCAAGCCAAACAGAGCCTCGTCCAACTCAACCGAGCCAGCCTTCTTGCCGTCCAGTTTAATCACATCATGTTTCATTCTTCACCACCTTCTGCCGGGGCTTCTTTTGTGACTGCTTCTTTTGCCGGGGCCACCACTGCTACCGTTTTCAGGGCAGCCGGGAGCGGCACACCTTCCGGCATCTTGGTTTTCACAGCATCCTTTACTGTCACCCAACCACCTTTGGAGCCGGGAACGGCACCTTTGATGAACACAAGGCCACGGTCGGCATCGGTGCGTACGACTTCAAGGTTCTGCGTAGTTATCCGCGCAGCCCCCATATGGCCGGCCATCTTCTTGCCTTTGAACACCTTGCCCGGGTCTTGACACTGGCCAGTCGAGCCATGCGAACGATGACTGATCGAGACACCATGCGTGGCGCGCAGCCCTTTGAAGTTCCAACGCTTCATGGCACCGGCAAAACCTTTACCAATCGAAGTGCCGGAGACGTCAACCTTTTGGCCCTCAATGAAGTGCTCGGCAGAAATTTCTGCACCCACTTCGATCAAGTTTTCAGGTGCCACGCGAAATTCAGCGATCTTGCGCTTTGGCTCAACCTTGGCATTTGCAAAATGACCGCGCATCGCCTTTGAGACGCGCTTCACTTTCGCAGTACCAGCACCCAGCTGAACGGCGGTGTAGCCATCCCTCTCGATGGTACGGTTAGCCACAACCTGCAGGTTATCGAGATGAAGGACGGTCACGGGAATCTGCTTCCCATCCTCCATGAACAGCCGGGTCATGCCGACTTTCTTTGCTATAATTCCAGAGCGCATCTGTTGCTCTCCTTATACCGAGATCTGAACGTCAACACCGGCAGCCAGGTCGAGCTTCATCAGCGCGTCCACAGTCTGCGGTGTCGGGTCTACGATGTCCAAAAGCCGCTTATGGGTGCGGATTTCAAACTGTTCACGGGATTTCTTGTCAACGTGGGGTCCACGCAGAACGGTAAATTTTTCGATCTTGTTCGGCAGCGGAATCGGGCCGCGCACAGTGGCGCCCGTCCGTTTGGCGGTGCTGACAATTTCCTGCGTGCTGGCATCCAGCACCCGATAGTCAAACGCCTTCAGCCTAATACGGATATTCTGGCTTTTCATGTTTTTAGCCTTTCGCGGCTAGAGAGTTGATAGGAGGAAGGCCGTTTGCCGGCCTCCCTCGTCGAACCCATATGGGCTTATGCGATGATTTTGCTGACCACGCCGGAACCGACTGTACGGCCACCTTCACGAATGGCGAAACGCAGGCCTTCTTCCATGGCGATAGGTGCAATCAGCTCGACTTCGAACTTCAGGTTGTCACCCGGCATTACCATTTCAGTGCCCGAGGGCAGCTCGACCGTACCGGTGATATCCGTGGTACGAAAGTAAAACTGCGGCCGGTAGTTCTTGAAAAACGGCGTGTGACGGCCGCCTTCTTCCTTAGTCAGGATGTAGACCTCAGCTTCAAATTTGGTGTGTGGCTTGACGGAACCCGGCTTACACAGGATCTGGCCACGCTCAACTGCCTCACGGTCGATACCGCGCAACAGCACGCCAACATTGTCGCCTGCTTCGCCGCGGTCAAGCAGCTTGCGGAACATTTCAACGCCCGTACAAATGGTTTTCTGGGTGTCCTTGACGCCGACAATCTCAATCTCGTCGCCAACATTGACCACACCGCGCTCAATACGGCCAGTAACAACCGTGCCACGCCCGGAGATCGAAAACACGTCCTCGATAGGAAGCAGGAACGGCTTGTCGATGTCACGCGCAGGCTGCGGAATGTACGCATCAACAGCCGCCATCAGCTTGGCAACCGACTGTTCACCGATCTCAGGATCGCGGTCCTCAAGGGCAGCCAGTGCCGAGCCGGAAATGATTGGAATATCGTCGCCGGGATAGCCGTATTCGTTCAACAGCTCGCGCACTTCCATTTCCACCAGCTCAAGCAGCTCTTCGTCATCAACCTGATCAACTTTGTTGAGGTAGACAACCATCGACGGGATGCCAACCTGGCGGCCCAGCAAAATGTGCTCGCGGGTTTGCGGCATCGGACCATCGGCAGCATTTACAACCAGAATGGCACCATCCATTTGTGCCGCACCCGTGATCATGTTTTTCACATAATCGGCGTGGCCGGGGCAATCGACATGGGCGTAGTGGCGCGCCTCGGTTTCATATTCCACATGGGCGGTCGAGATGGTGATACCACGGGCTTTTTCCTCGGGAGCCGCATCAATCTGGTCATAGTCCTGAAACTCGCCAAACTGCTTGGTAATCGCCGCTGTCAGCGTTGTCTTGCCGTGGTCATCGTGACCGATCGTGCCAATGTTGCAATGCGGCTTATTGCGTTCAAACTTTTCCTTAGCCATGATG
>CAYNXK010000262.1:0-2565 GCA_964401125.1 uncultured Aliiroseovarius sp.
TCTGGACGAGGCGCAAGTGGGCGAGCTGGTGGAAAAGTTGGTCAGGGCGATTGATACTGCTCTTGCCAGCGTCTGAATGCGGCCTATTCTGCGGCCATGGTAAACCCTGATGACAAAGCATTTCTGAGGCGTCTGTTTGATGTGGCCATTGCCGCCGCCGACCCAATGCGTGCCTTGTCTGGCCAAATGCCGGTGCGACCAAAAGGGCGCACTATTGTAATTGGGGCGGGCAAGGGGGTGGCGCAACTGGCGGCAGCCTTTGAAACCCTGTGGGACGGGCCGCTGGAGGGCGTTGTGGTCACCCGCTACGGCTATGGGGCCAAATGCCGCCAGATAAGAGTGCTGGAAGCAGCACATCCGGTGCCCGATGAGGCTGGCCTGGCGGCATCGCGCGCCTTGCTGGAGGCGGTGCGGGGGCTAACAACGGATGATCTGGTGGTGGCGCTGATAACCGGCGGCGGCTCGGCTTTATTGCCCTGTCCGCCCGCAGGCTTCAGCCTTGCGGATGAGCAGGCGTTGAATGCCGTGCTGTTAGCCTCTGGCGCGCCCATTTCGGTTATGAACCTGATCAGGCGGCACTTTTCTGGCATCAAGGGCGGGCGGTTGGCACGGGCGGCGACCCCGGCGCCTGTGCTTAGCCTGATTGTCTCAGACGTGCCAGGCGATGCCCTTGCCGAGGTGGCCTCTGGGCCGACTGTGCCGGACGCCTCCGGGGCAGAGGCAGCGCTGGCGGCAATAGATGCCTATCATTTTAATTTACCTGAGAAAATACGCTCACATATTCGCACCAGCAAAGCCCCAAAGCCCACGGATTCTGTTTTTTTGGGCCATGATATGCGCCTGATTGCCACGGCAAACAAATCGCTGGAGGCGGCGGCGCGTGCCGCCAAGGCTGAAGGTATTCCGGCGGTGATCCTGTCGGACCGGATCGAGGGTGAAGCGCGGGAAATAGCCAAGATGCACGCGGCCATGGCCCATGAGATACGCGCCCGCGCCCGGCCATTTGCGCCACCGGTTCTGCTGCTGAGCGGCGGCGAAACCACGGTGACCCTGCGCGGGAAAGGCAAAGGCGGGCGCAACAGCGAGTTCATGCTTTCACTGGCGCTTGCCTGTGAGGGGCTGGAGGGCTTTACGGCATTGGCGGCCGATACGGATGGTATTGACGGCTCTGAAAGTAACGCCGGTGCCTTTGGGGATGGCACAACCGCACCCCGCCTGCGCGCTCTGGGGCTGGATCCGGCTGCATTATTGGCCAACAATGATTCCTGGAGCGCTTTTCAGGCGCTGGATGAGCTATTCACGCCGGGGCCAACGGGCACCAATGTCAATGATTTTCGGGCGATCTTACTGCGTTGAATGTTGTGGTATTGATTCAATGCCTCCGGCGGGAGTATTTTAGCCAAGATGAAAATCAAACCAGCAATTCATCAGAGGGTATGACTGGGAAGAACACGCCGCCGGACCACAGGCCGAACCATGTGCGGCCTTCATGTTTTTCGTGGCAGCCAAGATCAACCAGCCGGTAGAAGCTTTTGCGGTCAATCAGGGCTTCGAGATTTGCCCGGATATGTATGTAGGGCGCAGGCTCGCCGCTGGCCGGGTCTCGCTCAACGCGGATCGGGTGTTCCGGTCCGGCGCGGGCTTTGTCACCCAGATTGGTGATGAAGGTCAGTGTTTGGTCTGGCCCGGTGCCGGTCGCCTCGAAATCCACCGCTACAAAAGGTGCATCATCGACCGTAATGCCGACTTTTTCGGCAGGAGTGACAAGGAAGTAGGCATCGCCATCCCGGCGCAAAATTGACGCGAACAGGCGCACCAGTTCTGGCCGCCCGATTGGAGTGCCCAGATAGAACCAGTTGCCGTCGCGGGCGATGCGGATGTCAAGCGCGCCGCAATAGGGCGGGTTCCACAAATGCACCGGGGCAGGCCCACGCCCCACCGCCTTGCGCACAGCAGATGCGAGGTTTTCCGCCGATGGCGGGTTATTTTTTTCGCCGGTTTGCTCTTTTGTCATTTGTCCCTCGCCGGAAAAACCCTTTAATGGCAGTATACGTTAAAATTGGAGGGTTTCCATGAGTAAGACAGAAGATCTGGTGGCCGAAATAGAAGTGCTCGGCAAAAGTATTGTCGCAGCAGGGGCCGCCATTCAAGCGCGCATCATTGGCCAGAGCGTGGTAGTTGATCTGGTGCTGTCAGCACTTCTGAGCGGCGGCCACGCTTTGCTGATTGGTCTGCCCGGTCTGGGCAAGACCCGGCTGGTTGATACGCTTTCTACAGTGATGGGCCTGCAAGGCGGGCGGGTGCAATTTACTCCGGACCTGATGCCTTCCGATATTCTTGGGGCGGAAGTGTTGGAGCAGGGCAAGGATGGCGGGCGCAGTTTCCGCTTTTTGCCGGGGCCGGTGTTTTGCCAGCTTCTACTGGCGGATGAGATCAACCGCGCCAGCCCACGTACCCAGTCGGCCCTGTTGCAGGCGATGCAGGAGCAGGCGGTGACCATTGCCGGGCAGGAATATGCCATGGAGGCGCCGTTTCACGTGCTGGCCACCCAGAACCCCATTGAGC
>CAYNXK010000263.1:0-2558 GCA_964401125.1 uncultured Aliiroseovarius sp.
CGGTGCTTGATGCGGTGATTGGGGGTGACTTCTTTGCCGAATGGCCCGGCGAGGCGGCTTTGCTAAGCCAGCTGAATGCGCGCCTTGAAGCTGCGCCCGATTATGAGGCGGCGTTGGACAATGCCCGGCGTTGGATGAAGGAATGGCACTTTCGTGTCGGGGTGCATCACCTGCGCGGACTGATAGACGCCGCACAGGCAGGGCGCCAATATGCTGATCTTGCCGGGGCGGTTTTGGCCGCAATTTGGCCGGTCGTGTTGAGGCAATTTGCCGGCAAACACGGAACCCCGCCGGGCAAGGGCGCGGTGGTTGTGGGCATGGGCAGCCTTGGCTCGCGCCTGCTGAATGCCCGCTCGGACCTTGACCTGATTGTAATCTATGACGCGGACGGGGCCGAGATGTCTGAAGGTCGCCGCCCGCTGGGCAGCCGCGCCTATTATGCCCGCCTGACCCAGGCTTTCATCACGGCCCTCACGGCCCCCATGGCGCAGGGGCGGCTTTATGAGGTCGATATGCGCCTGCGCCCGTCCGGGCGGCAAGGGCCGGTGGCCACCTCGCTGGCGGGTTTCCGGGCCTATCAGCGTGATGAAGCCTGGACCTGGGAACATTTGGCGCTGACACGGGCACGGGTGATGGCGGGCGAGGCCAGTCTGGGCCATGCCTTTGAAGAGGTACGCCTTGAGGTGCTGAACTTGCCGCGCGACACTGCAAAGGTGCTGGCAGATGTGGCAAAAATGCGCGCCCGGATCGTGGCGGCCAAGGGGGAAGGGCAGGGCACTTGCGAAGCCAAGCTGGGACCGGGTCGCTTGATGGATATAGAACTGCTGGCGCAAGCCGCCACCCTGTTGTCCAGGGAAAATCCGCGCGCAACCTCAGAACAGCTTAAAGCCGGCGTTATCTCCGGCTGGCTTAGCGCCAGGGATGAAGCAGTATTGCAGGCAGCCTTTAGGCTTTTCTGGCAGGTGCGGGCTGCGGGGAAATTGCTGACCGGGGCGGCGGTGGATTTTGCTGAGCTGGGGCAGGGCGTGCAGGACTTTTTGCTGCGTGAATGCGAACAAGACAATGCTGCTTCTCTGGCGCGCGCGCTGGCAGAAAACACACAGGCGGCTCGGCGGGTGATCGACCGCTTACTGGGCACAACCGGAGAGACCGCGCCATGAATGGCACTAACAAAGCCAAGCTTTATGATTCGCGCGGACTGATCCGCGAGGCTTATCGCATTGAGGGCATAGATGCGGGCCAGTGCCGCTCGGTGTTTCTGGACTGGCTGCTGGGGGCTGCTGAAACCCCGGCCCTGCCGGAGCAAATCGCGCACCTGCTCGGCCAATATGGCACAGCCGCGCCAGAGCATCCGATGAATGTGGTTTTGCGTGATGCTTTAAGCGCTGAGCCACAGGTAAAAGGCCGGCGCGGCGGCTGGCGGGGCCGCGCGCGCTAGCTGTGGTCTCTCAACCGTAGTGAGCTTTGCGGTGGCAGTTGGGGCACAGGGCGCGCGTGTTGTCTACACTGTCTTCTCCGTCATCAGCCAGCGGGGTAACGTGGTGAACCTCCAGAAAGGGTGTGCCATTGGATGCTCTAACAAATGGCGCATCCTTGCCGCAGGATTCACATTTACCAGCCGCCAAGCACAAACGCTCGGCGATCACATCCGGGTTTCTTAAAAACCTCCTGACCAGAACCAAAGCTGATTTTGGGATTTTGGGCGCTGTTGCCAATCTTGCTTTTCGCGCCGGTCTGGGGTCTGCGCCTGATTTCTGCACTTGCTCATTCAGCGTTTCCGGCGTTTTTTCAAGCCGAATATCATGGACATAAAAGCCCTTTTTCTCCAGCCACCTTTTTGCACTTGGGGCATCGAAATCGCCACTTTTAAAACCAGTGGCCAATCCCCAAATCGCTTTAGGGGGGTAGGTTGCACCTGTTTGCGGATGAGCCAGAAAATAAACCTTTGAGAAGTCAAAGCTCTCAGGCATGCCATGATGATCAAAGGCCTTCATGGCAGAGAGGATTTTTTTGTAAGTTGGATTACCTTTCATCCCTCCATCGCCTCCAGTTCATCAATCATGCCCGAAATCATCGCCAGCCCCTTGTCCCAGAATTTTGGGTCCGTTGCATCCAGCCCGAACGGGGCCAGCAATTCCTTGTGGTGTTTGGAGCCGCCGGCGCGCAGCATCTCGAAATATTTCGCCTGAAAATCTGCCTTACCTTCGGCACCACCTTCCTCGTAGACCGCGTAAAGCGCGTTCACCAAGCCATCGCCAAAGGCATAGGCGTAGACATAGAACGGCGAGTGGACGAAATGTGGAATATAGGCCCAGAAGCACTCATAGCCCTCCATGAAATTGAAGGCTGGCCCCAGACTTTCGCCCTGCACAGACATCCACAGCGCGTTGATTTCCTCCGGGGTTAGCTCGCCTTCAGCGCGCGCCGCGTGCAGCTTACACTCGAAGTCATAAAACGCGATTTGGCGCACCACGGTGTTGATCATATCTTCAACCTTGCCCGCCAGCAGCACCTTGCGCTGAGCCTGATCCTTGGCCTCGCTCAGCAGCTTGCGAAAG
>CAYNXK010000264.1:0-2545 GCA_964401125.1 uncultured Aliiroseovarius sp.
CCTATGAGAACGTGAGCGAGTACATCCGTGATCTCATCCGCCGCGACAAGGAGCGGACGGAGCGGCAGGCGTTCGATCGCCTCAAGGCGGAATTGAAGCGCGCCTTTGCGGCACCGGATTCTTCCCATCAACCACTTTCAGCCGCAGACGTCATCGCGCGAAACAAGACCTGAGCCGTTGGCAAATATGCGCATTCAGTAAGCGGCTTCGTTTCGCATCAACGAGATATATCGGTCTGTTTGAGGCATTCGACAAGATAGCGACGCACGAGGTAATGTCTCGGCTGATTCCAGCCGAGTTCAGTGTCGAAGGGTTCTTTTTTCGGTTTGAAAAGTACTTCGTTTACTGGAAAGGCCTTGGTAATGGTGACATCGGTGTCGTGGCGGTATTGCTTGAGCGGATGCATCAGATCGACAGGTTTCGGGAAGATTTTGGGCTTTGACGCGTCATTACTTTTAAGCCCACTCTGGCCCGCGTCAATACCGAACCAAGAGAATGAAAACGCTCGGATAATTGCAGGTTTTCGCTTTGTTTTGAGCGGCTTTTCGAGAAAAAGTCGGTGGTATGTCATGTTCTCCGCCACTTGCCTTCATTGAAACGCGGATGTGCTCCTTGCCGGGCCGGGCCGGGCTGGGTCGGGCAGATGGGCAGATGGGCAGGCAATCTTGATTATTGAAAAACCTGAAAACCCGGCTTCGAATTATGTCGTGACCGGGTAAAATAGGTCAAGCCATCCCCCCCCCGCGTGGCGAGCTTGAAATCATCAGCCTGCTGGACGCCGCCAATTTTGTGCGCCAGCTGCAAATGCGCCAGGGCTTGCAGGTCGGCAGCCCCGGGGAAATCGCCTTTAGCAAGGGCTGGATTAGCCGCAAACAGCTTCAGACTCAGGCTGATCGTTTTGCCAAGAACGACTATGGCGAATATCTGAACGGGTTGCGAGCGGCACCCCTTCTATCTGCATTCCCAGAGCGCTGCCATACTGACCTTGTCTGTGGAGCTTGCCTAGCAATCACAGGCTAGAGGGCGGCAAGGGGTAAGGGGTAAAGAGGCGAGGGGAAAGCCGGGCGCATTTTTATTGCGAGTAATTCGCAATTGCATTGACATTGTTAAGAATGGTTCTCATAAGATGTCTTAATGATTTATAAACAAGGAAACCAAACATGATTCTCCGACGTTTCGCACTTTTTGGCTTACTGGCGGCCTTGACCTTGCCAGTAATATCATTGCCCGCACAGGCTGATGCGCCGCTGAACATTGTTGCCACCACCGGTATGATCGCCGATGCAGCCCGCCAAGTTGGCGGTGATATGGTCGAGGTCAAAGCACTGATGGGGCCGGGGGTTGATCCGCACGCTTATCGCCAAACCCGCACCGATATCGTGGCGATGACCAGGGCCGATCTGGTGTTGTGGCATGGTCTTTACCTTGAGGCGCAGATGGAGGATTTCTTTCATGATTTGGCCCGCAAGCGCAGCGTGGTTGCCGTAGCAGAAGCCTTGCCGCGCGACAAACTGCGCGGCAGTGACGACTATCCAGACAAGTTTGACCCACATGTCTGGATGGTGCCGGCTTTGTGGAAATACGTGGTGGTCGAGGTGCAAAGGGCATTGACCGAGGCACGCCCCGATGCGGCCGATATTTTTGCGGCCAATGCGGCGCGCCATAAGGTCGATCTGGCCCGGCTGTCGGATTACGCTATAATCAGCATGGCTGGGATACCGGAAAACAACCGTGTGCTGCTGACGGCCCATGATGCGTTTGGCTATTTTGGCGCGGCCTTCGGCCTGGAGGTCATGGGTATACAGGGCATTTCCACTGAAAGCGAAGCAGGTCTGAACCGGATCGGCGAGCTGGTTGATATGCTGGTAGAGCGCCAGATCACTGCGGTGTTTGTTGAAACCTCGGTGGCGGACCGCAATATTCGCGCCCTGATCGAGGGGGCGGCGGCCAAGGGCCATGAGGTGGTCATTGGTGGCGAGCTGTTCAGCGATGCCATGGGAGAAGATGGCACCTATGAGGGCACTTATCTGGGCATGATGGACCATAACATCACGATAATCGCCGGGGCACTGGGCGCCGATGTTCCTGCACGCGGCATGGATGGCAAGCTTGCACCGGGAGGGTATTGACGTGATGCTTGAACTGGCCTCGAACCAAGGGGAAAAGACGCACGAAACCGGGCTGCTGCAAAGCAGCCCGCTGGCGGTGCGGGGGCTGACGGTTTCCTACGGTCAGAAACCGGCGGTGTTCTCGGTTGACATGACGGTGCAGCCCGGTGCCATGACCGCTATAATTGGCCCCAACGGGGCGGGCAAATCGACGCTGCTCAAGGCGGCTCTGGGCATTGTCAGGCCGTTGTCGGGTCACGTGCATATCTATGGCAAGACCTTGGCCTCCCAGCGTGGGCGCATTTCATATGTGCCTCAGCGTGCCAGTGTAGACTGGGATTTCCCAACGCGGGTGATTGATGTAGTGCTGATGGGGCTTTACCGCGAACTGGGTCTGCTGGGCCGGGTCCGCGCGCCGCACAGGCAGCGCGCCGCCG
>CAYNXK010000265.1:0-2541 GCA_964401125.1 uncultured Aliiroseovarius sp.
GCAGAGCACTTCGCCGCCAACATTGGCTGCGCGCGCGCTTGCATCCGACATCACGCCGCGAGACGTGGAGACAATCGATACCCCGAGGCCCTGACGGACGGTGGGGATATCCTTGACGCCCATATAGACGCGGCGGCCGGGCTTTGAGACCCGCTTCAGCTCACGAATAACCGGGGTGCCATCATGATATTTCAGCTCGATCTCCAGGGTCTGGTGACCCCCTTGATCAGTGCCTTTTTCATAGCCACGGATGTAGCCTTCATCTTGCAATACATCCAGAACCCAGGCCCGCAGCTTGGAAGCCGGGGTTGAGCAGCCGGACTTGCCACGCATGCTTGCGTTGCGCATCCGGGTCAGCATATCGGCGATAGGATCGTTCATAATTTGCCCTCCCTTACCAGCTTGATTTCACGAGACCAGGGATCAGGCCGTTCGAGCCAAGTTCCCTGAGTGCGATACGGCTGATTTTCAACTTACGGTAATAGGCGTGTGGACGCCCGGTAAGTTGACAGCGGTTATGTAGCCGTGTGGCCGAGCTGTTGCGCGGCAGTTTTGCCAACTTCAGGCGCGCCGTGAAGCGCTCTTCCATCGGTAGGTCCCGGTTGTTGGCGATTTTCTTAAGAGCGGCACGTTTGGTGGCATATTTCTCCACCAGGCGCTGACGCTTAAGCTCGCGTTCGATCATTGCTTTTTTAGCCATGTCTGTTTTCCTTTGCGCGGATCAGCTGTTGAAGGGCATGTTGAGAGCCTTCAACAGCGCCTTGCCTTCCGCGTCGGTATGCGCGGTGGTGGTGATAACGATGTCCATGCCCCAGTTTTCGTCGATCTTGTCGAAGTCGATCTCGGGGAAGACCAGATGCTCTTTCAGACCCATGGCAAAGTTGCCGCGGCCATCAAAGCTGGTGCCCGGCACGCCGCGAAAGTCGCGGATGCGCGGCATGGCGATGGTGACGAGCCGGTCAAGAAATTCATACATCCGATTGCCACGCAGGGTAACTTTGGCCCCCAGCGGCATATCTTCGCGCACCCGGAAGGTGGCGATGGATTTCTTGGCCTTGGTGACAACCGCCATCTGGCCAGCAATCGTTGTCAGATCAGCATGGGCCGACTTGGCTTTCTTGCTGTCCTTGACGGCTTCGGCGCCGCAGCCGATATTCAGCACAATTTTGTCAAGGCGCGGGATCATCATGTCATTCTTGTAGGAAAACTCTTCCTTCAGAGTGGCGCGGATCTCGTCCCGGTACAGCGCTTTCAGGCGCGGGGTGTAGGTTGCTTGGTCAAGCATCAGATCACCTCCCCGGTTGTTTTGGCAAAGCGTACTTTGGCGTCTTTTTCCATGCGGAAGCCAACCCGTGTCGGCTTGCCTTTGCTATCGAGCAGCGCCAGATTGCTGAGCTGAATCGGCATGGCGCGCGGAATGCGGCCACCCTGATCGGATTGGCTTTGCTTCATGTGGCGAATGGCGATGTTAATGCCATCGACAATGGCCTTGCCAGCACTTGGGTTGACAGACGAAATCTCGCCCTCTTTACCCTTGTTCTTACCGGCCAGAACGACAACTTTATCGCCCTTTTTGAGTTTAGCGGCCATGTTACAGCACCTCCGGAGCGAGCGAGATGATCTTCATGAAGTTCTTCGCCCGCAGCTCACGCACCACTGGCCCGAAAATCCGGGTGCCCAGCGGCTCGTTGGCATTGTTGAGGATCACGGCGGCGTTGCCATCAAAGCGAATGGTAGTACCATCAGCGCGGCGCACCGCTTGCTTGGTACGCACAACCACAGCCTTGCGCACGTCGCCTTTTTTCACGCGCCCGCGCGGAATGGCCTCTTTTATCGACACGACGATCACGTCACCAACGGACGCATAGCGGCGCTTAGAGCCACCCAGAACCTTGATGCACTGAACGCGCTTAGCACCTGAATTGTCGGCGACCTCAAGATTGGTCTGCATTTGGATCATTTGGTTTCTCCCGACCTTTGGGGCATCCACGCCCCAGGGTTTCGATCAAACTGATTGGCTTGTTGGCTTACGCCCCCAAAACCTCCCAGCGTTTGGTTTTCGATTTCGGCGCACATTCCTGGATACGGACCTGGTCGCCGGTCTTGAAAGTGTTCTTCTCATCGTGCGCCCGATATTTCTTGGACTTACGAATGGTCTTCTTCAGCACCGGGTGGCGGAAACGGCGTTCCACAGAAACGGTGATGGTCTGTTCATTGGCATCCGAAGTTACGGTGCCGGTCAGAATACGTTTGGGCATCTCAAAGGCTCCTTACTCGGTTGCGGCAGCGGCTGTGGCTGCTTTTTGGTTAAGAATGGTTTTCACACGGGCGGCCTCGCGGCGCACAACGCGCATCCGGGAGGTATTTTCCAGCGCCCCGGAGGCTTGCTGGAACCGCAGGTTGAACGATTCTTTCTTCAGATCATCCAGCGATTCGCGCAGCTGGTCGGGCGTCTTGTCGCGTAGTTCTTGGGCGTTCATGCGCCTTTTCCTTTTTGTGGCACCACTGGCAGGCCCCTGTTGATTGATTCAGTGTCACCCT
>CAYNXK010000266.1:0-2532 GCA_964401125.1 uncultured Aliiroseovarius sp.
CGAGTCCCTTCACCCGCACCATTTTCTAACTCGCGGCGCACGGCGCCTCCGATGGGGCGGGCTGACCGCCCGAAGCGCAGTCGCGCTTTTGGGTGCATAGTTTCTAGATTTGTCTGATTAGCGCACCACAGCTCATCTGCACCGCAATCGTCATTGGTATTTATGAGTCTACGCTCTAGGCTGGTGTCAGGTGGGGCTGGTGTGGCAACACACTTCCGGGTGTGCCCCGCAGCAATCGTTCAGCAAGTAGCCGATAACCGCCCCCAGCCTGGCATTGTTGGCGCGGTAGATCACCTGCCTGCCGGCGCGCTTTGAGTTGATCAGGCCGGTTTGCTCCAGTGCTGACAGATGAAATGACAGCGCCGAGGCCGAGATATTCAGCGCCGTTGCAATCTCGCCCGCGGCCAAGCCGCCAGTGCCGCGTGGCACCAGCAGGCGGATGATTTCAAGCCGTGTGGCGTTGGCCATGGCCGAGAGAGCTTGCAGGGCTTGCGTCTGTTCCACGTTTCAACTACTCATGAAATATTGAATTGATACCTCATAGCGCATCTGCCAATTTTGGGCAAGGCCTGAGGTTGCGAGGGACCGCATGGTAAGCATCATCACCACAACCGAGGCACCTGAGGGCGGCTGGCGCATTATCCGGCGGGTAATGCCCTATCTGTGGCCTGCCGGGCAACCTTGGATCAAGCTGCGCGTGGTTCTGGCCATGGTGGCGTTGCTGGCGGCCAAGGTGGTTGCAGTGGGCACGCCGTTTTTGTACCGGGCAGTGGTAGACGGGCTTGGCGGCGAGGCACAGGATGCCGCTTGGATGCTGGGCATCGGCGCGGTTGGCATGACTGTGGCCTACGGCATGGCGCGGCTGCTGGCCAACGGCTTTCAGCAATTGCGCGACGCCATATTCGCCCGCGTTGGTCAGCGGGCACTACGCCATCTGGCGCTGGAGACCTTCAGCCACATTCACCGCCTGTCCATGCGCTACCACATGACGCGCAAAACCGGCGGTCTCAGCCGCATCATTGAACGCGGCGTCAAGGGCGTCGAATTTCTCCTGCGCTTCTTGCTGTTCTCAATCGGCCCGCTGGTACTTGAACTGGCAATGATTGCGGCGGTTTTGTTCTTTGTTTTTGATGTCTGGTATCTGGTGGCCGTGGTGGTGACCATCTGGCTTTACGTCTGGTTCACCTTCCGGGTTACCGAGTGGCGGGTGCGCATCCGCAAGGAAATGAACGACCAGGACACCGACGCCAACCAGAAGGCCATAGACAGCCTGCTGAACTACGAAACCGTCAAGTATTTCGGAGCCGAGTCCCGCGAGGCGGCGCGCTATGACGGAGCCATGGCGGGTTATGAATCGGCAGCGCTGAAAACCTCATACACGCTGGCATTTCTGAATTTTGGCCAGTCGGTACTGATTACCACTGGTCTGGTGGTAGTGCTGGTGATGGCCGCAATCGGGGTGCAGAACGGCCAACTTTCGGTGGGTGATTTTGTCATGGTCAACGCCTATATGATCCAGATCACCATGCCGCTGAACTTTCTTGGCACTGTCTACCGCGAAATCCGCCAGGCGCTGGTGGATATGGGCGAGATGTTTGACCTGCTGGAGCAGCCCGCCGAGGTCGATGACAAGCCCGGCGCGACGCAAATAAAGGTAAGCGGTGGCGAGGTGGTGCTGGACAATGTGCATTTTTCCTATGAGGCAGCGCGGCCTATCCTGAAAGGCGTATCACTCACGGTGGGTGCTGGGCAGAACGTGGCCATTGTCGGCCCGTCCGGCTCGGGAAAGTCCACCATCGGGCGGCTGTTGTTCAGGTTTTATGATGTGAGCGGCGGGGCGCTTAGGATTGATGGGCAGGACTTGCGTGATGTCACTCAGGAAAGCCTGCACAAGATCATTGGCGTTGTGCCGCAAGACACGGTTTTGTTCAATGATACCATCTATTACAACATCTCATATGGTCGCCCTGAGGCCAGCCAAACCGAGGTGGAAGACGCCGCCCGCGCTGCCAAAATCCATGATCTCATCATTAGCCTGCCTGACGGTTACGCAACTCAGGTGGGCGAGCGCGGCCTGAAACTGTCGGGCGGTGAAAAACAGCGTGTAGGTATTGCCCGCACCTTGCTGAAAAACCCGCCGATCCTGCTGCTTGACGAGGCCACGAGTGCGCTTGATAGCGAGACTGAACACGATATTCAGGATAGCCTGAAAGCCATGGGGCAGGGCCGGAGCGTCATCACCATTGCGCACCGCCTATCAACCATTGCCGATGCCGACCTGATTGTGGTGCTGGAAAATGGCATCATCACCGAGCGTGGGCGCCATGAAGACCTGCTGGCCCTTGGCGGGCGCTATGCCTCCATGTGGGCGCGCCAAGCGGCAGAGGAAGAAGAGGCGGCTGCCTGACCTGAGCGGCAACCTAGAGCGTGTCTCGTTCAAGCGGATTCATTTCATTCACTCGGCAACTCGAGGCAGCGTTTGCAATGCAAATGCGTTCGGGCTGCCGGGTGAATTCAATTAAACGAGACATG
>CAYNXK010000267.1:0-2520 GCA_964401125.1 uncultured Aliiroseovarius sp.
ATATGGTCGCATGACATGAAATAACCAGCCTCCGGCAAACAAGGGGCGGTTCAGACAGGCGCATGCCTGCCTGATGCAGCCGTGTCGATGGCCGGGAAATTCGGTGCGCGGTGCGTGCAGCAGGCTGAAATTGGCTCATATACCATCATAAAGCCCTCTGGCATCCGATCTGGCTGAATGTTGCCTGTCAGGCGGTGACACCGGGTTGTGTGGCAGCCAGCCGGCATAAAGCCCCGGCCCGCAGCCAAAGTCGAGCACCCCCCGGCAGCGAAGGCCTCAAGTTCGGGTTGCTCATGCAGCGCCTCTGTCAGGTGCACATACTCTGCGGCGCGGACGTCATAGGCGGCGATAGTGGCAGCATCGCTCACGCTTTTTCTGCGCGCAATATCCGGGGCACTTTGAATTCCACGTTTTCCTTAGTGGTCTCAACCAGTTTGACAGAAATCTCAAACCGGGCGTGAAAGGCGTTAATGACCTCATTGGTCAGCACTTCGGGGGCTGATGCACCAGCGGTCAACCCGACCGAGGCCGCCCCCTCAAGGGCGCGCCAGTCGATATTATCGGCACGCTCGACCAACTGGGCATAGGCACAGCCATTGGCGCGGGCGACTTCAACCAGACGCCGTGAATTTGATGAATTTGGCGCGCCGATCACCAGCAGCGCATCGACCTGCGGCGCGATACATTTCACCGCTTCCTGGCGGTTGGTGGTAGCATAGCAGATGTCTTCCTTATGTGGTCCGATAATGGCTGGGAAGCGCGTGCGCAGGGCGGCCACTATGGCGGCGGTATCATCAACCGAAAGGGTCGTCTGGGTAATATAGGCAAGGCGGCCGGCATCGCGCGGGCGGATATGGGCTACGTCCTCGGCGGTTTCAACCAGCAACACTTCGCCCTTAGGCAACTGGCCCATCGTACCCACGGTTTCCGGGTGGCCCTTGTGGCCGATCATCACCATTTGCAGCCCGTTTGCGCTATGGCGCTCGGCTTCGTTATGCACTTTTGATACCAGCGGGCAGGTGGCATCAACATAAACCATGTTACGTCGCCGGGCCTCGGCCGGCACCGATTTGGCCACGCCATGCGCCGAAAATACCACTGGCCGGTCGGCTGGCACTTCATCAAGTTCTTCAACAAACACCGCACCCTTTTCGCGCAGCCCGTCAACCACATAGCGGTTATGAACAATCTCATGGCGCACATAGACCGGCGCGCCCCATTTCTCGATTGCCAGTTCAACAATCTTGATGGCGCGGTCAACACCGGCGCAAAAGCCACGGGGGGCAGCAAGGATCAGGGTCATGGGTGGTTTGGTCATCATTCTCTCCGAGATGGGCACAGAGGTAAGGCGGCCGGCGGCCCAAGTCCAGAGGTAAGCAATTATACGCGCCACCTGTTAGGTTTGTGTGACTTGGCATTCCAGCGCCGGACGGCTCCGTCGCGGGCCAGCATGTCATTTCGTAGCCAGTCCGCATAACTCGCACGGCCCTCTAGTGGATTGAATCCAACACTTGATACCCTCGGTTTCTTGCGGCGATAATTTTGTCGGGGTCGGCTTTCCAGACGAATGCTCTGGCTTCGGTTTTGTTGTGCTCGGCGATGAAGCGGTCGATGGCCTGCTCCAGTTCATCGGCCGGTTTGAACACGCCGTGTTGCAATCGCCTTCGGGTGAGCTTGGCGAAAAACCCTTCCACCACTGCCCCCTCTCAGGGATTGCAAGCAATCCCCTGTCGGGCAATGGGACAGTGCATGTTTACATGCAGGAGGGGGAGCGTTCAGCCGCGAACTGGAAGTCGGGATGAAGTGGAAAGTCCAGCGCGGCTGGCGCGCCAGCCAGGCGCGGGTGTTGGGATGTTTGTGGATGCCTTAATTATCCACTGCCCCCTCTCATGGCTTCTCGGCGATTGCAGACAATCACCTGTCAGGTAACAGTTTGCAAGCAAACCACTGTCCCATTGCCCGGCAGGCGATGCCTGCATCGCTGAGAGGGGGCAGTGGACAGGCGAATGGTTTCATTCGCCGAAAGGAAGGATCACGTGTATTTTCTTGTCCTTGGGCACCTGCCGCTCGAGGTTTGCAGGCAAACACCCTATCGGCCAGCGGCCAGCGCCAGACACAGGTCTTGGATTTGCCGCGCGCGGCCATGATCGCACTCGTGCCGAGCCCATCGCCGCTGAAAAGAACAATCCGGGCCCGCCAGACATATTTCTGCGGCACCGGGCGAGCCGCAACAATCGCGTCCAGACGACGGCGATCATCAGCGGTGACGGTAAATGAGATTCCCTTGCGCATACGGCAGACCCGCATAATCGCAAAAGTTTGGAATCCCTATTCGGACTCTTGCGTTACCTGCAATCCACTAGCAGGTCTTCTGCCTTCAAACCCTGAAGCAGGGCGTGGGTCTCGCACAGGGCGCGGGTCTGGTCCATTGACGGCAAGCGGCGTTCACACCGCCGAGGGTCACGCTGTGGATAGGCATGCAAAACTGACCCCCATATTGGGGTAATCGGCGTCCAAAAG
>CAYNXK010000268.1:0-2493 GCA_964401125.1 uncultured Aliiroseovarius sp.
TTTCCGGCGAATGGTGGATCATCCTGTTCCCGTCGCTCACCCTGCTGGCGCTGGCGCTGTCGGTCAACCTGTTGGGCGACTGGCTGCGCGACGTGCTTAATCCGAGGTTGCGCTGATGGCTGAACCGGCTCTCTCTGTGCGTAACCTGCGGGTCGAAATACCGTTGCGTTCGTCGGTGCTGTGCCCGGTTGACGCGGTGTCCTTTGACATCCAGGCGGGCGAAATTCTGGGCGTGGTTGGCGAAAGCGGCGCCGGAAAATCCATGGCCGGCAATGCGGTGATCGGGCTTTTGGACCCCCCGGCCCATATTGCCGGGGGCGAAATATGGCTGAACGGCCAACGTATCGACAACCTTGCCCGCGAGGCCATGCGCCGCTTGCGGGGCAAACAGATTGGCATGGTGTTTCAAGACCCGCTGACCTCTCTGAACCCGCTTTTGCCGATCGGCGAGCAGCTTCGCGAAACCATCCTTGAACACCTGCCAGTCACCAAGGCAGAGGCGGCGGCGCGCGCCATTGCCGCATTGGAAGAAGTTGGCATTCCGGCCGCTGCGCGCCGCATCGAAAGTTACCCGCATGAGTTTTCCGGCGGTATGCGCCAGCGTGTGGTGATCGCGCTGGCGCTGTGTGCCGAGCCTTCGCTGGTGATCGCTGATGAACCAACAACGGCGCTGGATGTTTCGGTGCAGGCGCAGATCATCGCGCTTTTGAAACGCCTTTGCTTTGAGCGTGGCATGGCGATCATGCTGGTGACCCACGATATGGGCGTGATTGCCGAGACCGCCGACCGGGTGGCGGTGATGTATGCCGGGCGACTGGTGGAACTTGGCCCGGTGCGCCAGGTGCTGAGCCATCCCACGCACCCCTATACCAAGGGGCTGATGGCCTCGACTCCGCAGGCTGCCAAGGGGCAGAAACGGCTGAACCAGATCCCCGGTGCTATGCCGCGCCTTGATAATCTGCCACCGGGTTGTGCCTTTCACCCGCGCTGCCCGATCAAGCAGGACCGCTGCAGCCGCGACCCGGGGCCGGGCCTTGAAGCCTACGGCGGCCACGCTGCGTGCTGGTTTGCCCAAGAGGCCACCGCATGAGCGCCCTTGTCAGCGTCATCAACCTGACCCGGATATTCGATGTCTCGCGGCCCTGGCTGAACCGGCTGATCGAACGCGAGCCCAAGGCGTTTCTGCATGCTGTGTCGGACGTCAGCTTTGAGATCGAGGAACAAAGCATCTATGCGCTGGTCGGCGAAAGCGGCTCGGGTAAATCCACCATCGGCAAGATCATTGTCGGGCTGCTGGCCCCGACCAAAGGCGGGGTGGAAATTGCCGGTGTTGATCTGAGCCGCGAAAGTGATGCCGCCAAGGTGGCCAAAACCCGGGCCGGTATCCAAATGATATTTCAGGATCCATTCGCCAGCCTCAATCCGCGTTGGCGGGTGCGCAACATCATCATCGAGCCGGTGGCGGCGCGTGGTGGCAATACCAAAGGCCTTGCCGAACGCCTGTTGCAACAGGTTGGCCTGTCGGGGGCGGATGCGTCTAAATACCCGCATGAGTTTTCCGGCGGCCAGCGTCAGCGCATCTGCATCGCCCGGGCGCTGGCGGCCGAACCGAAACTGATTGTCTGCGACGAGCCGACCTCGGCGCTGGATGTGTCGGTGCAGGCGCAGGTGCTGAACCTGATGAGCGACCTGCAGGAAAATTTCGGCCTGACCTATCTGCTGATCAGTCACGATCTGACCATCGTCCAGCACATGGCCGACCGCATCGGCGTGCTGTATCTGGGGCGTCTGATCGAAGAGGCCTCGCGCGACGTGCTGTTTAGCGCGCCCAAACATCCCTATACCAAGATGCTACTGAACGCGGCCCCGAAATTGGACGGGTTCGGTCGTGAGGTCGAGCCGCCCAAGGGCGAAATTCCCGACCCTATCAACCCGCCGACCGGATGCGCCTATCACCCACGCTGTCCGATCGCGATTGACCGGTGCAAGGCGGAACGCCCGGCCATGCGCCGGGTCGGGCAACGTCGGGTTGCCTGCTTTCTGGCGGATCTATCCGAATAGTTCGGGGCGGCGGCGGCAAGCAGGATCATGCCAAGATGGGTGTTGTTCAGGCCCAGTTTCCGGAACATCGTAAAGATCGGGATTGCCACCGCAATCGGCGGCATCATCCTTGTTGACAGGATGAAAAACAGCAGGGTGAACTGAACGACTACCGGCTGACGCCGGTAGGTTCCCGTTTTGAGTGCAATTCAAGATACTGAAGTATGACAGCGTCGGTAATATTTCTGGACGTGGTCGAGAAATATCCACGGGCCTGTCACCTGACAGGGCATGTTTGCATGCCCGAGAAGGCAAAACCGCTGGTCCCAGTAACGCTTTCGCAGCTCGGGAAACTCGCGCTGGATCTTGTAGGATGATCGCCCCTTGATGCGCATCAATACTGGACCTGTCGCGGAATTGTGCCGCTCCTTTAATCGCATAATATGCACAAAA
>CAYNXK010000269.1:0-2487 GCA_964401125.1 uncultured Aliiroseovarius sp.
TGCAGCCATGTCAGGCGGCACTCCGACACAAGTTTCAGGGAGTTTTCAAACATCGCCTCGGTTTCGGTGGGAAAGCCTGCGATGATGTCGGCGCCAAAGGTCATGTCCGGGCGCAGATTGCGGGCCTGTTCGGTAAAGGCAATGGCATCGTCGCGATTGTGGCGGCGTTTCATGCGCTTCAGAATCATGTTGTCACCATGTTGCAGGCTGAGGTGCAGATGCGGCATCAGGCGTTTCTCGGTGGCAATGGCAGCCAGCAGGCTTTCGTCCACCTCGATCGAATCAATCGAGCTGATGCGCAGGCGCGCAAGGTCTGGCACAAGCCGCAGGATACGCAGGACCAAATCACCCAGCCGTGGTGCGGCGGGCAGATCGGCACCCCATGAGGTCATGTCAACGCCGGTCAGCACCACCTCATTGTAGCCTTTGCCGACCAGCCGTTTGATCTGCTCGACCACGACACCGGCGGGTACAGAACGGGAATTGCCGCGCCCGTAGGGGATTATGCAGAAGGTGCAGCGGTGATCGCAGCCATTTTGCACCTGCACATAGGCACGCGCACGCGTACCAAAGCCGTCAATCAGGTGGCTGGCGGTCTCGACCACACTCATGATGTCATTGACCTGCACACGTTCGGTAGCCTGCATCAATCCGGCCCATGTTGCCGGCTGCATCTTCTCGGTGTTGCCGATGATCGCATCAGCCTCGGGCATGCTGGCAAAGGTTTCAGGCTCTATCTGGGCGGCGCAGCCAGTGACAATAAGGCGGGCATCGGGGTTTTCCCGGCGCAGGCGGCGGATTTCCTGACGCGCCTTGCGCACCGCCTCGGAGGTAACCGCACAGGTATTGATGATAACTGCTCCGTTCAACCCGGCCTCAGCCGCCATCTCCTTCATCGCCTCTGTCTCATAGGCGTTCAGGCGGCAGCCCAAGGTGGCAAAGACAGGCGGCTTCACATTCATGACAGGTTGGCCAGAAAGGCGGCGCTCAAAGTGGCGCTGAATACATGCAGGGTTGGCCCAGACAGCCAGAGGCCATCCTTGCGCCAATCTACAGCCAGCCAGCCGCCATCGACCTCTATGCGTGCCCGGCGGTCGGTCAGGCCGCGCTGTGCCGCCGCCACCAGCGTAGCGCAAGCACCCGAGCCGCAGGCCAGCGTAATACCCGTGCCGCGCTCCCAGACCCGCAGGCGGATATGATCACGGGCAACGATCTGGGCAAATTCCACATTGGTGGCCTCCGGGAACAGCCCATGATGCTCCATCGCCGCCCCGCGCCCGGCCACATCCTCGGCGGCGCTATCTTTGACGAAAAATATGCAATGGGGGTTTCCCATGCCAATAGCCGCCGGATCACCCTTGATGGGAAGGTGCAAAATATCCACCTCCTCAGCCAGCGGCACCGCGCGCCAGTCAAGCTGCGGCTGGCCCATATTGACGGTGATCTCGCCACCCTCCAGCCGGGCTTCAAGCAAGCCGCGCCCGGTGCGGATGGTCAGGGCCTCGCGCCCGGTCTCGCCCATAATAAATTGCGCCACACAGCGGGTTGCGTTGCCACAGGCTCCGGCACGGCTGCCGTCAGCATTCCAGAAATCAAGGTCGATATCGGCCACATCCGAGCGCCGAATTTCGGCCAGCTGGTCAAATCCCACACCTTTGTGCCGGTCGCCCAGCGCCCGGGCAAGACTTTTGGTCACACGCGCCGAATCGTGGGCCGAATCGCGCGCCGAATCGCGTGCCGAATCCCCTCGTGAATCAATGATCACAAAGTCATTTCCAGCGCCGTGCCACTTCATGAATGGCAGGCCAGTATCAGCGTCAGGCAGGTTCATGTAGTGCGATATACGCTCTTGCCGGTTTCTTTGCCAGTCATGCAATACATTCAACCGTTTTTGGCTTGACCCGCGCCGAGCCGGGGGTTAGGCACCGCTTCGCAGTGGGCCGTTAGCTCAGTTGGTAGAGCAACTGACTTTTAATCAGTAGGTCGATGGTTCGAACCCATCACGGCTCACCACTTTAAGATCATATAAAAAACGATACGTGCTTGTTGCATAGCGGCACGCTTTCCCTTTCCCGCTCTAGGGATATCTGGGCGGTGTCAAAAATCAAACAAAAAACAATTTACCATTGACAGATTGCCTCAGATTGGCGTGACTTCCTCTTTATAGGGGTTCAAATTGAACATGTTCATAAGAAGTATTTCTGAAACTCAAAAGGAAACCACACAGACGCCAAGCATATCATGTGCCGTACCGCACCATATTTCTGTGCAACAGGTGCGAAGATGATCTGGTTCATGCGCAGATACGTGCGGATAGTTGACGCTGTGAATTACCGGCTGGGCCGGATCATCATGTACGGCATCTTTGTCATGGTCGCCATATTGCTCTGGTCATCAATTTCGAAAACCTTCTTTTTGCCATCACGCTGGACGCTGGAAATCGCCCAGTTTGCCATGGTGGCCTATTATATTTTAGGCGGGCCATAT
>CAYNXK010000270.1:0-2463 GCA_964401125.1 uncultured Aliiroseovarius sp.
CGTGAGTGCGACGATGTGGAATGGCTGGTGCGCTACCATTTGCTGATGAGTGACATGGCCCAGAAACGTGACATAGCCGACCCGCGCACCGTGCGCGACTTTGCCAAGGCGGCCGGATCAGTCAAGCGGCTGGACCTGTTGCTGGTACTGACAGTTTGCGACATTCGCGGGGTTGGGCCAAACACCTGGAACAACTGGAAGGCGGTTCTTTTGCGCGCCCTCTACCGGCAGACAAAGCTGGTTCTGGAGGACGGCTTTGAGGCAATCAGCCGTGAGGTGCGCGGCACACAGGCCAAGCGCAACCTGCGCGCTGCTCTGGCTGATTGGAGTAAGGCCAACCTAAAGCGCGAGACCGCGCGGCATTATCCGCCCTATTGGCAAGGTTTACATGTGACCGCACATGTGGTTTTTGCCAATCTTCTCAAGAATATAAGAGAGGATGAGGTGCGTATCGACCTCTACCTAGACAAAGAGCGCGACGCCACCCGCATCTGTTTTGCCTTGACCGACCATCCCGGTATTTTTGCCCGCCTTGCCGGAGCTTTGGCGTTGGTTGGGGCCGGGGTGGTGGACGCCCGCAGCTATACTTCAAAGGATGGTTTTGCCACCGCCGCTTTTTGGGTGCAGGATGCCCACGGCCATCCCTATGCGGCGTCGAAGCTCGTGCGACTGTCAGAAATGATCCGCAAGTCATTGGCTGGGGAGATTGTTACCCGTGAGGAAATGCGTGCCCGCGATGTCATCAAGAAGCGCGAGCGCGCCTTCAAGGTGCCAACTTCGATCACGTTTGATAATGATGGTTCGGAGATTTACACGATCATCGAGGTTGATACCCGCGACCGACCGGGCCTGCTTTATGATCTGGCCCGCACTCTGGCGGAAAACAATGTGTATATTGCCAGCGCCATCATTGCCACTTATGGCGAGCAGGTAGTGGATAGTTTTTATGTGAAAGACATGTTTGGATTGAAATATTATTCTGAAGAAAAGCAAATCATGCTAGAGAAAAAATTGCGCGCAGCCATTGAGAGCGGCGCCAAGAGGGCGCGCAACTGATATTGTGGAGTGTTACCGCTTGCTGCAAGTATCCAGGCGGTTCTGGCAGAGCCGAAAATCCTCATAATCAGCTCATGCAGGATAACTCCCGCATAACTCCCGCTGGAATATTTTATATTTTACTGACATAATATCTTTTGACGCAACCTTGTGCCGTGCTGTTATATTTGTGGTCAAAAACACTCGCTGAGATAAGTATCATTTGCCACATTCTGGAGATAAGATGATAGGTGTCTGATGTTTCACAAAAAATAAAGTGTCTTAGGGTGATTTTGGGCATGTCCCAGGGGACGTTTTCAACGGCGATTGCTGCAACAAAAACAAAATACAGAACCTCGAGACCGCTGCCATCTCAACCCCATTGATATGAGGCCTCCGGCGGGAGTATTTTTACCAAGATGAAGGGGAAAACGTGCCAGTAATCAAGATAATGTGGGATGCCGGGGCGGACCGGGCATTGCCTTTACCTTCCTATGAAACATCAGGGGCGGCGGGGGCTGATTTGCGGGCCAATCTGGCGGTTGGCGATCGGACTGGCGGGATTGTGCTGGAACCGATGGCACGAGCGCTGGTTCCCACTGGGCTGCGGCTGGAAATTCCGCCCGGCTTTGAGCTCCAGGTGCGGCCGCGCTCTGGGCTGGCGCTCAAGCACGGGGTGACGCTGGTGAATGCGCCCGGCACGATTGACAGTGATTATCGTGGTCCTCTGGGGCTGATTTTGGTCAATCTGGGAGCTTATTCTTATGTGGTAAACCATGGCGAGCGTATCGCGCAGGCGGTGGTGGCTCCGGTGGTGAAGGCCAGTTTTGAGGCCACTGAAAGCCTGAGTGGCAGCATGCGTGGTCAGGGCGGTTTTGGCTCCACCGGGCGCGCATAGAGGGGCTGGCATGTTCTTGATATTACTCATGGCAGCATTCTTTTGGGGGTTGGGGGCGATGATGCGGGTGCCGTATTCGCGGCGATTTATTCTCATTGGCCTGATGTTGGCGGTGGTTTTGGTGGCGCAGTTCGTGCTGCCCGCCGGGCATCCGTTTGAGCTGCGCTTTGGTGGCACCCTGTTTGGCTGGGGGACCGCATTGCTGGCGCTGGGGCTGGTGGTGGCTTATGCATTTGGCCTCAAGGCTCTGAAGGGGCGGGTACGTGAGGTTGAAACTCCCGAAACCGGGCCGTTTAGCGATACCGAACTGAGCCGTTATGCCCGCCACATTATCTTGCGTGAGATCGGCGGGCCGGGGCAGAAGGCCCTGAAAAACGCCGCCGTGCTGGTGATCGGGGCCGGCGGGCTTGGCTCGCCCGCGCTGCTATATCTGGCGGCGGCGGGCATTGGCACCATTGGCGTGGTTGATGATGATGAGGTTGATAATTCAAACCTGCAACGCCAAGTCATTCACCGCGATGCTGACATCG
>CAYNXK010000271.1:0-2460 GCA_964401125.1 uncultured Aliiroseovarius sp.
AGCAGAGCGCTCATAACGCTTTGGTCGCAGGTTCGAGTCCTGCCGGGCCTACCACCTTACAAATCAAGGTGTCATGTCATCGCGGCGAATGAGAGCGGCGCGGCCGGGATAGCCTAGGAGGGCCTCAAATTGCTCTGAATGTTTGCCTTTGATGGCATTTGCCTCAGCCGCGCTGTAGCTGGTTAGCCCAATGCCGAGATGCGCGCCTTGTGGCCCGTGAATTGCCACCGGGTCGCCGCGTTGAAACTGGCCTGCAATCTGTGTGACCCCGGCGGGCAACAGCGAATTGCCGCGCGTCAGGGCTTTTTGCGCCCCGGCATCAATGGTGATTATACCTTTGGCCTTCATTCCGGATATCCAGAGTTTACGGGCCGCTTTTGGGGTGGTTGTGGCGGTAAACAAGGTGGCCGGAGCGCCGGCTTCCAGTGCCTTCAGGGGGTTGGGTTGGCTGCCCTCGGTGATGATCATGGCGCAGCCTGCCCCAGTGGCAGTTTTTGCCGCCATCAGTTTGGTTTTCATGCCGCCCTTTGAGAGGCCAGTGCCCGCATCACCCGCCATGGCTTCAAGTTCTGGGGTGATTTGCTCGATGATCTCAAACCGCCGGGCCTGCGCATTGGTTTTGGGGTTATCGCTATAAAAACCATCAACATCCGATAGCAACACAAGGTGGTCAGCGCCAATGGTCACGGCGATTTGGGCCGCCAGCCGGTCATTGTCGCCATAGCGGATTTCATCGGTTGCCACCGTATCGTTTTCATTGACAATGGGCACCACGCCAAGGTGCAAAAGCTGCTCAAGTGTAGCGCGCGAGTTCAGGTAGCGGCGGCGGTTGACACTATCCTCCAGCGTCAGCAAAACCTGCGCTGTGATCAGGCCAAGCGGGCCTAATGCCTCCTCATAAGCCCGCGCCAGGCGGATCTGACCAACCGCAGCGGCGGCCTGGCTTTGCTCCAGCGGCAGGTCTTTGGCCGCCAACTCCAGCACTGCCCGCCCCAAAGCTATAGAGCCTGACGAGACCAGCACCACCTGCACGCCGCGCGCCCTCAGGGCGGCGATATCAACGGCCAGCGAGGCCAGCCAATCAGAGCGCAATTGCCCGGCCTCGACCAGCAGGGCCGAGCCGATTTTAACCACGATGCGTTGGGCTTGGCCTAGCCCCAGCCCTCGGCCTAGGGCTGCCATTGGGCCTCTTGCGCATCACTGCTTTTCAGGCGCAGCCGGTCGGCGCTTATTTCCTTGCGCAGGGCACGCAAAACATCGGTGACAGCCTCGCCCGTCACCCCTGACATCAGCATGACAGGCCCGGCCACGGCCTCAAGGGCCGCATGTTTTTCGGCCCGCTCATCCGCATCCAACGCATCTATCTTATTGAGCACCGTCAGGCGTGGCTTGTGGGCCAGAACGCCGCCGTAAGCCTCTAGTTCTTTGATAATAATCTGATAATCCCCCGCCACATTCTCGCCAGTGCCATCGACCAGATGCAAAAGTATGGCGCAGCGCTCCACATGGCCCAAAAACCTGTCGCCCAGCCCGCGCCCTTCATTGGCACCGGCAATCAATCCGGGAATGTCAGCAACCACAAATTCGGCCCCGTCCACAGCGACCACACCAAGGTTGGGCACCAGCGTGGTGAAGGGGTAATCCGCCACTTTGGGCCGGGCATTGGAGGTTGCGGCCAGAAAGGTTGATTTACCGGCATTGGGCAGGCCCAACAGGCCCACATCGGCGATTAGTTTCAGGCGCAGCCAAAGCGTGCGCTCAACACCGGGCTGGCCGGGATTGGCGCGGCGCGGCGCGCGGTTGGTCGAGCTTTTGAAATGCAGATTGCCAAAACCGCCATTGCCGCCCTTGGCCAGCATGACGCGCTGCCCCAAGCTATTGAGATCAACAACCACAGTTTCCTGATCCTCATCAAGAACCTCGCATCCCACAGGCACTTTCAGCACAATATCGGCCCCGTCAGGCCCGGTGCGCTGCTTGCCCATGCCCGGCGTGCCACTTTTGGCAAAAAAGTGCTGCTGGTAACGAAAATCAATCAGCGTGTTGAGACCATCCACCGCCTCGGCCCAGACATCGCCACCGCGTCCACCATCGCCACCATCGGGGCCACCGTATTCAATGTGTTTTTCCTTGCGGAAAGACACACAACCACCACCGCCGCCACCAGAGCGGATATGAACTTTGGTAAGATCGAGAAATTTCATGGCTTTGGCCTTATTATGCGCAAATGTGCGAAACTGTGCCTAAACGGAAACCGGCGCAGGCTCAAGCCTGTAGGATGGGCACGGCCTGAAAACTCGCCTGAAAACTCTAGGAAAAGCAGTAGGGAGAGCGTGGTTTTTATTTATATTTCATATGCTATACTCAAAACACTCGGAAATCCGAGTTTTTGAGTATAGCTTTGTTAAAGCGTCCCGCCCAAAACCTGAGGCACGGGTTTTGGGCGGGGCGCGCGAAACG
>CAYNXK010000272.1:0-2381 GCA_964401125.1 uncultured Aliiroseovarius sp.
TCAGGCTATAAGTTATTGAACGCGCGCGCATGCTTCATGAATTTTGCAATCAAAATTCACTCTCGTGCGCTATATATGCCTGTGCCGCGCCGCTTGACTTGCGCTGCGCCGCGCGCCAAAAGTTGCATATACCCGCAACCGGGCGTTTCGTAGGCGCCAAACTGACGAGGAGCCTGATATGGCCCAGATTACACTCACCTTCCCCGATGGCAATGCGCGTGAATATGAAGCCGGAACTACGCCTGCGGATGTTGCCGCCGGCATCTCCAACTCACTGGCCAAAAAGGCAATCTCGGCTACCGTGAATGGCCAGCACTGGGATATGCAATGGCCCATCAGCGAAAATGCCGCCATTGCCATTCACACCATGAAAGATGAGGTGCCCGCACTGGAGCTGATCCGCCATGACGCCGCCCATATCATGGCGCGCGCCGTGCAAGAGCTGTGGCCCGATGTGCGCGTCACCATCGGCCCGGTGATCAAACATGGCTGGTATTATGATTTTGACCGGGCCGAGCCGTTTACTGATGACGACCTTGCCACCATTGAAGCCAAGATGAAGGAAATCATCAATAAACGCGAGCCGGTGCGTACCGAAATATGGGACCGCGCCCGCGCCGTGGCCTTTTATGAGGCCTCGGGTGAGCCTTACAAAGTTGAACTGATCGAGGCCATTGCCGGTGATGAGCCTTTGCGTATGTATTGGCATGGCGACTGGCAAGACCTCTGCCGTGGCCCACATCTGGCCCATACCGGGCAGGTGCCTGCCGATGCCTTCAAGCTGATGAGCGTCGCCGGGGCCTATTGGCGCGGTGACAGTAAGCGCGCCATGCTGCAACGGATTTATGGCGTCGGGTTTCGCAACAAGGAAGGGCTGAAAAAGCACCTCTATATGCTGGAGGAAGCCGCCAAGCGCGACCACCGCAAGCTGGGCCGCGAGATGAACCTGTTTCACATGCAAGAAGAGGCACCGGGCCAGATTTTCTGGCACCCCAACGGCTGGACTATTTACACCGAACTGCAAGATTACATGCGCCGCAAACAGCGCGCCGATGGCTACCGCGAGATCAACACGCCACAGGTGGTTAACCGCAAGCTCTGGGAGGCCTCGGGCCATTGGGACAAATACCAGGAGCATATGTTCATCGTTGAGGTGGACGAAGAACATGCCCGCGAAAAGTCGATCAACGCGCTCAAACCCATGAACTGCCCCTGCCATGTGCAGGTCTATAATCAAGGCCTGAAATCATACCGCGACCTGCCCCTGCGACTGGCCGAATTTGGATCATGCAGCCGTTATGAGCCTTCGGGCGCGCTGCACGGTATCATGCGGGTGCGCGGCTTTACTCAGGACGACGCGCATATCTTTTGCACCGAGGATCAGATCGAGGCCGAATGCGCCAAGTTCATTGATTTCCTCTCGTCGGTCTACAAGGATCTGGGCTTTGAGGAATTCGAGATCATGTTCGCCACCCGCCCTGACAAACGGGTCGGCAGCGATGCCAGCTGGGATCACGCCGAGGCGGCGCTGGAAAACGCCATCAAGGCCACCGGAAATGCTTATACGCTTGACCCCGGCGAGGGTGCTTTTTACGGGCCCAAGCTGGATTTCAAGCTGACAGATGCCATCGGGCGGGTCTGGCAATGCGGCACTTTTCAGGTTGACCCGAACCTGCCCGAGCGGCTGGATGCGAGCTATATCGGCGAGGACGGCGCCAAACACCGCCCCTTCATGCTGCACCGTGCCTGCCTTGGCTCATTCGAACGCTTCATTGGTATTTTGATCGAAAGCCATGCGGGGAAACTACCGTTCTGGCTGGCCCCACGGCAAGTTGTGGTGGCCTCGATTGTCTCGGATGCCGATGATTTCGTGGCCGAGGTAGTGGCAGCTTTGCAGGAGGCGGGTGTGCGTGCGGAGGCTGACATACGCAACGAAAAAATCAACTACAAGGTGCGCGAACATTCGTTGGGCAAGGTGCCGGTAATCCTTGCCATTGGTCAACGCGAAGTGGAGCAGCGCAATGTTACCCTGCGCCGGCTGGGGCAAAAACAAACCAGCGTCGAGCCTTTGGATGAGATGATAAAAACCCTGGCGCGCGAAGCAACACCGCCCGATTTGCTCTGATCGACCAGATCAAAACCAGCTATAGGGCACCTCATAGCACACCTCGATTTATTGACCTTCTGAGGGCGTAATGGCCTTGTTTTGATGCTTTGGCTATTGGGCTACACCGGATTTGAGGTGGTCAGGGACGGTCACTGATCCGCACCGGGTATTGGAGGCGCTGATCGCGCCCACATCCTGGTGTTTTCACGCCGGGAACGGATTCAGGCGGTGCAACTGGCCAAGTCGACGGATGTTGTAGACGAGGTTTTTCATC
>CAYNXK010000273.1:0-2368 GCA_964401125.1 uncultured Aliiroseovarius sp.
AGATCAGACCTGAAGCGCGGCTGGCAATTGTTGAGGCCGGGGTGGTTCTGAGCACGCTGCATGATGCAGTAGAGCCACTTGGCTTGAGCTTTCCCATGACATTCGGTGCCCGTGGGTCGGCCATGTTGGGTGGTATGCTTTCCACCAATGCAGGTGGCTCAAACGTGCTGCGATATGGTAGTATGCGCGCCCTGTGCCTTGGGCTTGAGGTGGTGCTGCCAAATGGTGAAGTACTTGATATGATGGGTGAATTGTACAAGGATAATTCAGGATACGACCTCAGGGGTATGTTTATCGGGGCGGAAGGTACGCTGGGGATAATCACGGCGGCGGTGCTGAAACTGGTCAAGAGACCGCAGGCCTTTGCCACCGCCATGATTGCCGCGCCGTCCCTCACGCAGGCGCTCGGCCTCTTGAACCGGCTGCAACAGGAAACCGGCGGTGCTGTTGAAGCGTTTGAGTATATGCCGCGCGCCTATATCGAGGCCCATCTTGCTCACTTTCCCAAGGCGCGCGCTCCGTTTCAGGCCCGCTATGAGGTGAACATTCTGGTTGAAATCGGCGTATCTGCGGCGCGGGATGCCGCGCTGGCCGAGGATGGCAGCCTGCCCATTGTCAGCTATCTGGAGGGGGTGTTGGCGGGCTTGATGAAGGAGGGCGTGGTGCTGGATGCCAGCATTGCCCGCAATGAAGCCCAGCGCCATGAGATGTGGGCACGGCGCGAGGCGGCCGCCGAAGTGATGATTGCGCTACAGCCAAGGGTGGATACCGACATTGCCCTGCCTCTGGACAAGGTAGCAACCTTTCTGGCGCGGATGGATGGGGTATTGCCGGGGCTGGATGCCGGTGCCCGCCACTTTGAAGTGGCGCATCTGGGCGACGGGAATATCCACTATTCAGTGCTGTGCAGCCGTGATGACCCGGCGCTGAGGGAGCGGATAGTCGAACAGATCGAGGAAATTGTGGTCAGCCTCGGCGGCTCTTTTTCGGCTGAGCACGGCATTGGTTTATCAAAGAAACCCTCCATGGTCCGGCACAAGAACCCCGTGGCGTTGCGCGTCATGCGCGCAGTCAAGGATGCGCTGGACCCAAAGGGTATAATGAACCCGGGGAAGGTGCTGCCGGACTTTGATTGAGCTTTTACATTTGTTTCAGGTCGGCAATCAGCCGGTTCAGATCACCGCCGCGCCGGTCCAGCATGGTGCCAATTTCGCTACGTTCGGATTTTATCAAGCTGATGCCTGCGATGCGCATGTCAAAAAACAGTCCGGACCTGCCGGAGACCACATAAATCACCTCCAACGGGCGTCGGCCGGGACGTATGGTGATGGTGGTAACCTCAAAGCGGTTTTTGATTGCCTGCGCATCGGTGATTTCAATACCTCCGCCGGCAAGTTCTCGGAACCGGCGGCCATATTTGCGCGAGATATACCCTTGAAACGCACTGGCAAAGGCGCGTTTCTGCGCCGCCGAGGCCGTACGTCCGTCAGCCCCCAAAACCAATCGCCCAATGATATCTGTGTCGGCATATTGGCTGAATATCCCCTCAAATTCCCTCAGCGCTACCGCCTCGGGCTTACCGGAATTGATAATCCTGAAAATATCGGTGATCACCTTGTCAATCAGCGCTTCTGCCTTGTCGACGCTAAAGGCGTAAGCGGCGGGCACATAGGCAAGGCTGATGGCAAATCCACCAAGTGTGGCCATGAAAGCACGACGGGTCAGGAGGTTATTCATAGGCCTCCTCATAGATGTCAAAAAGTTCATCTGATATGTCTCCCTCGCTGAGGTTAAAGCGTCGGTTTTCCAGAAAGAGCAGCCGGGCAGTGGCGTATCCATCTTCGCTTTCATGGAGAATTTGGTCAATAGTATCGCCAAAAGTATAGCGGTCACCAAAGCGTGCCACAATGCCCGAAGCGGTCACCACGCTGCTTTCCGGAGAAACAAGCACATGGGAAAGCGGGTTGGTAAAGAAATCAACCACAATGCCCACCGCATCACGGTCATTTGACGGCCCGAAAAATGGCATCACCACATAATCACCCTCCGGCACACCCCAGACATGCAGGGTTTCGCCAAAATCAGTGCTGCGTTCCTCAAGCCCGATGCCGCTGGCCGGATCAAACAGCCCGGCAAGGCCGATGGTGATATTGAACAAAAAGCGCACCGCATTATGGGCCGCATCCTCGATCTCGCCCTGCAACAGGCCATTTACAATGATACCGGGCAGTGACGTGTTGTCAGAAAAATCCTGCACCCGGTCGCGGATAAGGTCAGGCACACCCTCACCATAAGCCTGTGCCGCCGGGCCAAAAAAGGTGCGGTCAAACCCCCCAGTGATCGCATGCATGCGCCGGGTCGCTGTTTC
>CAYNXK010000274.1:0-2354 GCA_964401125.1 uncultured Aliiroseovarius sp.
CGTTATCGGTTCAAACTGCATAATTGCTAATGACAATCGTGCTCCGGCTATGGCTCTTGCTGCGTAAGCAGTACGAGTTGCCGAAACTTAGTCCAATCGCCTAGCCGCGTTTGGCGGGGTCCGCAGGCACCTGGCAACAGAAGCCTGCACCAAAACAGCCTTGTTGCACAGATCGGCTGCTAAGTTCTAACTGTATAGTCCCGGCTTGTGGTGGGTGACTTTGAACCTTTGCGGTTCTGCAGCCTAGCTATGTCACCGTCGCTACCATGGTAAGCTTTGCCCTCAGGCATCGTAATAGCTTTTCCCATAGGCGGAATATGCGCCATACTGGTTGCCATAGCCATAGCGCTTCATGCCTTTCGGGTCGATCAGCCCCAATATCAGCCCGGACACCCGGATATTGACCGTCTCGAGCTGCCTGAGACCTTCTGTAACCTGAACCCGCGATGTGCTATCCCACTTCACAGCGTAGAGCACAGCATCGGCAGCTTGTGCAATGACCCTGGCATCCGGCACCACCAGCACCGGCGGTGTATCGATAATGATAATGTCGTACAAATCGCGCATCTGCTTGATGACGGCGTGAAACCTGTCTGAGGAAAACACGTCAGCGGCGTTGGTGTTGCTTTTTTCGCCAATCAGAATGTCAACGCCCAACAGGTCGTTTTTCTGCACGGCATCCGCGATCGTTACATCACCGGACAGCACGCTCAGCAGCCCCTTGGTATCCTTCAGGTCGAAATAATTTTTGAATGCCCGGCGCCGGATGTCGCCCTCGAGCAGCAGCACCTTTTTGCCCAGCCCCGCAAAATTTTGTGCCAGGCCAATCGAGGCGGTGGTTTTGCCTTCACCGGGAATAGACGAGGTGATCATGATCATCTGCGGTGGCTTGTCAATGTTTGACAGCAGCAGCGAAGTCCGCAGATTTCGCACCGCCTCAGATGCAGCCGAGGTTGGCTTGTCGACCAGATACTGCATGACATTCATGCGCTTGCGCGCCGGAATTTGCGGGATCTGGCCCATGACCGTATAGCCGGTGGCTGCTGCCAGCTGCTCGGCGGTTCTGAAACCGGTATGCCGCATTTCGCGCAACAGGATGATGGCGGCTCCTATCATCATGCCAAGCATTGCCGCGAGGGCCAGGATCAGAGGCTTGCGCGGCGCGGTGGCTGCGGTTGGCAGTGGTGCGTTTGATAAAATCCGGCTGTCAGCCTGATGAATGCCCTGCTGAACCGAGGTTTCCTTGAGGCGGCCCAGAAAGAACTCATAGATCAGGCGGCTGGCTTCGGCTTCGCGTTGCAGTTGCTGCAATTCGATCAGATCGACGGATTGCCGGGTGAAATCAGCCTCCAGTGCTGAAATTGACTGTTCAAGCGATTGCATCTGCTCCGTGGCGCGACTCACTTCCAGTTGCGCCCTTTGCAGAATCAGCTTGAAACGGGCGTCAAAGATGGCATCGCCGGCCTTTGTGTTGAGGATGCGGTTAAGGCTATTGTCGTTTGCCACTACCGCCATTTGTGCGCGAACGCCCTCAGCCTGGGCGTTGGTCAGGGCGGCCAGCTGCGCGTTGAACCCCTCCCGGTCGGCACTCAAATCACTCAACCGGTTTCGTGCTTCCTTAACCCGGAGGTTGAGAAAATCCAGTGCCTCGGCGCTGACAAGGTCGGTGCCTGCCGAAAAGTTTTTGGCCGCTGCCGCCGCCGTCTCAAGCTCGACTTGCAGCACCGCCACCCGCTCGGAAAGCCAGGTGGTTGCCTGTTCAGTGGCCTGAAATTTCACCTCCAACTGGCTGAGTATATACAGCTCGGCCAATGTATTGGCGATATTGGCAGATTTGGCCGGGCTGGTTGTGACCACGGTGATGTTGAACACAAAGCTCTGGCGCAGGTTGGAAACCGAAATAGCCTTCAGAACCCCATCAACGGTCTTGTCAAGAATGGCCTGTTCTGACAGGTCAGGCTGTACCTCTGCCCCAAAAATCAGCGCCCGTATGCCGGCGACTGAAAAGGCGGGGGTCTCGCGTAGATTGGGGTTGAATTCCGGGTCCGTAGTCAGGTCCATCCGGCGCACCAGGTTTTCTATCAATCCACGTGAGCGCAGAACTTCAACCTCAGTGTTGATGGTTGCCTGATCACCGCCAAGCCCGGTCATGACAGAGGTGATGTCAACCACCTGATCCTGCCGGCTTTCCAGAACGACGGCTGCGTTTGCAGTATATTGCGGGGTGGCAACGTAGAAGGCATAATAGCCACCGACAAAAATAGCCGCCATGGTGACAAGTGCAATCCACCATTTACCGCGCCAATGCTTGCGGAATATCTGAAGCAGGTCAATCTCATCATCATTGGCAGAGT
>CAYNXK010000275.1:0-2354 GCA_964401125.1 uncultured Aliiroseovarius sp.
ATTTGTGCATTATGACAGCTTGGATGAGAGCGGCGTGCGGCTGGTTCTGATTAGCCAAATCGGCGACCAGAACACGCTGTTTGGCCTTTATGATATCCTGCAAACCCTGGAAATTGTGCCGCTGGGTGGCGCGCGGCAACGCCGGGAAGATGAGTTCACCCTGACCGGCACGAATGAGCTAATTTCCTCGCATACCTACGCCCGTCTGGTAGATGGTGCGGTGAAGGGATTCACCTTGGTTTGGCCTGCCAGCAAGGCGGGCAAAAACGGGGCCAATCAACGCCTCCGCGATATGGCTCTGCGTCAAATGAAGGCCAGCTTTACCTCTATTGCCGGTCAGGCGTTGGCTGATAATGCCGGGCTTGACGCGGCGCAGCAGAACCTTGATTTGCTCAGCGGGCTGGAAATACGGCGCGCCGATCTGGCCCGCTCCGGCTTCTTTGTGGATGCCAGCGGCGCGGTACTGACCACGGCCGGGGCTGTGAGCAATTGCCAACGCATCACCATCAACGAGAGCTATGACGCCCAAATCATCGGCATTGATGCCACCCTTGGCCTGGCGCTGCTGAAGCCTGTTGAGGGCTTGGCCCCCACCGCCATTGCCAACTTGTTGGCGGGCGAGCCACGGCTGCAATCTGATATCGCCGTTGCAGGTTATCCTTTTGAGGGCCGTCTGAGCGCTCCGACCCTGACATTTGGCACCCTGGCCGACCTCAAAGGCCTGGCTGGCGAAAAAAACCTGACACGGCTGAGCCTGCATGTGCAGGACGGAGATGCCGGCGGGCCGGTTCTGGATAATGGCGGGGCCGTGTTGGGCATGCTGCTGGCGCGCCCTGATACGGCCGGGCGGCAATTGCCCGATGATGTGAATTTCGCCGCCAATTCCAGTACGCTGACAGCCTTCCTTGTGGAGCATGGCGTGACCGCCACCACCACTGCCACCGCCACAAATAATGTCAATATGGTCAATGCGGGTGCCGCAATGCACCCGGTAGACATGAGCGCCATGGCGGCTGACATTACCGTGCTGGTCTCCTGCTGGAACTAAAGCGAATCCAATCTAATCAGAGTCAAGCATTCAGTCGTCGGCCCGAGGCAGCGTTTGCACTTCCAAACGCGTTCGGGTCGACGATTGAATTCAATTGGATTGGTCACGCTCTAAAGCATTTCCACTGAAGGTAAATCCAACAAAATCTGGAAATGCTTTAAGCCCTGATCTGCGGCGTCACCCGGATCACAGTTGGCCCATTGGCGCTGAAGGCTGTCATGATGTCGGCAATCAGCGCAGTCAGGCTTTCCGGCTGCCGGGCCTCAGCCCCGTAAGCCCGTGCCAAGGCCAGAAAATCAGGGTTTTGCGCTGTGACCGCATTGGGGGCGATTTGAGCGCTGATCATGCTATCTTCGATCTCCTTGAGTTTGGCATTATCCCATAGGATGATCGGCAGCGGCAGCTGCAATTCAGTGGCCACCCCCAGCTCCGGCAAACTGTACTGAAAGCCGTAATCTCCGGCAATTGCCAGCGTCGGCTTGCCCGGCCGCGCCACCGCGCCACCAATGGCGGCGGGCAAGGCATAGCCCAGCGTGCCAAAGCCAAAAGGGTGGTGCCAGTGGCCGGGGCGGTGCATAGGCCATATTTCTTTGGCCACATAGGCGAACTGGGTCATATCCGAGTAAAACATCGTATCTGTGGGCAAGGCTGCGGCAAGGGCGTCACAAATCACGGCAATGCCGGGGCGGGCTATATCGGCTTCACCCCGAAAGCCTTTGCGCATGACCAAGACCTCCTCACGGGACCAGCCCGGAATGCGGCGCGGCTCCAACTCATAAGATTTTGATAATGCATCAAGAAAGCTGCCTGCATCGGCCAGAATCTGCCAGCTGGCGCGGGCGGTATCAGCCAGACATTCGGCATCAATATCCACCCGAAGCATCGGTGCTTCATGGCCCAGGTGAGCGCGCCACAGGTCAACCTCGGCCAGCTCGGTGCCAATGGCAATGACCATATCGGCCGAAGCTATCACCTGCGCACTTTCCGGGCGCGCCAGAGTGCTCCCAAAATGCAGCGCATCATCCGGCGCAATAATGCCGCGCCCGGCATTGGTGGTGAAACTTGCCGCCCCCAGATGGCTGCAAACCCGGCGCGCGGCCGGGGCCGCCTTGCGGGCACCACCGCCAAAGATAAACAATGGGCGCTTAGCACCGGCCAGCAATTTGAGAGCCATTGACATGTCGGCCACCGTCACCTGCGCCGGCTGGCTGGGCACCATTTTGGCCAAAGGCGGTGAAGCGGCGGCTCCCAGCAAGGCAATCGGCACCTGAATATGCTTGGGCCGAGGCCGCTGTGTGCTAAATTC
>CAYNXK010000276.1:0-2328 GCA_964401125.1 uncultured Aliiroseovarius sp.
ACCAAAGCGTTATGAGCGCTCTGCTCTAACCAACTGAGCTACAGGCCCGCCTGACACTCTCCTATCAAATCCGTGCCCGGCGTCAAGCGGGGCGTGGACTTTAGGTGGCTCTTGGGCTATCCGGCTGGCAGGTAATCGGGGGCAGGTATGAGCACAGATAGAGGCACAGATAAAGAGGCAGACAAAAAAGGGCTGACATATGCCGATGCCGGTGTTGATATTGACGCCGGCAATCTGCTGGTCGAGCGTATCAAGCCGGCGGCACAGCGCAGTATGCGCCCCGGTGTGATGGCCGGGCTGGGTGGCTTTGGCGGCTTGTTTGATCTCAAGGCGGCTGGCTATTCTGACCCAATTTTGGTGGCGGCTACTGACGGCGTTGGCACCAAGCTGCGCATTGCCATTGATACGGGAAATCTCGATACGATCGGCATTGATCTTGTGGCCATGTGCGTCAATGATCTTATTTGCCAGGGTGCCGAGCCATTGTTTTTTCTGGATTATTTCGCTACGGGCAAACTGGACACCCACAAGGCGGCGCGCATTATCGAGGGTATCGCCGAGGGCTGCGTTCGTTCAGGGGCCGCCCTGATTGGTGGTGAGACCGCTGAAATGCCGGGCATGTATGCGGGCAATGATTTTGACCTTGCGGGTTTTGCTGTGGGCGCGCTGGAGCGTGGCCAGACCCTGCCCGCCGGGGTGAGTGAGGGTGATGTGTTGCTGGGCCTTGCCGCTGATGGGGTGCATTCAAACGGCTATTCATTAGTGCGCCGGATTGTTGAGCTTTCGGGGCTAAGCTGGGAGGCTGATTGCCCCTTTGGGCCAGGTAGCCTTGGGGGGCCAGGTAGCCTTGGCACGGCCTTACTCACACCAACACGGCTTTATGTAAAACCGGCGCTGGCGGCGATCAAGGCTGGTGGCGTGCATGGGCTGGCGCATATTACCGGCGGCGGGCTGAGTGAAAACTTGCCACGGGTGCTGCCTGACGGGCTGGGCTGCATTGTTGACCTTGATAGCTGGGAATTGCCGCCGGTGTTTCGCTGGCTGGCAGAAACCGGTGGCCTGCAACAGGCCGAGCTTTTGAAAACCTTCAATGCCGGGCAGGGCATGGTTCTGGTGGTAGCGGCCAATGCGGCAGACCGGCTGGCGGCCCTTTTACAAGAGCACGGCGAGGTGGTGGTTCGGTTGGGCCACGTGACCAAAGGTGAGGGCGTCAGCTACAAAGGCACGCTTGTGTGAAAAAACGCGTGGCGATTCTGATTTCGGGCAGCGGCACCAACATGGTGGCTCTGGTGCAAAGCATGACCGGTGATCACAAGGCGCGGCCCTGTCTGGTGGTCTCGAATGTGCCACTGGCGGCGGGGCTTGAAAAAGCCCGCGCATTTGGCATTCCTACCGCCATTATTGACGGCCGGGCCTTCAAAGGCCAGCGGGCAGCGTTTGAGAAAGCCCTGAGCGCCGCGCTGGTGCAGGCCCGGCCCGACATCATCTGCCTTGCCGGGTTCATGCGGGTGCTGTCTGCGGATTTCACCAGTCTCTGGGCCGGGCGCATGCTTAATATTCACCCGTCACTATTGCCCAAATACAAGGGCCTGAACACCCATGCCCGCGCCCTTGAGGCTGGTGATGATAGGGCCGGCTGCAGCGTGCATGAAGTCACCGCCGAGCTTGATAGCGGCCTGGTTCTGGGGGCTGCGGGCCTGAAAATCTTGTCCGACGACACGCCCGAAAGCCTCGCGGCGCGCATTCAGCCACTGGAACACCGGCTTTATGCGGCAGTGCTGCGGCGCTTTGTAGAAGGCGACCGTACAAAGTTCATTCTGAGCTGATTCTTTTCTGTGCCTTTCCTTTTTGTGCGCCAGCGCCTATCAGGGGCTAAATTATAGGCGACCGAAAGCACACATGAAAACCATCACCACAACGCAAGCGCTGGAGGCCTATTGCCGCCACGCCGCTAAATTCCCCTATGTCACTGTTGATACCGAGTTTTTGCGCGAGCGCACCTATTACTCCAAGCTCTGCCTTGTGCAACTGGCGGTGCCGGGCGCTGATGACAATGAGGATGCGGTGCTGGTGGACCCATTGGCAGATGGCCTATCTCTGGAGCCACTCTATACGTTGTTTCGGGATGAGGCCGTGGTCAAGGTGTTCCATGCGGCGCGTCAGGACCTGGAGATTTTCTTTATCGAAGCCGGGCTGTTTCCCAAGCCGTTAATTGATACCCAAGTGGCGGCTATGGTCTGCGGCTTTGGCGATCAGGCCGGCTATGAAACACTGGTGCGCAAGATCGTTCGGGCTGATATGGACAAAAGCTCGCGTTTTACTGACTGG
>CAYNXK010000277.1:0-2321 GCA_964401125.1 uncultured Aliiroseovarius sp.
CTGGCTCAGGTTGTTCTTCAGCAGATAGCCGCAGAACCAGCGCATGCCCTCGGTCGCAGCATCAGCCGCATCAACATGGGCGCAATCGGCAACCGCATGGCGGATATGCTCCTTGGCGGCATCGCGTGCCAGCGTCAGAGTTTGGTCATAAATATCAAGGCTTGATAGGTGCTGCTCAACCGACATGCGGCCGCTGGCATCTGGCACATGCACCCGGATTGCATCGGTATCGGTATCAACACCAACCAGCAGAATCGCCGCTTTTTCAGGCCCGCCATGAATCGCTCCGACCGCACCCTGAAACTGCTCCAACCGGCGCAGAACGGCGGCGGCGGCAAGGGCGTCATTGCTGCCATGGGCGGCACAGCCCTGATGCAGCGGGTCACGGCTGGAAAAATGGTAGACGCCGATTTTCAGATAAGCGGTATTCTCGCTGGCCTTGTTTGGCAGGCCGACATTCCACCGCTGCAACTGGATGCTCTCAAAATTTCGCAGGGTATCTTCTACGCTGAACATGGCACCGGCATGAGACTGGCGATAGGCGATAACCCCGGCAGGCACCCGCAGGATATGGTCAATCACCCCAGCCAGCCGGCCATCGGCGCAAGGGGTTATGTCAACGGCGTGAAAGCCCCAGCGCTGGATCAGCACTGCCGCATCTTCGCTGATCTCCTGCGCCGCAAAGCTGCGCGCAATGTCCCGATCGGCCAGATTGCAAAAAACCCCAAGTACCGCAAGCGCTTGGATGCGCTGCATATCAAGGGGGGCGACCCAGCTGGCCTGTAAGTCTGCCGCGTCAATATTCACGCCCAGATTGCGGCTTAGTTCAGCCTGTGCCACCTCCGAGAACCCAGGCCCGAACTGGCGTGCAGCCAGTGAAGTCAGCAGCGGCTCAATGCCTGAAAAAGCTACTTTTATATCATCGCTGCGCTGGCGCAGGCTTTGCGAAGCGCCACTATCGGCAAGCGGATGCCTTGCGGTCATAGTGCTGGACATGCCAGCCGCAATGTCCGCCTGCTGCCCCTGTTGCCGGCGCATGCCCTGTTGCCATTGTCGGCCAGAAACGCGCCGGTCTGCCAAAGACCCTAAGGGCTGGCGGCCCGGAGGGTGTGAGCCGGGCACATGGGGGAAATATGATGCCATGGCCATCAGCCTTGCGCTCCGCCAGACAAGGTTACTTTTGAGGCCGTTTTATCGGTCCAGCCCGCGGCTCCAGTTATGGTCTGGCGCGGCTCTTCATGACGAGGGGCACGCTTAAAAACCTTGGCACCTGAAAATGATTGCGGCTTACCGGCGCGCTGGCTGGGGTTGCGGCCCGAAGCAAAGCCGCCGACAGTGCCGGTTACTGCCGAATGTTCGCCCCAAGCGCCGCCGGTTATGGGCGTGCCTGACATGCTGCCTTCGCCGGTTACATCATTACGGGCACCGCCGGGCTTGCCCTGCCGGGGGATAAAGGCAAACTCGGAATTGCCGGTGATCTTGCCTTCACCGCAAGCAAAGGTGCCAGTGATCTGGCTGGTGATCTGGTTGGCGGAATCGCCCTCGGACATCCGGGACATCCTGCCACTCAAATGCGCAGAGCGCTGGGGTGAGGCTACTGAAAAGCCATCATTCAGGCTGGCAACCGGGTCATCAGGTTGCTGCACCGGCTGCGGTGCGCGGTAATAGCTTGTGCCCGATATTTCCCGCTTTTCACCGCGCTCGGTGCCGGTTAGCGGGCCACCACGCAGCGGCGCATTGCCGGTTACATTTGCTCCGGCCACAGGATCAGGCAGGCGGCGGCTCTCAGAGGCACCGGCCTGTTCGGGTTCGCACCAGCCAAACTGGGTGGCCGGGCCTTGATATTGCGTGCCGGTTACGGTGGCGCAGGCGCCAGGCTCATCGCCGGTCATGCGCGGATCATGCTCCACATCCGGGCCGGTCACACGCTGGCCGCGCCAGGTAAGGGCCTCGGCAACCTTGGCTCCGGTTACCGGGTCACGCCGGACCGCGCCGTTGGCCATTGGTTGGCCGGGCTGGCCGGGTTGGCCGGGCTGGCGGCTGCAATCACCCTGTCGGGCCGCAGGGCTTGCATATTGGCTGCCGGTCACATGTTTACAGGTGCCGTTGTCAGCCCCGGTCACCTGTGTCGAGCTGCCAATTGCCGAGCCGGACACCGCCAGGCCTCCACTGGTATATTCAAGCGCTGAATCCTGGGCTGTATTACGGCTGGGGCTACTGAAAGCGCCAGACCCGTGCGGCGCGGCACGGCGCGGAAATTGGGCGCCACCATAGCCAGCATCATTACGAGCGCTCTGGTCATCAGAAATCCGCTGATCGGC
>CAYNXK010000278.1:0-2312 GCA_964401125.1 uncultured Aliiroseovarius sp.
GAGGCTCTGCTGGATGACCTCGAAAGTGATTTTACAGCCCGCACCGATCAGCTATTAACAGACAGAAGCAGTGACCTTGACGTGGAAATCGAGGTGCTGCGCGAGCGCCTTGCCCGTGAAGGTGTGCGCATGGAACGGAATTAACACAGAATTAACACGGAATTAACGGAGAGAATAATATGACTGAAGCTATCCGAGAACAGGCTCAGGCCGCGCTGCAGGAAATAGAGGGAATTGCCGCCGTAATCCTGCCTGAGCCTTCCACGGCTCTGGTGCCATTGGAGCAGGCTGACAAACCCACCTCTGCTGAAATTCAGAAGCGCATGGATGAAGTCGACATGACCAACAGCCAGTCGATCATCGAGTTCGGCTCGGGCGCGCAGGCTGAATTGCAGGTGATCTCTCAGGAGATGCTTCAAGGGGTGCGCAACAAGGATGTTGGCCCGGCGGGCGACAGCCTGCGCTCGATCGTCACCACCATTCGTGGCTTTTCGGTGGGCGAACTTGATATGCGCCGCAAGCGCTCGTGGTTTGAAAAACTGCTGGGCCGGGCCTCACCTGCCGCCAATTTCATGGCGCGCTATGAGGGCGTGCAGGGCCAGATCGACCGGGTCACCGATAGCCTGCTGGGCCACGAACACGTGCTGCTTAAAGACATCAAGTCTCTCGATAAACTCTATGAAAAGACCTTGGATTTTTACAATGAGCTAGCGCTTTATATTTCGGCTGGCGCGGCCAAGCTGAAGCAGTTGGACGAGAAGGTCATTCCGGCCAAGGCCAAAAAAGTCGAGGCCGCCCCGGAAGACAAGGGTATCATCATGGCTCAGGAATTGCGCGACCTGCGGTCGGCGCGCGACGACCTTGAGCGCCGGGTGCATGACCTCAAGCTAACCCGCCAGGTAACCATGCAAAGCCTGCCGGCCATCCGTTTGGTGCAGGAAAATGACAAATCCCTGATCAGCAAGATCAACTCGACCCTGGTCAACACAGTGCCCCTTTGGGAGACTCAACTGGCGCAAGCCGTGACCATCCAGCGCTCAACCGAGGCGGCAGCGGCAGTCAAAGACGCCACCGACCTGACCAACGAACTGCTCAAATCCAACGCCTCCAACCTGCGCGAAGCCAACCGCATGGTGCGCCAGGAAATGGAGCGCGGGGTGTTTGACATCGAGGCCATCAAATCCGCCAATGCCGACCTGATCGCCACCATCGAGGAAAGCCTGACAATCGCTGATGAGGGCAAGGCGCGCCGGGCAAGTGCTGAGGAAGAATTGCAGAAAATGGAGGCCGATCTGAAGGCCACGCTTTCATCAGCCAAATCCCGTGGTGACGGGGTTGGCAGCAATGTCGGCGCGGCCGTTTCTGGTAGCTGATCTTGACCGGGCAGCGCAAAAGGTTAATGGCAATACTGCTGGCAGGGGCAACCTTGCTGGCGGCATGTGAACAACCTGCACCGCTGCCCGCACCAACAGCAACACCGGTTCCGCGCCCCGAAATCACGCAGCAAAGCCCTGCCAGCCTGGAGGTGCAGGCCTATTACCAAAGGGTGCAGAACAGCCTGCTGACCCAGGGGCTGTTGCGCAAAGATGGCGGCGGCCCAGGGGAGATGTTCTCGGCAAGTGCACTGGCGCGAAACTTCCTGAAAATTGCATTTTATAAGGAATACACCACGCAATCCGGCCGCCTTGTGGCGCACGAAACCCCCAGTGTACTAAGCCGCTGGGACCAGCCGGTTCGCTATAGCATTAGCTTCGGCGCCTCGGTGCCGCCCGAAAAACGCAGCCATGACCAAAACCAGATCAGCCGCTTTACAAGCCGCCTGTCGCAGCTGACCGGGCTTAGCTTTGCAAACAGCCCGACAGCAACAAACTTGGCGGCAAATCTGCATATCTTCATCGTTAACGAAGATGAACGCCCCCTGCTTGGCCCCAGCTTGCACGCCATAAATCCGCGCATCTCAACCGCCAGCATCAACGCCGCCCTGAACATGGCGCGCAGCACCTATTGCGTGGTTTTCTCTGCCGATCCGGGCGAAAGCGGCATTTATGACCACACCTTTGTTATCATCCGGGGCGAGCACCCAGACTTGCTGCGCACCTCTTGCATCCACGAGGAAATCGCCCAAAGCCTCGGGCTTTCCAATGATAGCCCGCAGGCCCGGCCCTCAATCTTCAATGATGATAACGAGTTTGCCCTGCTAACCTACCATGACGAATTACTGCTGCGCATCCTCTATGATAAACGCTTGCGTCCCGGCATAAGCAAGGCCGAGGCCCGCCCGATCGTTGAAGCCATCGCCGCCGAGCTGGTCG
>CAYNXK010000279.1:0-2235 GCA_964401125.1 uncultured Aliiroseovarius sp.
CATACTCACCGCCCGGTTTCAGGTTGACGAAATACGGCGTGTCGCGGGCAATGTCACAGAGGTCTTCGAGGAAAAAGTCGATCCCCGCCTCATTGGCGATGGCCGGCAGGTGCAGGCCGGCATTGGTGGAGCCACCAGTGGCAGCCACCAGACGGGCGGCGTTCTCCAGTGACTTACGGGTGACAATATCGCGCGGCCGGATGTTTTTCTCCAACAGGCTCATCACCATACGGCCCGAGGCCTCACTATAACGGTCGCGGCTTTCATAGGGCGCAGGCGCGCCGGACGAATTCATCAGCGCCAGCCCGATAATCTCAGACACCCCAGCCATGGTATTGGCCGTGAACTGGCCACCGCAGGAACCGGATGAGGGGCAGGCGATCCGCTCCATTATATCCAACTCAGCAGCGCTCAGGCTGCCTGCCTGATTTTGGCCTACCGCCTCGAACATATCCTGTACGGTAATATCGCGGCCCTTGTAGCGGCCCGGCAAGATAGACCCGCCATAGATAAACACGCTTGGCACATTCAGGCGCACCATAACCATCATCATGCCCGGCAGGGATTTATCGCAACCAGCCAGCCCGACAAGGGCGTCGTAACAATGGCCGCGCATGGTCAGCTCGACAGAATCGGCAATGGCCTCACGGCTGGGCAGGGACGCACGCATGCCCTCATGGCCCATGGCAATGCCGTCAGTCACGGTGATGGTGGTAAATTCGCGCGGCGTGCCCATGGCCTGCTTCACACCCATTTTCACCGCCTGCGCCTGACGGCTCAGAGAAATGTTGCAGGGTGCGGCCTCATTCCAACAGGTGGCAACACCAACCAGCGGCTGGTGAATTTCCGTGTCCGACAGGCCCATCGCATAGAGGTAAGAGCGGTGTGGTGCCCGCTCCGGGCCTTCAGTCACATGGCGGCTAGGCAAATTGGCTTTGTCGAATTTTGATGTGGACATGGCGACCTCCTGAAAATTTTCTCATATGGCAATATTCGTCTTGGCACTGGCACACAAGCATTTTGGCCAATCCGCTTGGCGATTGCATTTCAGCGGCGAGGGGCTTATCTGGTCAAACAGGCTTCAACCAAAGGCAAAGCGCGCGATGAACTGGATATCCAACTACGTCCGCCCCCGCATAAATTCACTGTTTTCGCGCCGTGAAGTGCCCGAGAACCTGTGGACCAAATGCCCGGAATGCGGCAAATTGCTGTTTCACCGCGAATATGACGAAAGTCTGCATGTCTGCACCGATTGTGACCACCACATGCCGATCAGCCCGCGGATCCGCTTTCAGGCGCTGTTTGACGGCGGGGTTTTTTCGGAACTAGACGTGCCAAAGCCGATTGCCGACCCTTTGCACTTCAGGGACCAGAAAAAATACTCGGACCGCATGAAAGCGGCGCAGAAAACCACAGGAGAGGCCGAGGCGATGCTGGTGGCCGAGGGCGAGATTGGCCGCACGCCAATCATTGCCGCAGCGCAGGATTTCCGCTTCATGGGCGGTAGCATGGGCATGTATGTGGGCAACGCCATCATTACCGCCGCCGAGCGGGCGGTGGCCCTCAAACGTCCGCTGGTGCTGTTTTCTGCCGCAGGTGGGGCGCGTATGCAGGAGGGTATTCTCAGCCTCATGCAAATGCCGCGCACCACGATTGCCGTGCAAATGCTGAAAGAGGCCGGCCTGCCTTACATCGTGGTGCTGACACATCCTACCACCGGCGGCGTTACCGCCAGCTATGCCATGCTGGGGGATGTACATATCGCCGAGCCAAATGCGCTGATTTGTTTCGCCGGGCCACGGGTTATTCAGCAAACCATCGGTGAAAAGCTACCCGAGGGCTTCCAGCGCGCTGAATATTTGCTGGATCACGGCATGTTAGACCGGGTTACCCACCGAAGCCGCCTGAAAGACGAGCTGGTGGTGATCTTGCGCATGTTGCTGGGCCTGACCCCGCGCGTGCTGGGAGATTTACCGCCGCCGGACGAGAGTGAAAATGAGAAAGCAGCGAAAACAGCCGATGAAAAGGCCGTGAAGAAAGCCAAAGACCCAAACAAAGCCCTGAAGAAGGCCGCAAAAAAGTGAGCGTGGCCCCTTCGGACCGCATCCTTGAACGGATGATGACCTTGCACCCCAAGCTCATCGACCTGAGCCTTGACCGGGTCTGGCACCTGCTGGCCGCCCTGGATCACCCGGAACGCCGTCTGCCGCCGGTTGTTCACCTGGCCGGCACCAA
>CAYNXK010000280.1:0-2209 GCA_964401125.1 uncultured Aliiroseovarius sp.
ATAAGCCTTTGAATTTACGCGCATGCTTCATGAATTTTGCGATCAAAATTCACTCCCGTGCGCTATACCACGCCAGTTTTGCCAGAAACCAATGCCCTGTGGTAGAAGTGGCAAGTAAAAGCACGACCTGAAGCTGAGCATATTCCGCGGCCAGCCCAAACGGGACTTTGACACAAGCGGCCTGTTTGTGGATAGTCAAGCTGGGGGCATCCGGGCAAGCGCTTGTCTGAATGAGGTCTGAAGGCTGGGGAGTGAAGATTGGGGGGGGGAAGATTGATGGGGAAGCAGATTTTACTGATTGAAGATGAGCCGAATATCATTGAGGTGATCGGGTATATTCTAAGCCGTGATGGTTGGAATGTGGCAACCCATGTCAATGGTGAAACGGCCATGGATGAGATAGAACGGATTGCCCCTGATGTGCTGATTCTTGATGTGATGCTGCCGGGGCGTTCGGGTTATGATGTGTTACAGGATTTGCGCGCCAACCCGGCGCAGGCAATGCTGCCGGTGCTGATGCTGACGGCACGGGGTCAGGAAAAAGATCGGGTTTTAGCCAAACGCCTTGGCGCCACCCGCTTCATGACCAAACCGTTTGCCAATGCTGAACTGTTGCAGGCCGTGCGCGAGATTTCGGTCTTGTGAAACCAGCGGAGAGGCGCCCAGTGAGACCGCTAGAGAGGTCACCGGCGGAGCCTTTGTTTCTGGCGCGCCGTACCTACCGGCGGCGGCGGCTGATTGATGCCATCAGGTTTCTGCCGATACTGGGGGCGCTGATGTTTCTGATCCCGGTTCTGAAAATGTCGACAGGTACTGGCACGACTTTTGCCGGCGGGGTCTATCTGTTTTCGGCATGGCTTGGCCTTATCATGCTGACCGGCGTTCTTTCATACCTTGTTCGCCGCTTCGATTCGGCGACGGCCAATGATGAGGGCGGCACAGGAGATAGCACAGGCGGGGCGCGGGACTGATGGTCAACTTCAATCTGCTGGTAATGGTCTGCCTTGCCTATGCTGCCACCCTTTTCGCCGTTGCCTTCTGGGCTGACCGTCAGGCCAAACGGGGGCGGGCAAAATGGCTGCGCTCGCCGCTGGTCTATACGCTCAGCCTTTCGGTCTATTGCACGGCCTGGACCTTTTACGGCGCGGTCGGCTATGCGGCGCGCTCGGGGCTGGAATTTATCACCATCTATCTCGGGCCGACTCTGGTGCTGGTGGGCTGGTGGTGGATCCTGCGCAAAATGGTGTATTTGGGGCGCACCCAGCGCATTACTTCGATCGCCGATATGATTTCGTCACGCTATGGTAAATCAAACCTGCTGGGTGTCATTGTTACAGTGCTGGCAGTGGTTGGCAGCACGCCCTATATTGCCCTGCAATTGCAATCAGTTACCCTTTCGTTTGCGGTGTTTTCCGCTGACCGTCAACAGGGCTGGACACAGTCAGATCTGAATGCCACGGCCCTTTGGGTGGCAGCGGGGCTGGCGCTGTTTACCATTCTGTTTGGCACCCGCACGCTAGACATCCGTGAGCGCCATTCCGGCGTTGTTACCGCCATCGCGGTTGAGGGCATCGTCAAGCTGGTGGCGCTTCTGGCTGTTGGTGTTTTTGTGGTCTGGGGCATTGCCGGCGGGGCTGGCGAGATTGCCCAGATGATCGAGACCTCGCCCATTGCCGCATTAGAGCTGAATTCATCGCGCTGGGTCAGCCTGACATTTCTGTCGGCGGCGGCTTTTCTGACCTTGCCGCGCATGTTTCAGGTGCTGGTGGTGGAAAATGTCAATGAGCGCCAGTTGGCTACTGCCGCCTGGGCCTTTCCGCTGTACCTGCTGCTCATGAGCCTGTTTGTGGTGCCCATTGCGGTGGTGGGCCTGCAAACCATGCCGGCGGGGGCCAACCCGGACCTGTTTGTGCTGACGCTGCCCTTGTCCATGGGCCACGAGGGGCTGGCGATGCTGGCCTTTCTTGGCGGCTTTTCTTCGGCCACGGCCATGGTGATTGTGACAACAATTGCGCTTTCCACCATGGTCTCGAATAACATTGTCATGCCGGCATATCTGTGGCTGCGCCGGGACCGGCCCAGTATCTTTCAGGGCGGTATCTTGCAGAGCCGTGCTTTGCAGGGTGGTGCTTTGCAGGGCGGTGCCTCGCAAGATGGTGATCTGCGCTATCTGGTTCTGATGACACGGCGGCTGGCCATTGGCGGCATC
>CAYNXK010000281.1:0-2155 GCA_964401125.1 uncultured Aliiroseovarius sp.
GGTTTTCCGGTTTTCCGGTTTTCCGGTTTTCCGGTTTTCCGGTTTTCCGGTGAAACTTGTGTTTTGTTAACCAAAAATCAACCAAATAATGGCCTTCTATTTTGTGAACGTACCAAGAACATCACAAAGGAGACCACTATGCCAGAATTCAAAGACAGTGAAATCGCCCTCCGATTCAAAGCCCTTTCCCATCCGCGCCGTGCTCTGATATTTCGGTTAATGACTGAAAACCCTGAAATCTGCCAAAGCTATTCCCAATTACAGGTAGCGACACGACTCAGTCCCTCATCGCTTGTGCACCACTTACGTGAAATGGAGCGTTGTGGGCTAATCAGGCGTCAGCGCAAAGGTGTGTATGTCACTTATTTTTTGACCACCAATACCCTTGCCGATGCAAACAGAAATGTGCTTGGTCTCTGTTCACGCAGGTCTCTCAAAACCCATCGCGCTGCTTAATATAGACTTGGCTAGAGCTTTGAATGCGAATCATCTGAAAAATGATAACATTATCGACCTTCATAACTTTCTATCAGAACCTTATTTTTTCCGGCCTCACTATATATGGGGGGTCTAAATAGGTGAATTATGGGTTTCTACGCCACATGCTAAGGTTGTTTACAGCAATCTTAAGGTAAACTTGGAATCGAGGCTTTACATGACAAATGAATGGATCATTGATGTTCTTACCGACCTGAAAAAATTTGCCCAAAAGAATGGCATGCATGCGACAGCGGCGGAACTGGAAGACACCTGTCTTGTTGCCCTTGCTGAAATTGCAAGTCAGCAGGGCAATGAAGCGGGACAGATAATCAGCCATGAAGGCAAACCGGGAGAGCCTCGTCAACAGCCTGCAGAAAGCGACGTCGCCTGAACATATTCAAACGGCAACTGAAACACTTCGTGATATTCTGAAAGTCCGGCATGTAGTTTACCATTGGGTGAACGCCTTGGGCGAACGTTATGGCGCCGGCACCTATTCGACCGAGTGGATCGACAATTATCTGGAAAAAAATTATCTGCGCCTGGACCCGGTAATTTTCGGCTGCTTTCAACGTTTCACACCCGTGATCTGGAAGGATCTCGACTGGTCTTCGCGGCCCTCCAAGGCAATGTTTGCCGATGCTTTGGCACACGGGCTGGGCAATCAGGGCTACACGGTCCCGATCCGCGGCCCGAACGGCCAATTTGCCCTGCTGACCATCAACAACCAATGTGACGATGATACTTGGCGGGTTTTTGTTGACAGCAATGCCCGTGACCTGATGGTCATTGGGCATGAGCTCAACAAAAAGGCTCTGGAGTTTGAGCAAGTGGGTCAAGGCGCACGTATGCCAGCGCTTTCTCCTCAAGAATTAAGGGCAATGACCCACCTTGCCAAAGGTAAAAACCGTGCCCAAGCTGCAAAGGAAATGGGTATTTCCGAGCATACGCTGAGAGTTTATATTGAGAGTTCCCGCCACAAGCTCGGAGCTTTGAATACCACGCATGCGGTGGCACGCGCCTTGTCCGAGGGCATCATTCTAGTATAAACTTGAGTATACTGGTCTGGCATAAGGGTTTCCTATGCGATTTTTGAAAACCGCCGCTCTCGTGGCTCTGCTATATTCATCCGCCATAGTCACAGCAACGGCGCAATCGCGTGCCGAAGTGGCGCTTGTCAAACAGGTACTGAGCGAATTACAGCGCCCTTCTATTCGTGAGAACGTCGAATTCTGCGGCTTTATCGGCTATGATAAGGCCGGGCGGCTGATAGCCTCACCTGCAGCCCGTGGCGACGAGGCCTCCTGCCTTGCCGATGACCCAGTCAACATCGTCATAATCACTGCATCCTATCATACCCACGGTGCCTGGTCGCTGGATTACAGCGGCGAAATTCCCTCTGGCAATGATGTGGAGGCTGATGAGGCCATGGGCATTGACGGCTATGTCTCCACCCCCGGTGGTCGGCTTTGGTATATTGACACTACGGATATGGAAGTCTCGCAGATTTGCGGCTTTGGTTGCCTACCGCGTGACCGCCGCTTTCAGCGCGGCGGCGATGGCCACATTGCCCAAAGCTATACCTACGAAGATCTGATCCAGCGACTGGAGGAATACTGACAGCTACCTTGCCTTCCCCCGGCGGCTGGCAGATATGGCCAAACGACCTACCATG
>CAYNXK010000282.1:0-2130 GCA_964401125.1 uncultured Aliiroseovarius sp.
ACTTAAGCTTTTATTATTGACATCAGGTTTAATTCTCCACTTCAGGTGTAATTCTCCACTGCAGCTTTAATTCTCAACAGCAGCTTTAATTCTCCACAGCAGCTTTAATTCTCCACAGCACCTTTACCCACAGTATGAGACGTGAGGCCCAAATGTCAATCACCGTCGAAAGTAAAGGAGCACGGATGCAGGCCTGTCCGCTGCCCGACAGTGGTTTTCCTGCAAGCTATTACCCGCCTCTCAGGGAGTGCAAGCAATCGCCGAGAAGCAATGCATTTATGCCGAAAAACGAGCGGGTGGCACCCTGGCTGAACGCAAAACCGCCAAAGGCTTCTTCGCCCCTCCCTACCGCTTCTGGGAACGCGGCCTTAACGAAAATACCAACGGCCTTATCGGCAAGTACATCCCAAAGGGAAAAGAAATTGGCTTGATGAACAATGGTGAAGTTCAAAGCATTATGGACAAGCTGAACAGCAGACCCAGAAATGCCGGATGTTGCACTGGCGAGTTGAATCTGCGGACCATTATCAGCCTTCGCCCCACCAAAAAGAACTGTACCAAGCAGAACCAGCCGGATTAAAGCGCCCCAGCTTGCTTGTGCCTCGATCTCAGGGGCTGATCATTTCAAACAGTTCTGCAAACCTTCCGCGTGCCTTGCCGTGTGGCCGTACCGCTTGTGCCTCTTCCAGGTTGACCGGCTCGCCAACCTGCACCAGCATCACCATACCGGCACGGTAATGCGGCGAGCATTTTAGCCCGTAAACACCTTCGACCGTCAGGGTAACGGTGAATTCTTCATCAATTCGGCTCTGAAAAGCCTCGGCCCCTTGCGGAATCATACCGCCGATACTTGCCACATTATGGCCAGAATCTACCGGCAGAAAAGTGATGGAATCGCCTGGCTGGGCATGGATGAAGCTTGGCTCGAACAGATCATATTCCGAGCCAAGCTGTGACAGCATTTGCACAGTAAAATTTTCTGTAAAGTTTTCTGTAAAGTTCTCAGCCTGCGCCGGGAAGCTGAACGCCAATCCGGTGAGTGCAGCAATTATAAATGGTCTCATGTTCTGCTCCTCTGGCAAATTTTTCAGGCCCGTTCAGGCGCGGTCAGGCCCGTTACAGTGGTTTGCGCCCATGCAGGACAAACCTGTCGATGGTGAAGCTGCGTAGCCAGTCGGCGCGGCCGGCGATTTTGCGTTGGGCCCGCCTGATCGGGTTGTAACTCAGGCGTTTGATGTCGGTAAAGCCGGCCTTGGCCGCAATATTTTGCAGGTCCGGGTAGGAAAATCCACTGGCGGAAGGCAGCTGCGCCCGGATAGTTTCGTTTTGGGCCTGCAAGGTTTCAGAGGCCGGAGGGCTGGCATCTATAAATCCGATCAGCTTGCGCAACATTTTATCTTTCCACGATTCATGCGCAAAATTTCCATCAAATATCACCAAATGCCCGCCGGGCTTCAACAGCTGAAACCAGTCACCCAAGGCCTGTTCGGGTTCCAGCAGGGTCCAGACCAAATGTCGGCAGGTAACCGCGTCAAAGCTGTTCTCCGGTAGGTTGGTGGCCTCGGCATCGCCGGAAAGGTAGGTCGCGCGCGCGCCCTTGTCAGCGTGTTTGGCGCGGGCGCGGGACAGCATTTCATCGGAAAAATCCATGCCTGTCACCCGGTGCCCGGCGGCGAACAGGATTTTGCTGACCTCGCCAGTGCCGCAACCCAGATCAAGCACATGCTTTTCGCCCTGCCCCAACATGCTGGCGTAAAGCGCTTTCCAGGCGTCAAGCTCAACCCCCTCGCTGACCTGATGACTGAAGGAATCATCAAAACTGGCAGCGCGCGCCGACCAGTAATCGCGGATCTGCTCCTTGAGGTCGAAATTTTTGCTCACTTCTCTCATACGGCCTCCAGTAGTTGCGCCTCGACAAACAGAGAGCCGCGCTTGGTGTGGTTGAGAATTGTGGAAACCCCGTAAGTCTCGCCAATGGCATCCATTGCCAACACGTCTTTGGGCAGCCCGTCAGCTATCACCCTACCCTCGCGGATCAAGATCAGCCGATCGCAGAACTGCGCCGCCAAGTTCAGGTCATGCAGGGCGGCGATGCCGATCATGGCGCGCCCATGCACCGCCTTGCGGATC
>CAYNXK010000283.1:0-2123 GCA_964401125.1 uncultured Aliiroseovarius sp.
CCGACACGAGGATTTTCAGTCCACTGCTCTACCCCTGAGCTACCCGGGCACGGGAAGGTGCAAGCACCTTGGTCGCGGTGTTCTAGACGCGGGGTCAGGGCATGTCCAGAGGGAAATGTGCCAAACCTCAATGTGAGAGCGGTGGCATTTCGGCTAATGCTTTTGCTGCTTCATCCAAATCATCCGGCGTATCGGCAGGTACCGTATAGGCTCCATTCAACCAGCGCCCAAGATCAACATCAGCGCAGCGCCTTGAGCAGAAAGGGCGGTAGGCGGCAGCTGTTTTATTCTGGCAGATCAGGCAGGTCATTGCAGCAGGTTTGCGCTAAGGGTTATGCGTTCACGCTTGCGTTGCAGCTCAAAATTACCCAGCGGGGTCCAACCCGCAAGAGCAGTTTCCACCGAGTCTTTGCGAAAGGCGGCGCGCAGCATCTGTTCAAGTTGGCGGCGGTCTTTCTTTGGCATCGGTGCGAAATCTATCACTATCTGTCCGCCCAGCCCCCGACAGCGGAGTTGGCGCGGTAAATCACGGGCCAAGGCTATATTGGCCTTCAGGCCGGCTGCCGGGCTGGTATCGGCTCCGGTGTTTACATCGACCGTCACCAAAGCCCTGGTTTGTTCGATAAATGCAAATGCACCAGCGGGCAGCGGGCATTTTGGGGTCAGAATTATTGAAATAATCTCATCAATACCATGTCGTATAAATGCCCCATCAGCCTCGTCCATCTGCTCGGGCATAGGCCAGTCACGCCAAGCCAGAAGGTGCGCATCGGGACCATCAACCAGCAGCGCCGGGGTTTTCCCCGAGGCATCTCCGGCCACGGCCAGAGCAAGGTCGCGCATCATTGCAATGTCTTCCTCTACCGCGTCATCATTGGCATGTTCAGCCGCTGACCGCAGGATCAGCCCGGTTTCATTATCACCGTTCATCACCTCATGAGCAATTTCCAGCAGCCGTACCCGGGCTTCATCATCTCTGATTTGACGCGACACATTGATGCCCGGTGCGCCTGGTGTGACAATGGCATAACGGCTTTTAAACAAGACACGCGCGGTAACCGGTGCAGCTTTCTCGGCCTCAGTTCGGCCTGTCACCTGCACCAGCAAAGCCTGCCCTGCAGATAAGCCCTTGCCCTTGCGCAAATAGGCCATGCTGCCATTTGGCAAGCGCAGCATCATGCCACCCTGCCCCTTCATGGGGCGGTCACAAATGGCACGGTAGATGCTGCCGGGAACCAGACCAGGCACCGGGCCAGAACCCTCATCCACCAGCAAATCCTGCAACACGCCATCTTCGATCAGAGCTGCCGCTTTGCGCCCGGCCAAATAATCCAACGCAACAAGGCGGCCCTTCATGACTGGCTCCGGTAAATCGGGTAGCCAGCCGCTTGCAACAAGCTGGCAGTCTCAGCAACGGGCAGGCCCATGACGGCGCTATAGCTGCCTTGGATCCACGGGATAAAAGCACCGGCGGGGCCTTGTATGGCATAGCCGCCTGCCTTGCCTTGCCAGTCTCCAGTGGCAAGATAGGCGTTGATTTCAAGGTCGCAAAGGCGCTTCATTTTTACTTGGGTTGTCACGTTTCTGGCCCATGTTTGTGTGGCATTACGCACCACGACAGCGGTAATTACCCGGTGCCGGCGGCCCGAAAGCGCGTGCAAAAACGCCGCCGCCTCTCCTGCATCAGCAGGCTTGCCCAATATCCGGCGGCCCAGCGCCACTGTGGTATCGGCGCACAACACCACCTCATTCGCAGCCACCTGCATGGTAGCGGCCTTGGCGGCAGCGATGCGGCGGCAATAGGTCAGCGGCACTTCGCCCTTCAGCGGGGATTCATCCACATCCGGCAGCCGAACCTCATCCGGCACCAGCCCAAGCTGACCCAGCAACTCGGCGCGCCGGGGCGAGCCTGAGCCAAGAATCAGACGCAGGCCTTTGCCTGGCCCCACCTTATTTGAAGCGGTAATTGATCCGGCCCTTGGACAAGTCATAGGGCGTCATTGCCACCTGCACCTTGTCGCCGGCCAGAACCCGGATACGGTTCTTGCGCATCTTGCCTGCCATATGTGCGATAATTTCATGGCCGTTTTCCAGCTCGACCCGAAATGTCGCATTAGGCAGGA
>CAYNXK010000284.1:0-2121 GCA_964401125.1 uncultured Aliiroseovarius sp.
ATAGGCAACCAGCACCACAACCGCAAAAGCCAGTGAGCCAAGGGTGGCGAGTGTCGGCCATTTCGGATCGGGGTCAGGCTTGAAAACCATGACCAGACCGCAAAGGGCAGCGACCGCGCCAGTCAGGATCGGAAAGGTCCTGGGTCCAACCGGATCGGCCATGAAGCTGGATTGAATCTGTGTGGCGCTCGCAATATAGGCGAGCGCCACCAAAGCCACGACCAGACCAAAAATCCGGTCTGAAGCCATTACTGGATAACTCCGAGGTCTTTTGACATCGCCCGGATTTCGGTGACCAGATTGTCGACATAGGCTTGGAATTCAGTGCCAACCATGGTGAATGGTGCAAGGCCGTTAGCGGCCATGGCCTCGGCCCATTCATCGCTGTCAGCCACCGCCTGAAGACGCCCGGCCCACATTTCGAAGGTTTCATCCGACACACCGCGCGGAATATAAAGCCCACGCCAGTTGCCTGCGACCACATCAAAGCCCTGCTCCTTGGCGGTGGGAATATCATCAAAGCCCGCCACGCGTTCTTCTGTCAGCACCGCAAGCACCCGCACATCTCCTGATTTGAGAAAACCAACCACCTCGGACATATCGCCCGACATGGCCTGGGTAAAGCCGCCGATGGTTTGGGTAAGCGCATCAGCCCCACCGTCAACACCGATATATTTGACCGTGGTGATGTCTTCGAGACCAGCCTGTTTGAGGATCATCAGGGGTTTCATGTGGTCAAAACCACCTACCGCCGAACCACCGGCAAAAGCCACTGAGCCGGGATCGGCCAGCTCAGCATCAATCAGATCCTGCAAGCTTTGGAGCGGGCTGTCTGCCGCCACCACGATGACACCGGGGTCAATTCCGATGGCCCCAACAAAGCGCACCTGATCGGCGGTCATGCCAGCATAGGCATTCTGCGCCAGCCGGGTGGTGGTGGCCGATGAAGCGGCAACAATTAGGTCCGCATCTTCATTGCGCTCATTCACAACATGAGTAAAGGCAAGCCCGCCACCGGCACCTGACATATTGGTAACCCGAATGGGTTTATCAACTTCGCCGATATCATACATGATCTTGCCGATCTGGCGGCAGGTGAAATCCCAGCCGCCGCCGGGGTTGGCGGGGGCGATACACTCGGCCGCACCGGCTGACGTAACCGCTGTAATGCTTAATACAGCACCTGTAACAAGCGCCTTGAATAGTTTATTTTTCATGATCAACTCCCAGTTTCCACGCGAGGTTTCCCCGGTGTTACTGGCAAGAAGACGTGAAGAAAGTTGATTCTGTCAAGAAAATATGGAAACCCGCTAGGCAGGGGTGCCCTGAACGACTGCCGCCAAAGCGGGCATAGCCGTTCAGGGCGGGTTTCTAACTGGCCGCCGCTGCCTTACGCGCCGGAACCATATCAACGCCGCTGATCTCGGCGGCATCGACCAATTCGCCGATCATTTTTTGCGCTGCCTTTTTCCATGCTGCTTTCTCAAGCCCCTCATGGATATCGCGCACCACATCATCATAACTCAACTTTTCCGCCTTCGTCGGGCGCGCATCGTAAATCTCCCGGCAATCGGCCTCAGTGATCGGATCCGGCCAGATGTTCTTGTCAATATAGGCCCGAATCAAGGCCTCGGTTGCGGTTTCCTTGCGCCCCGGCCCACGCGGCTCGGGGGCCGCTTCCATTCCGGCCTTTGCCGCAGCCTGCAAAAGCAAGGCACGCACCACCAGAGCACGGGCCGCCCCGCGCCAGGCCAGCCCGGGTTTGTTTTTAGGCGCCTTGTGGTTTTGGGCTTCGGCGGCAACCTCCGCCGAAGCTATGATTTCACCATTCACGATCACCTCGGGAAATAGCGGGTTTGGTTTTGCCATTGGTCAGCCCCTATGCTTTTTTCTTGCGCGAACGCACGATCTGGTAGCCGGGCCGCCAAAGAAAGCGCACCGGTGCCGACAACATATGCACAAGCCGGGTGAAAGGGAACAGAGCGAAGATCAGCAAGCCCAGCAAGATATGCAGCTTGGTGAACATTGTCGCGCCCTCAATATAGCTGGCTGCCTGCGCATCAAAGAAGAAGATGCCCTGCCCAGCTCATCAGGCTGAGCATTTTACCGGGGTCAAAACTT
>CAYNXK010000285.1:0-2108 GCA_964401125.1 uncultured Aliiroseovarius sp.
GCCTCGCGGGGCCGGATGAATGCTTGAATCTTGTCAAACGCGACACGCTCTAGGGTAGTGTTGCGGCTTAGGCGCCCTGCGTCAAGATGTCTCAGAAAAGCATTGTCCACAATTCAGGGTTTAGCCGGAAAAATTCTTTGATTTTCAGAATTTCTATGACCCAATAAAACCTGGAGCCGTCTTATTCCCCCTGAGACTCGGCCCGGCTTTTGCCTGACAGGTCCAGTGCCAAGGTTGCGGCCATGAAACCATCAAGGGCACCGTCCAGCACGCCTTGGGTATCCGAGGTCTCGTGCCCGGAGCGCAAGTCTTTCACCATTTGGTAGGGTTGCAGCACATAGGAGCGGATCTGATTGCCCCAGCCGGCATCGCCCTTGGCCTCGTGGGCTTGATTAATGGCGGCGTTTCTCCGGTCCAACTCCATCTGGTAAAGCCTTGATTTCAGGGCTTTCATCGCAATATCACGGTTCTGATGCTGGGATTTTTCCGAACTGGTCACAACAATACCGGTGGGCAGGTGAGTGATGCGCACCGCCGAATCCGTGGTATTGACATGTTGGCCACCGGCCCCGGATGAGCGATAGGTATCAAGCCTTATGTCAGCCGGATTGACCTCGATTTCAATGTTTTCATCAACCACGGGGTAGACCCAAACCGAGCTGAACGAGGTATGCCGCCTAGCTGCCGAATCATAGGGCGAAATGCGCACCAGCCGATGCACGCCGGACTCGCTTTTCAGCCAGCCATAGGCGTTGTGGCCAGAAATTTTGTAGGCGACAGATTTGATCCCCGCCTCCTCGCCCGCGGTTCGGCTCATCAACTCGACCTTGTAGCCCTGCGCTGCGGCCCAACGCAGATACATGCGGGCCAGCATACTGGCCCAGTCGCAACTTTCAGTACCACCCGCACCGGAATTGATCTCAAGGAAGGTGTCATTGCTATCGGCCTCGCCGCTCAGCAGCGCTTCTATTTCGGCGGTGGCGGCACTGGCGCGCAAAACCTGCAGCGCCGCTTCGGCCTCGGCGATAATCTCGGCATCATCCTCGGCCTCGCCCATCTCGATCAGTTCAATCTGGTCTGACAAATCCTGCGCCATGGCTTTGCAGCCATCCACCGCATCAACCAGCGCCTGACGTTCACGCATCAGCTTTTGGGCGCGCTCAGGGTCATTCCACAGGTCCGGGTCTTCGGTCAGGGCATTGAATTCTTCCAGCCGGTGGTCAACGCTTTCCCAGCCAACACGCTGGCGCAGCAAGGCCAGAGATTTTTCAATCGCAACAACATTATTTTGAACTTCGGCGCGCATGATGTTTTCCGTATCCAACCAAGCTTGTCCATAACAACAGGCGTGCGCGCGGGCAAGGCGCTACAACTCGGGCGCGCGCCTGTTGCGCATTGAAAGACCCTGATGGAACACCTGCACCTTAGCCGGATCGGCCGTTAGATGTACCTTGGTGCCGCGCAGGCCATCATGGGTGCCGGGCAGTTTGGCAATGTACCTTTCGCCCTTCGCCCCGGCATCAAAATACAGGATTGTAACCTCACCCAGCGCTTCAAAATAGGCCACATCCCCGGTCAGAATTGCCGCGCCTTCAGTCATAACAAAATCTTCGGGCCGCACGCCGATATTGACCTGTTTGCCCATGTCAGCCGCCTGCGTTTCAAGGTCTGATACGGCCACGCCACCGCTTTTCAGCAAAATACTGGTGGATTTACCGGTGCCGGTGATGGTCCCCGGCAGCAGGTTCATGGCCGGGCTACCGATGAATTGTGCCACAAATTCGTTCTGCGGCCGCGCGTATAGCTCAAGCGGGCTGCCGACCTGGGCAATGCCCTTATTGGCCAGCACCACGATGCGGTCAGCCAGCGTCATGGCCTCGACCTGATCATGGGTCACATAAATCATGGTGCTGTCGGGCATTGCCTGCTTCAACTCGGCAATTTGAATACGGGTGGCCACGCGCAGGGCGGCATCAAGGTTGGAAAGCGGCTCATCAAACAAATAAACTTTGGGGTCGCGCACAATGGTCCGGCCAATGGCCACCCGCTGGCGCTGCCCGCCAGACAGGGCTTTTGGCAGGCGGTCAAGCAGCTCATCAAGTTGCAGA
>CAYNXK010000286.1:0-2076 GCA_964401125.1 uncultured Aliiroseovarius sp.
GGCATCGCGGATTTCCATGCCGCCATTCAGCCCGATCCGCATCAGCAGCATGAACACGGCAAATTGGTAGATGGAATCAGGGATTTGCAACTTTGATCCCGCTGCCGCCACCAGAATGCCGCCGATCAGAAAGGCCAGTGCCGGTGATTGAAACTGACCAACCACCCGCATCAGAAATTCAACAAAAAGGTCCATACTCTCTCCTGTAACAACAGACTTTCTTCACAACCAATTCCGCCATGTGCAAGGCACGGATGGGTTTGTCAAACCTCGCCCCATTACTGACCCAGAATAATTTGCACGTAATTGCGGGTTTCACGGAAAGGCGGCACACCTGCGTGTTTTTCAACGGCACCCGGCCCGGCATTATAGGCCGCCAAGGCCAGACGCCAGGAGCGGAAACGGTCATATTGCTGGCGCAGATAGCGCGCCCCGCCCTCAAGGTTTTGGCGCGGATCAAGCGGGTTGACGCCAAGTTCACGCGCCGTTGCCGGCATCAGCTGCGCCAAACCAAGGGCACCGGCAGGGCTTTTAGCTCGCGGATTCCAGCCGCTTTCCTGTTGCACAAGGCGCAGAAAAATATTCTCGGGGATGCCATGTTTGCGCGCGGCCTCCTGCGCCAAACCAAGGTAAACACCACGGTAAGACCCCGTGTAACTAGGCAAGCCAACCTCGCCCGGGACCCTGACCGGGTTGGGCTGAAGGCGCACGGAATTAGCATATTGTTGCGCCGCACGGCTATCTAACACGCTGATTTGCTGGCTGAATACAGATCCGCCAGTTGAGCTGCCGAACAGCCCTTCAGCATATGCCGGCGCGCAGATTCCCACTATGGCTGCCAGCAAAATAACTTTATCAATCATGCTCGCCCCCCCTCAAACTCGGCAGTCTATATAGACAAACCGTGCATGTTTCCAGACCCACAGGCAAGATGCCGCATATCTATTCCTGATCTATTCCTGACCTATTCCTGGGCCGGGGTCTCGAATTGACCTTTCCTTCACGCCGTTCGGATGATGTAACCATACCTACAGTTTTATAGATTCGGCAGGAGGTTACATGGCTGGCTCGGTCAACAAGGTTATTATTATCGGCAATCTGGGGCGTGACCCGGAAGTGCGCACCTTTCAGAATGGTGGCAAGGTCTGCAATCTGCGCATCGCCACTTCGGAAAACTGGAAAGACAAAAGCACCGGCGAGCGGCGCGAAAAAACCGAATGGCATTCGGTGGCGATCTTTTCCGAAGGTCTGGTGCGGGTGGCGGAAGGCTCCAAGGTCTATATCGAAGGCAAGCTGCAAACCCGCAAATGGCAGGACCAATCTGGCGCTGACCGCTATTCCACTGAAATCGTGTTGCAGGGCTTTGGCTCAACTCTGACCATGCTTGACGGACGTGGTGAAAGCGGCGGTGGCGAAAGCGGCGGTGGCAACTCCTACGGAAATGATCAAGGCAGCTATGGCAGCGGTAATGGCAATCAAGATAGTAGTAGTAATTCCGGCCCGACCTCAGGCGGCGGCGGTGGTAGCGGCGGTAGTGGCGGTTTTGATGACGAAATTCCGTTCTAATAAATCACCGTTCTGATAAATTACTAGCCAGACAAACTACTGGCCAGACCTACAAAATACTGCGCTCCACCAACCACCACGCCCCCATGGCGGCAATAGCCAGTGAGGCCGGAATGGAAATGCGGGCACGGTACCAGCTTTTGCCGCCAAACCAGTAGCCCACAAGGGCAAAGGCCAGAGCTATAACGCTTAACTGACCCAGCTCTACCCCAATATTGAAACCTATCAGCGCCGGGAGGAAAGCCCCTTCCGGCAGGCCGAACTGCTCCAGAACCGAGGCAAAGCCCAGCCCATGCAGCAGGCCAAAGCCAAACACCACAAGGGGCCGCCAGCGGCTTAGATTTGCCCGGAAAATGTTCTCGACTGCCACATAGATGATCGAGGCGGCGATCAGCGGCTCAACAATGCTGGCTGGCACCGAGATCCAGCCAAGGGCAGCCATGGCCAGCGTGATGGTGTGGGCCAGCGTGAAGGCCGATATTTGCCAAACCAACGGCCGCAGGCGGCTGG
>CAYNXK010000287.1:0-2033 GCA_964401125.1 uncultured Aliiroseovarius sp.
AATTGCCATGGCGGGGGGGCTGGCCGAAAAAATCGTGGTCTCGTTTTCTGATAAACCAAGCGTATTTGGGCTGGCCAGCCCTGAGGTCACGCAAATTTATGAAAGCTACCGGGTTGAGAACAAAACCTGCCAATGGGAGGAATTCTGATGGCCTTGCCACCAATGACCAAACACCGGGGTTTCCCCGGTCGCCTGCCGGGTACGGATTTTCAGTTCACCCTGCGCCGGGCCAACCCAAAAGGTGTAACACCTCTTTCCAGCCGGGCGCGCCATGGCGACCGCAGGCCCGCCGACCGGCGGGCTGATCTGGCCTTCATGGCCGCGTTGTGGGAGCATTTTGGCGAGGAAGCCTTTGAGCGTGGCAATCTTGATGCGGGCCGGCTTTCCTGGCTGTTTGGCCGCGAGGTGCTGGCGGCGCAAGATCCGTTTGATTTGGCCTGCTATGAGGCATTGCTGCGCATTGATGTGACCAGCGCCCGCGCTGCTTTTCCCGAGGCCTTTTTGGGCGGGGGGTCGGCGTGAATTTGCCTGCCACCCCTGAAATACGGCAAAATTTGGCTCAAATTGGCCCGGTAGGCTTTACCCCCTATCGCGGCGCAATTTATCCCGGCATGGTTGCACACATGGCGGCGGCTTTATCCCGGTCGTTTGCCTGGTTTAGTCAAAACCATTACCCTTCCCCTTCTGTCTGGTTTGGTCCCGAGTGGGCCGAACCAGACAGTTTTTTTGACAGATCATCTCGGCGGCCCACCGCTTATAAGGGCCTATTGCGCAAATTATACGCTGTTGTTTCTGACATCTCGCTGTATCCTATAAAAAAAGCAGCAAAACAAAGAGGTAGAGAAAAATGCAGATTAAATCCCTTATTCTTGGCGTGGTTGTCGTCACAACATTGGCCGGTTGCCAGTGGAACGACCTTGAGCGCGCCGGTGCCGGTGCTGCCGGTGGTGCCCTTCTGGCCGGGGTTGCAGGTGGCAGCCTGCTTACGGGTGCCGTTATTGGCGCCGGTGTTGGTGCCCTTTGCGATGACGTCAATATGGGGGTTTGCAACTAAGCCCACACATCTACAAAGTAGCTTTACAAGCCGCCGAAGCCAATTGCGCTCCGGTGGCTTTTTCTTTGCAAAATACCTACCGCGCCCGCCGGGCCACGCAGATGAAAGGGACAATATATGTTTAAGAAGATCCTGATTGCCAACCGTGGCGAAATTGCCTGCCGGGTAATTAAGACTGCCCGCGAAATGGGCATCAAAACCGTGGCAATCTATTCTGATGCGGATGCGCAGGCCCTGCATGTAAAAATGGCCGATGAGGCGGTGCATATCGGCCCATCCGCTGCCAATCAATCCTACATCGTGATTGACAAGGTGATGGCAGCCATTCTGGAAACCGGCGCTGAGGCGGTACATCCGGGCTATGGCTTTCTAAGTGAAAACAAGTTGTTTGCCGAGGCTCTGGAAGCGGCTGGTGTGGTTTTCATCGGCCCACCCAAGGGCGCGATTGAGGCGATGGGTGACAAGATCACCTCAAAAAAGATCGCGGCCCAAGCCGGTGTTACCATCGTGCCGGGTTATATGGGCGAGATAGCCGACGCCGATGAGGCGGTGCGCATAGCTAACGAGATCGGCTATCCGGTGATGATAAAGGCAAGTGCTGGCGGCGGTGGCAAGGGTATGCGTGTTTCTCGGAATGACACCGAGACCCGCGAGGGTTTTGCCAGTTCCAAAAACGAAGCAGCGGCAAGCTTTGGTGATGACCGCATGTTTTTGGAAAAATTCATTACCCAGCCGCGCCATATTGAAATTCAGGTGCTGTGCGACGCTCATGGTAACGGCATTCATCTGGGCGAGCGGGAATGCTCGATCCAGCGCCGCAATCAAAAGGTTATTGAAGAAGCCCCCAGCCCGTTTCTTGATGAGAAAACCCGCAGTGCCATGGGGGCGCAGGCGGTAGCGCTGGCGCAGGCGGTTGGCTACACTTCTGCCGGGACGGTGGAATTCATTGTCGATAGCGCGCGCAAATTCTACTTTCTTG
>CAYNXK010000288.1:0-2016 GCA_964401125.1 uncultured Aliiroseovarius sp.
CAATGTTGGCGGCGAAGTGCTCTGCACCGTATTCTAAGGAGGGCAAGATGTCTCGAATTGGTAAAAAACCGGTAGAGTTACCCGCAGGGGTCAGCGCTTCCGTTTCCGGCCGCACTGTTGAAGTTAAGGGGCCGAAAGGCACTCGCTCCTTCACCTCCACCGATGATGTGGCCATTATTGTTGAAGATAACGTGGTCAGAATTGACCCACGCGGCAAATCAAAGCGTACCCGGCAGCAATGGGGTATGAGCCGCACAATGGTGCAAAACCTTGTCATTGGTGTCACTGATGGGTTCAAGAAAGAGCTTGAGATCAACGGCGTTGGCTACCGTGCCACCATGCAGGGCAATACCCTGAAGCTGGCGCTCGGCCTTAGCCACGATGTGACTTATGAAGCGCCCGAGGGTGTTACGGTTACGGCCCCTAAACAGACTATCATCATCGTTGAGGGTATTGACGAGCAGAAAGTTGGGCAAGTGGCCGCCGAAATCCGCGCTTGGCGTAAACCCGAGCCCTACAAGGGCAAAGGCATCAGGTACAAAGGTGAATATATCTTCCGCAAGGCAGGTAAGAAGAAGTAAGGATCAGCAAAATGGCAAACAGCAAAAGAGACCTGTTCTTGAAGCGCCGTCTGCGCGTCCGGAACAAGCTGCGGAAAACCGCAAACGGGCGTCCGCGCCTTTCGGTGCACCGCTCGAACAAGAACATCAGCGTGCAGCTGATTGACGATGCAAACGGCGTTACCATCGCCTCGGCCTCGACCCTCGAGAAAGCCTTGGGTGTGGTTGGTGTGAATAATATCGAGGCCGCTGCTAAAATTGGCACGGCAATAGCCGAGCGTGCAAAGAAAGCCAAGGTATCCGAGTGTTACTTTGACCGTGGCGGTTTCCTCTTTCATGGGAAGGTGAAGGCTTTGGCCACTGCCGCTCGTGAAGGTGGCTTGAAGTTTTAAGGAGACGAGAGAATGGCAGAACGTGAACAACGAGGCCAAGGCCGGGGACAGCGTCGCGGACAAGGTCGCGGCCGCGACGAAACACCGGAATTCGCTGATCGTCTCGTAGCGATCAATCGGGTTTCAAAAACCGTGAAAGGTGGTAAGCGTTTTAGCTTCGCCGCCCTCGTGGTGTTGGTGATCAGAAAGGCCGTGTGGGTTTTGGCAAGGGCAAGGCCAAGGAGGTCCCCGAGGCTATCCGCAAAGCTACTGAGGCCGCTAAGCGCGAGATGATCCGCGTGCCGCTGCGCGAAGGCCGCACGCTGCATCACGATATCGAGGGCCGTCACGGTGCCGGTAAAGTAGTGATGCGCACCGCACCTGAGGGAACGGGCATCATCGCCGGTGGTCCCATGCGCGCCGTGTTCGAGATGCTTGGCATCAAGGATGTGGTGTCAAAATCGTTAGGTTCGCAAAACCCCTATAACATGATCCGCGCTACTGTTGACGGGCTGAAAAAACAATCCAGCCCGCGCATGATTGCGCAGCGCCGAGGCAAAAAAGTTGCTGATATCCTGAGCAAAGGTGGTGTCGCTCCGGCAGCCGCTGAAGCCCCGGCCGAAGCTACCGCTGAAACCGCAGAAGCCTGAGGAGCTGACCCATGGCCAAAACCATTATAGTCAAACAAACCGGCAGCCCGATACGCCGCCCTGCCAAGCAACGCCAAACGCTGATTGGTCTTGGTCTCAACAAGATGCACAAGACCCGTGAGCTTGAAGACACGCCTTCGGTGCGCGGCATGGTCGCCAGCATCTCGCACATGGTTGAGATCATTGAGGAACGTGGCTGACGCAAGGCGTTACCCCCCTAGAGACAACAAGAACGCCCCGGTGGAAATGCCGGGGCTTTTGTTTTTGTGGTGGTTCTGTGGCTAGACAGGGCGCGGTCCTTTATTGCAAGCCGCGAGCTATTGCATTGCCGCACGCATCCGCCTATACGCCCCCGGTGGCATCTTGTCACAGAATCAAAACCAAAAAACGCCGTGGTTGGCCCATTCGCTTCTGGGGTCACATCCGGCTCAGGAG
>CAYNXK010000289.1:0-2000 GCA_964401125.1 uncultured Aliiroseovarius sp.
CCAGCAAATGGTTTGTGGTTCATTACCTGAACCTGCGTGTGCTGGGGGCGCTTGATGTATGGCCGCCCTATCTGGTTCTGCGCATGGCCTGGAACCGGGGCATCAACTTTGGTCTGTTTCACAGCTATAGTGACATAATGCGCTGGGTTTTGATTGCCGTGGCGCTGGCGATTGTCACTTGGGTCATTCTTTGGGTGCGGCACGAGAGGCTGGGACGGCTTGGCAATATTTCCGCCGGTTTGCTGGTTGGCGGTGCGTTGGGAAATGTGATTGACCGGGTAATTTATGGTGCTGTGGCGGATTTTCTCAACATGTCGTGTTGCGGCTTTCAAAACCCGTTTGCCTTCAATATTGCCGATGTCGGAGTGTTTGCCGGGGCCATTGGGCTAATCTTCTTTGCTGGTGGCAAGAAGCCCCGTGACGAGGGGTAAAAGATGGTCTACATACGAGGTGAAACGAGGAAAACGGAGGCCTGCATGCGAGGCGCGTTGGGGAAAATTTCGGTAACGGTAGCGGTGCTTCTGGCGCTGTCGGCCTGTGCCGACAAGGAACCGGAACTGATGAACCTTCGCACTGACGGCACCGGCCCGGACGAGTTTCTGATCCTGCCGACCAAGCCACTTGAAGCGCCCGAGGATTTCACCAACCTACCTGAACCGACACCGGGCGGCACAAACCTGGCCGACCCGACGCCAATTGCCGATGCTGTCAACGCGCTGGGTGGTGACGGGGCGCGTGCCACCTCTTCGGAGCTGCGCGCCGGTGAGCAGGGCATTGTGGCCCATGCCAGCCGCTTTGGCGTCACACCCGGTATTCGCGCCAATCTTGCGGTCGAGGATCTGGAATGGCGGCGGCAAAATGATGGCCGCCTGCTGGAGCGCCTGTTTGGCGTCAATGTCTACTTTCGTGCCTATGAAAGGATGTCGCTGGATCAGCACCTTGAGCTGGAACGCCTGCGCCGCCTGGGTGTCTGGACACCGGCGGCCCCACCTGGCTGATACGGGCTGGCTGATACGGCCTCAACGCCCATCACATCCGCGTTGGCAGGGCTTGTATCCTGCACTTTCAGCCGTAGATTGATTTGAAATATCCGGGAGAATTTCATGCGTTTGCTACTTGGTCTGCTGGCGGCCCTCTCTATCGCTCTTTCTGTATCCCTCTCGGCGGCACAAGCCGGACCCGTCACGGATTTCAGGCTTGATAACGGCATGCAGGTGGTCGTGGTGCAAGATCACCGCGCGCCGGTGGTGGTGCATATGGTCTGGTATCGGGCCGGCTCAGCAGATGAGCCGCCGGGCCTGTCCGGGGTGGCGCATTTTCTGGAACATCTGCTGTTCAAGGCCACTGACGACCTTGAGGCCGGCGAGTTCAGCCGGATCGTGGCTGAGAACGGCGGCTCTGACAATGCCTTCACCTCCTATGATTATACGGCCTACTTTCAGCGCATCGCCGCCGACCGGCTGGGCTTGATGATGCAGATGGAGGCCAGCCGGATGCGTGGCCTACGGCTCACCGAGGAGGATATCAGCACCGAGCGTGATGTTATTCTGGAAGAGCGCAACCAGCGCACGGATAACGAGCCGGGCGCGCTGCTGCGTGAGCATATGAACGCGGCTTTATACATGAACCACCCTTACGGCACTCCGATCATCGGCTGGCGGCACGAGATGCAGGAGCTCTCACGCCAAGATGCGCTGGCCTTCTATCGCCGCTTCTATGCCCCGAATAACGCCATTCTGGTGGTGGCCGGTGATGTGCAGCCCCATGAGGTGCTGGCTCTTGCCAAGTTGCATTATGGCCCGCTTAAGCCCACCGACGACCTGCCCGAGCGCCTGCGCCCTGCCGAGCCGCCGCACTTGGCCGAACGGCGGATCAGCTTTACCGATGCCAGGGTCTCGCAGCCCTATGTGAAGCGCACTTACCTTGCCCCGGAGCGCGACAGCGGCGCACAGGAGGAAGCGGCGGCTCTGGTTTATCTGGCCAAAATACTTGGCGGGGCG
>CAYNXK010000290.1:0-1986 GCA_964401125.1 uncultured Aliiroseovarius sp.
TTGGCCCAACCCCGCGAATGTCGCAAACCGTTAGTACCAGCAACAGGTCCAGCCGCTTGACAGACCCTACCGCTTTAGCAAAATCACGCACGGTGCGCGGGTCGGCGATGTCGCGTTTCTGGGCCATGTCACTCATCAGCAAATGATAGCGCACCAGCCATTCCACATCGTCGCATTCACGCTTGCTTAGCCCCAGACGCGGCGCCACCTTGCGCGCGATTCGCGCCCCCAGAATCGAATGGTCCTCGTCGCGCCCCTTGCCAATGTCATGGCACAGCATCGCCACCATAAGCACCTTGCGGTTCAGCCCGGTCGCGATCACATCACTGGCCACCGGCAGCTCATCTTCCAGCTCCTTGCGCTCGATCTGCGCAAAGTTTGAGATCACCTGTATCGTGTGCTCATCCACCGTATAGCTGTGATACATGTTGAATTGCATCATTGCCACGATGGGCTGAAACTCGGGAATGAAAGCCCCAAGCAACCCCAGCTCGTTCATCCGGCGAAGAGCGCGCTCCGGGTTGCCGTATTTCAGCAAGGTATCAAGAAACAGCTTCGCAGCTTCCTTGTCGGCGCGCATGGTATCATCAACCAGATCCAGATTTGCCGCCACCAGCCGCATGGCCTCTGGGTGAATCAGCAAACCCGTGCGCAAAGCCTCGGAAAACAGCCGTAGTATATTCATTTTGTTGGCCAGCAGATCCGCCTCACTGGTAAATGTCAGGCGGTTTTGCAAAACTTGGAAACCGGCTGCCGTGCGGCGGCGGCGCAAGAGGCCCACCAACGATGGTGCCTTCTTGACATGTGCTGCCTCCAGCCCGGTCAAAAATACCCGCGTCAGCTCGCCCACAGAAGTGGCATAGCGGAAATAATCATGCATGAAATGTTCAACATCACGCCGGCCGGAATGGCTTTTATAGCCCATGCGCTCAGCCACATCGACCTGCAAATCAAACGTCAACTGCTCCTGCGCGCGCCCGGTGGCCAGGTGCATGTGAGAGCGCACCGACCAGAGAAAATCATGGGCATCACTGAAGGTTTCGTATTCGTCCTGCGTAAACATGCCCAGCGCCACCAATTCTCTCGTATGGTCAACCCGGTGCAGGTATTTGGCGATCCAGAACAGGGTTTGCAAATCACGCAAGCCCCCCTTGCCTTCCTTGACGTTCGGCTCAACCATATAACGCTGGCCGCCATGCTTTTTCAGGCGCCGGTCACGCTCGGCCAGCTTTGCTTCAATAAATTCAGGCGCGGTATTACTGAAGATCTTGCTCCAAAGCGTCTCGGTAAATTCCTTTGCCAAAGCCTCATCACCTGCCAGATAGCGATGCTCCAACAGGGCGGTACGAATGGTGAAATCCTCACGCCCCAACCTGAGGCAATCCTTGATTGTGCGGCTGGCATGGCCCACCTTCAGATGCAGATCCCACAGCATATAAAGCGTGCTTTCAATCACGCTCTCAGCCCAGGCGGTGATCTTGTAGGGCGTGAGAAACAGCAGATCCACATCAGAATGCGGTGCCATTTCATAGCGGCCATAACCACCGACAGCCAGCACCGCCAGGCGCTCGGCTGCGGTTGGTGACAGGGGCGGGTGCAGAATTTGCGTGGCGACTTTCAAGACTTCCCCGAGCACGCAATCAGTCAGGTAAGCATAGGCCCGCACGCAGCCATGAGCCTCATGCGGGCGCTCCACCAAGGCCTCGGCAATACGGGCGCGCCCGGTTTTCAAGGCCTCTGAAAGCACCCTGACACTGGCGGCGCGAATGCCTGCTGGGTCTGTGGCCGCCGCAATTTCCCCGGCAATTTCCCCGGCCATCATTGCCGCTACCGCCCCGCTATCAAAAATATCGTCGGGCGCGCAGATCAGGCCTTCAGCCGGGCCGGGCATCAGCTGAGACAGCTCAGAATCCTGCTCAGAACCCGGCACTGGCAAAGCTTCTGGGTGCAGGGTCGATGATAACGACCTGAGTGTTCTGGATTTGC
>CAYNXK010000291.1:0-1948 GCA_964401125.1 uncultured Aliiroseovarius sp.
GCCAGAGCGGCCAGCCCGGCCACCCGGTACTGTTTCCGCGCAGCTGGTTTGCCAAGCTTCAGGCGCTTTGTGGCGATGAGGGCGGGCGCGGTCTGCTTATGGATCAGGCAGAGGTCAAGCTGGTGAAGTTACCGGCACAGAACGCCCTTACCGATCTGGACACAATGCAAGATTGGGCCAGATGGCGGGCCCGCAGCAGGGCTTTATAAGCCTATCAGGCGCGCTTCCTCGGCATTGAGAACCAGCTGACGCGGCACATATGATGCCTGCCCATGATCAAAGCGCAAAGCTGGTCTGGCCACTTCAATTTCACGGGCAAGGCTGGGGTCTTCCTGCCTCAGTTTGCGCAGATCAGGGGCAAGGGATTCCAGCCAAAGCCCGTTAACCTGCATCAAAACACTGGCGTCAAACAGTAAATGAACCCAAGCCACCGCATAGCGCTGCGTGACCGGACTGACCCCGCAAACATGCCCCAGATCACCGGCCTGGCAAAGCACATCAGGCACACCAAAATAGAGGCCGTATTTTTCATCGCACAGTAAAATGCGTTGGCCTGCTGCCAAGATGAAGGCCGCAGCATGATGGGGTTTTCCCAGGGCATCCAGGGCACCCGATGCAACACGCATGGGTGGTGCCAGATTTGTGCCACCATACAGGCGCCGCTTGCACCCGGCCCAAAGTACCGGAGCAAAACCATGCTCGCGCGTCAACACTCTGTCACCAGCAACAATGTCTTTGGCGTGGCGCGGCCCCTGTTCAGTTTCAACAATTGCCGCCGGTCCAATGCCGGAATAGGGCAATTGTTCTGGCATATCGACCTGCACTGAGCGGTCTCTGCGGCGGAAATAATTCCGGTGTGGAGGCACTGCATCCTCCACCTGTTCAATACTTCTTTCTGATAAAGAAAACATCCGGCACCCACCTAAAAAACCTCTGACATCTGAACAATACCGGGGGAAAATGCCTAATTGGTGAAGTGATCGGGGCAATAAAATGATAGGTTTTATAAAATTTTCAAATGTTTTTAAGACATTATTGAATTTTGCCGCAACTTTGCCATAACTCGATATACAAAATGCCATAACCGGCCCGCTTGCGCGGACCGGTTTACCATTCTGGGCAGCCCCCTCCCCATCAGGTAGGTGTGACCCGCTACCTTAGGCGCGGGTCAGCTGCATTATTTAAGCAGGATTTTTGCTTCAAACTTTTTCAGGGTGCGACGGGCGGCACTGTAATCCTCAAGCCCTTCAACTTTTTCAAGCTCGGGGAACAACTCAAAAATTTCTGTGCGTTGCGCATTGCCGATGCCCTTGAGAGAGTAATCACCCGGCTGGAAGCTTTCGGTCCAAGCACCGTTTGACAGCACAACTTCGTGGTGGTCGAACATGAAGTGGATGTAGCTGGTGCCCATGGTGTCAACCTTCTGAACACCCTTGTTATCAACCAGATGTTTGGCAGCAACCAGCACTTCGCGCTCTTCAAAGTACAAAGCCGTGCGGTCATTGGCGACCAGAACCCGGTGATTGGGGCTGACCATAATATCACGCTCCGGCAGACCATTGCCAAGGCTTCCGGCCTGGATCAGAACCGGCTTCAGGTGCTCGTTCAGGGCCAGGTCTTTCCAACCCATCTTTTTGGCACCAACCCAGCGGATTTCCTGAATGCCGTTGTCGCGGGTGATAACCTTGTCGCCCTCACGCAGCTCTTCTACAAGGCGCTCGCCTTTCGGGGTGGCAATCATCGTGCCCGGTGTAAAGCAGGGAATGATTTCCTCGATTTCCTCAAATTCCAGCGTGCCGGTCTCGTTACCTTCACCATCAAGGTAGGTGACAAAACCATCAAAGCCATTGCCGTTGCTGTCAGGGCCGGTAATGGTCACATTGAGTGAGCCGCCATCAGATGCCGAGCCAACCAGGTTCAGCACCTCATGGTCAACACCGGCAGCGCC
>CAYNXK010000292.1:0-1942 GCA_964401125.1 uncultured Aliiroseovarius sp.
CGCCTCAGCGCTCTAGCCAGATGGTTACCGGCCCATCATTGGTCAACGTTACGGCCATATCGGCCGCGAAAATGCCGGTTTCCACCCTGATTCCTGAAGCCGCCAGTGCTTCATGGAAAATGTGGTACAGCCGCTTGCCTTCATCAGGGGTGGCGGCGCTGGAAAATCCCGGACGGTTTCCGCGTGATGTATCGGCGGCAAGGGTGAACTGGCTGACCACCAGCGCCGCCCCGCCGGTATCTTGCAAAGAGCGGTTCATGCGCCCGGCTTCATCGCGAAAGATGCGCAACTTTCGCAGCTTGTCAGCCAGAGCGCGGGCGTTTTCGGCATTGTCGCCCTGCATGGCGCAAACCAGCACCAGCAGCCCGGCAGATATCTCGCCAACAATCTGCCCGTCAATACGCACATTGGCGGCGCTGACCCGTTGGATAAGCGCCCTCATGCTCTAGCCTCCTTTTTACTGGCTGATGGCCGCCACATAGCCAACAGCACCGGCAATAATCAGGCCCAGAATGACCGCGAAAGTGATTTTCCAGACTGACCACGGCCGCTCGCCCTGCACCTTACCGCTTTGGCCATTAACCACGAAACGGTAGGTCTTGCCACGGTACTTGTAAGCCGCCAGCCAGACCGGCAGCAGGATGTGTTTGAAGGTGACATTGCTGATTTTGGTATCAACTTGGCTGACCCGCTGGGCATCGCCACCAATGTCAAACTTAATATCACGCATGATGACCCGGTCCATGTGGACACGGGCCTCTTCAAAGCCCTCCAGTAATTCCACCGCATAGCCCTCGGCGTTGAATCCGGCAAGAAAATCAGGGCGGTATGGCTCCAACGCTGATAATTGCCAAGGCTCAAGCGCATCGGTGAAGCGTTTGGGCAGCGACTTTGAGGCCAGCACCAGCACATCATCAAAGAACCGCGCCACATGGCCAGAAACTAAGCGCCAGCGGATTTTTCGCACCCTCTGAGTGGTGGGTTTTCCGTCACGCATGACGGTACGGGTTACATAATAGGCCGTGCCGCGCTGGCCACGATAATGTGAGGCCGTATCGGCGTCAAAGGTCCAGTAAGGTACGTAAATCCCCTGCAATTTTCGGCCTTTTCGGGCATATTCCTGCAAGCCGTTCGGGGCAAACCACAGCCCGCCCAGCCAGTCTTTTACAGCGGTGCGGGCCACGCGTTCATCAAGCTCAAAAGGCACCACACCCTTTGGCTTGATATGGCGTTGGGTGCCGGTGCCGGTGACGACAGGTGTGGCGCAGAACGGGCATTCTGTAGCGTGGCTGACCTCATCAAAGCTAATATGGGCGGCGCAGTTGGGGCAAGACAAAATGCGCAGTTCTTCCATCTCGGCTTCTGGCAAGCGGGCGTCAAGGGCGGCGCGGAAATCAAGCTCCTTGATGGCCTGAACTCCTGCCGGGCTGTCCTCGACTTCGGCACGGCTACCGCAATGATTGCAGTAAAGCCCGCCTTGGCCCGGGTCAAACCGCAGATCTGCACCGCATTGGTCGCAGGGAAACCGGTGTTCTTCCGGGGCTGCGGCAGGCGGTGGCGGCGGGGCAGGTGGTAGGTGTTGGGACATTGGACTTTAGGCCTCCGGCGGGAGTATTTTTACCAAGATGAAAGAGAGCGTATTTCGAGTTCTTCAGGCACCCGGAGGCGGTGGTGGTGGCGGCAGGATAGTGAAAAGTTGCGCCAGTTCTGTCACGTCTTCAGCCTTTTTCCAGCCGTCTTGCCCGGGGGTCCAGACATGGGTTTCCCGCGTCAGGGAGGCATCGGTGACCATGCGGCCAAGGGCAGCTTTGGAAAACGGGCCTGTGGTTTTGCCATTCTCGGCGATATGCCAGACATGCTCGGTTGGAGGGGGAGGCGGCGGGGTTGCGGCCTGCTGGGCGGCGGGTGCGGTCCCCCATGGGCCTGATTGTGGGCCTGATTG
>CAYNXK010000293.1:0-1920 GCA_964401125.1 uncultured Aliiroseovarius sp.
GGTGATTTTTCCGTGGCCTTCGGCCAGATCATCACGAAATTCACCTTCATAGACCGAACCATCCGGGTAGGTGACCTTGCCACGGCCCTCGATCACCCCGGCAACCCACTCGCCCACATAAACATAGCCGTCCACGCTGGTAAAAGTGCCCATGCCGTGGCGGTGATCAGCAATAAAGCCGCCCTCATAAACATTCCCATTTGCATAAACCACCCGGCCCTCGCCACTGCGCTGACCATTGGTGAATACGCCGGTATAGACATCGCCGTTGGCCTGCGTCAGAATGCCAACACCCTGCATCTGGCCCTGCACCCAGATACCATCATATTTCATGCCGTCCGGGCCGGTAAAAACCCCCTGACCATGGCGCTGACCGCCCTTCATTTCGCCCTCATAAACCGAGCCATCGGGGAAGGTAGACCGGCCGTGCCCCTCCTTTATGCCAGCCAGCCAATCGCCCTCATAGATATAGCCCGAGGGGCTTTCCATACGCCCCTGACCGTGATGCAAGGCATTGCGAAAACCGCCTTCATAGCGCACGCCATTAGCATAAATCACCAACCCGGAGCCATCGATTTTGCCCTCAACCCAATCACCCTCAAAGGTGCTGCCATCGGCAAAGGTAATCTTGCCAAAACCATGTGGCTTGCCCTGCTCAAAGCTGCCTTCATAGACTGACCCATTGGGAAAACGCGCAATGCCCTGGCCTCTGATTTCGCCCTCAAAAAAGCTGCCGGTATATTCATAACCCGAGGGCAGGCGTAAGGTGCCCTGCCCGTGTTGCAGACCATCCTTGAAGCTGCCCTCATAGACACCGCCGCCGGCATATTCCTTCACTTCAATGGCACCGGTTTCCTGAGAAAACACCGGCAGGGGGCCAAAAGACAGCGCTAAAGCCAGTAGAGCCGCGCCAGCCATACCGCTCCTGAAAGACAACCTATTTTTCACCTCAACCCCCTCGGAACTTTTCAAACGCTTGCCGCAAAGCCTAGTAGAGGCCAGCGCATGAGACAATGGCCTTGTAATGTGGTTTTAACAACCTGCACCTTTTCCCGGCGCATAAACCTGCTAAACATCTGCCGGAACAGCCTCCAAAGGAGTGCAACACACGGCATGAGTGACAAATTTCGCCTGAGTCTGGCCCAGCTCAACCCCATAACGGGTGCGCTCAGGGACAATGCGCAAAAAGCCCGGGCGGCTTGGCAGCAGGCACGCGCTGCCGGGGCTGATATGCTGGCCTTTCCCGAGGCCTTTCTGACCGGATACCAAATTCAAGATCTGGTCATGCGGCCGCAATTCGTGCGTGATGCCATGCAGGCAGTCGAGGCACTGGCGCAAGATTGCAAGGATGGCCCGGCCATTGGCATCGGTGCGCCATATTACGACGGTGAGCGGCTGTTTAATGCCTGGTACATCCTTCAGGACGGCAAAATCACAGCCCGGATTCTCAAGCAACACCTGCCAAATGAGACGGTTTTTGATGAAAAGCGCCAGTTCAGCCCGGCGCCGCCACAAATGCCTTACCGCATCGGCCCGCTATTGATTGGCAGCCCCATTTGCGAGGATGCTTGGCATCATGGCAGCGTCTGCGCTGATCTGCACCGCGCCGGGGCACAGCTGTTGCTGGTGCCCAACGGATCACCCTACTTTCGCAACAAAATGCCTGTACGTTACGGCCATATGCGCGCCCGCGTCGCCGAGACCGGCTTGCCACTGATCTACCTCAACATGGTTGGCGGCCAAGATGATCAGGTGTTCGACGGCGGTACATTCGCGCTCAATTCCAGTGGCAAGGTGGCCTTGCAAATGCCAGTTTTTGACGCAGAAATCCGCCATATTGACCTGACCAGAGACGGCACAGGAGGCAGGACAGGAGGCAGCACTGGCTGGCAGATCACGCCGGGGCATATAACCACCCTG
>CAYNXK010000294.1:0-1917 GCA_964401125.1 uncultured Aliiroseovarius sp.
AAGGTGTTCCATGCGGCGCGTCAGGACCTGGAGATTTTCTTTATCGAAGCCGGGGTGTTTCCCAAGCCGTTATTTGACACCCAGGTGGCGGCCATGGTCTGCGGCTTTGGCGATCAGGCGGGCTATGAAACACTGGTGCGCAAGATCGTCCGGGCTGATATGGACAAAAGCTCGCGTTTTACTGACTGGTCGCGCCGACCACTGACAGATGCCCAAAAAACCTATGCTATTGGCGATGTTACGCATTTGCGCGGGATATATGAATTTCTGGCAGCCGAGCTTACGCGCAACGGCCGCGCGCCTTGGGTTGCGGATGAGCTGCAAATCCTGACCAACCCCAAAACCTATATCATCGAGCCAGACGAGGCCTGGAAGCGCCTGAAAACCCGCACCAATTCCGGCACATTTCTGGCAATTATACGCGAGCTTGCACGGTTTCGTGAAACGCTGGCGCAGTCGCGCAATATTCCCCGTAATCGGGTGATCAAAGATGATGCCCTGATGGAAGTGGCCTCGACCAAACCGGCAAACCTGCAAGATCTCGGGCGCTCACGTCTGCTGTTGCGCGAAGCCCGCAGGGGAGAGGTTGCCGAGGGCATTCTTGCTGCCATCAAGGCCGGGCTTGCGGTGCCTAAAGAGGAGCAGCCCTGCCCACTTCGCAATGGCCGCGAAAAGCTTCAGGTCAACCCGGCGCTGGCAGACCTTTTACGCGTGCTTCTGAAAGCCCGTTGCGATCAGGAAAAGGTTGCACAAAAGCTGATAGCCAATGCTGCGGACCTGGACGCAATGGCCGCAGGTATGCGCGACATAGCAGCTCTCGCCGGCTGGCGTGCCGAGGTTTTCGGCAATGACGCCCGCCTGCTTTGCGACGGTAAAGTTGGCCTCGTGGTTAAAGGTGCGCGGGTTGAAACCATGCCAGTGCCGGAAACACCTTAAACGCCCCCTTCATCTTGGCCTAAATACTCCGGGGGTTTGGGGGATGCCCCCAATATTCAGGTCTCAGCGCCGGGCGGTACGGCTGTTTTGCTCGCCCACCACCCTGATCTGACGCACACCCCGCAACTGGTTATCCGAGACGAAATGGGCCACAAATATCTTGCGCGCATATGAGCTGCCACTGCCACTGGCACTTGCGCTGGCACTTGGGCCAACAGGCTCGCTGATACGAAACACATAGGTCAGCACGCCATTCTCGGGCTGCTCATTGTTTTCCGGCACCAGCTCTGCGTTCCAGTAGCCAAGGCGTGGCGGTAAGCCCGTTACCTGAATGATGGCGCCACCGGGGTTTCGCTGCACCTGCAAATCGGTGATCTGGCTGATAATCTGGCGCGGGTCATGCTCGGCGGGAAAGCCGCCCTCGGGCACTAGCGCGATAGTGTCATCTCTGCCATCAGAAAACCAGTTGAGCGGGTTCCATTGGGTTTCACAGGCCGCAAGGCTTAAAATTAGCGAAAAAGTGATCAGTAAACGGCCCGTCATGTGTTTTTCCTTAAGATTTCTCTCATTGAGTAGCTCAAAGAGGCGGCTTTGAAAAGCCTTTGATAGGGCTGGGGGCTGGACCTTCTGGCCTGCGCAGCCTAAAGCATCCGGCGCGGACAACAGGAGAATGACATGGCCAGTGCAGCTTTTGAGGAAATTGCCGAGGATTTTGCCTTTCTCGATGAGTGGGAGGCGCGCTATGGTCATGTGATCGACCTGGGGAAAGCCATGGAGCCATTTGAAGATGCGCTCAAGGTAGCGGCGACCAAGGTTGATGGCTGTGCCTCTCAGGTCTGGCTGCACCCGGCCATTGGTGATGGCATTTTCCGCTTTCGTGGCGATAGTGACGCGCTGATAGTGCGTGGGCTGATTGCTGTGTTGGTGGCGCTTTATGAAGGTCTGCCTCTGGCCGAGGTGGCGGGCGTTGATGCGGGTGCC
>CAYNXK010000295.1:0-1888 GCA_964401125.1 uncultured Aliiroseovarius sp.
AGACATTGTCAAGCCGCCTTCAACCAATCAAAGCCCGCACTTCCCCCTCAAGACTGGCATAATCATGCAGCAGCCCTTCGGGAGCAAAACGCTCAACCCCGTGCCCGTCCGGCCCGAATGTGACCATCAGGCAGGGCACCCCAGCGGCGCGGGCGCAATCACGGTCGGTGATGGTGTCGCCCACCAGCAGCGCCCGGCTCCGCTCGCCGCCCGCGCGCTCAACAGCGGCAAAAAGTGGTGCTGCATCGGGCTTGCGAACAGATAGGGTATCGGCCCCAATCAGCGAGGCGAACAGGTGGCGGATATCCAGCTTTGTCAGCAGGTTTTCGGCCAGACCCTCAGGCTTGTTGGTGCAGATTCCCACAGCATAACCTGCTGCCAAAAGTCGCTTAATAGCGGCGCGGGCACCGGGGTACAAAAAGGTGTGGTGGTCAATATTATCGCCATAAAAAGCCAGAAAGTGAGGAAATTCCCGGTCAATTTCGGCCTCGCCGCCCTGTTTCAGCCGCGCAAAACCCAGCCGCAACATGGCACGCCCGCCAGCAAAGGCGGTGGCGCGGTCCTGCACCGCATCCAGCATGTCACCATGACCCAGCCGCCTGAAACAGGAATTTGCCGCTGCGATCAGATCACCAGACGTATCTGCCAGTGTCCCATCAAGATCAAAAACAACTGTTTTCATCAAACCCTCGGCAAAATCTCGCCAGATCTGTAATATGGCGAAAAAAGAAGTGAAGCCCCGCCTCTTGCAGGCCTGCGCTTAAAGGGTAAAACAGGCGCAGTGAAAATAGTAGTAAAATGATAAATGAGCAGCAGATGTCTTCAGCATTAATTATTCTGGCCGCCGGTCGGGGCACGCGGATGGATTCCGACCTGCCTAAGGTGATGCACGAGTTGGGTGGCGTGCCGCTTTTCGCCCACGCCCTGCGCGCCGGTGCCAGCTTGCAGCCCGAGCGCATTGTGCTTGTGGTCGGCCATGGCGGCGACGCGGTAGAAAAAGCCGCCCTTGCGCTTGACCCGGAGATTTCTGTGGTGCGCCAAACCGAACAATTGGGCACTGGCCACGCGGTGGCGCAGGCGCGCCCGGCCCTTGAAGGTTTCAGCGGCGATACGCTGGTGCTATACGGTGATACACCCTTCATTTCCGAGGGTACATTGCAGGCAATGACCGAGGCCCGCGCAAGCGGTGCCCATGTGGTGGTGCTGGGCTTTAACGCCACTGCTCCAAACCGTTACGGGCGGCTGGTGATGCGCGGAAATGATCTGGATAGGATCGTTGAATATAAAGATGCAAACGATGAAGAACGCGCCATAACATTATGTAATAGCGGTGTTATATGTGCATCAAATTCCGTTCTTATGGAACTTGTGGATGCCCTCAAAAACGACAATGCCGCGCAGGAATATTACTTGACTGACATTATTGAAGCCGCCCGTTCCCGTGGGCTGAAAGCTGCCGTTGTCACTTGTGATGAGGCCGAAACCCTTGGCATCAACAACCGTGCCGAACTGGCTGCCGCCGAAATGCAGTTTCAAGCCAATGCCCGTGCCGAGGCCCTTGAAAACGGCGTTACCCTGCTGGCCCCTGACAGTGTTTTCTTTGCCTTTGACACCGTGCTGGGGCGCGATGCCATAATTGAACAAAACGTGGTGTTCGGCCCCGGTGTTACGGTCGAAACCGGGGCGCGTATTCGGGCTTTCAGCCACCTTGAGGGCTGCCATGTCTCGCAAGGGGCCATCGTTGGCCCTTATGCACGCCTGCGCCCCGGTGCCGAGCTGGCCAGCGGCGCACGAGTCGGCAATTTTGTCGAGATCAAGAACGCTGAAATCAGTGCTGGTGCCAAGGTCAACCACCTGTCTTATATTGGTGACGCCTTTATCGGCGAGG
>CAYNXK010000296.1:0-1869 GCA_964401125.1 uncultured Aliiroseovarius sp.
GCGCCAGTGGGGCCACACCGGCCAACATCCGTGCCTTGGTCGGCATCTGAATTTACCTCTTCTTGAGTAAACCGCTACGTCAGATGACCACTCAGTTCCACTTCTTTGCCATCCCGTATGGCGGTATAAAAGCAACTTCTGCGTCCAGTATGGCATGCTGGGCCATGCTGGCGCACTTGCAGCAGCAGGCAATCCCGGTCACAATCCAGGCGCATCTCAACCAGTTCCTGCCTATTGCCAGAGGTTGCTCCCTTGACCCAGAACTCCTGCCGCGAGCGGCTCCAATAGGTCACCTGACCACTTGCCAGCGTGCGCTCAACCGCTTGAGCATTCATCCAGGCCAGCATCAGAATCTCGCCACTATCCACATCTTGGGCAATGACTGAAATCAGGCCATTTTCATTAAAAACCAGGCTCTGGGGCACAAAAATCATCACTTATCCTTTTCAATCCTGCTGACTACCGCTAATTAAAGCGCTGCAGCGGTGAGGGAAAGCCATGAGTGACAACAGCGATCTGATCAAGCTTTATTCCAAGCGCATTCTCGCCCTTGCGGCAGATATTCCCCATGTGAGCAGGCTGGAGCAGCCGCAGGCCAGCGCAAAAAAGCGCGCGCCGCTCTGTGGCTCTACAGTGACAGTTGATCTGATTTGCACCACCGGACAGATCAGTGAATTTGGCCAAAATGTGCGCGCCTGCGCCCTTGGTCAGGCGGCGGCATCTGTGCTTGGCCAGGTTGTTATAGGACTTGACCGCGCAGCTTTGCTCAAAGCCCGGACGCAGCTGCACAAAATGCTGACCGAGGATGGCCCGACCCCGGCCGCGCCCTTTGAGGGGCTGGAGGTTTTGCGCCCGGCGCGTGAATTTAAAAACCGCCACGCCTCGATCTTGCTGGCATTTGACGCAACTCTTGAGGCTCTGGATATGGCCACAGATGCGCAGGCACCGCAACAATCCCAGACACATAAATAAAAAAACCGCCGCGCTCCGGTTAGGGAGGCGGCGGGAGTTGGAGCGGATATTAAAAACCCGGCAACCGGGAAAGGCAGGCCCGGTCTGTGCATTGAGTTTGGGACAGGATGCACCGGGTAAATTATCCGCAGGCAGAAATAAGCATGTCCTCAAGCAAGGCCCGGCAGGTGCAAACCACCAATCAAAACAACCAAAAGTGCCGTGCCGCCAAAAATATCTTGCCAGATAGTGGCACCTGAACGGGATAATACAGCTTTGACATCATCAATCATGGGGTCTCCTGCTCTGCTGGCTTTATGTTGCCTGTTTGTTCCACATAGCGCAGATTATGTAAAGAACTTATTAAGAACATTTGAGAACAAAAGGCTAACCTACTGAAATTAAACGTATTGCCTGATCCTGCCGCATGAGCCAGAGCAATACCCGTGCCGCACGGCCGCGCTCGCCGGATAAATCCGGGTCATCCAGCAGTAATTTGCGGGCATCATTCTGAGCCACTTGCATCAAGGCGGCCTGATGCTCAAGGTCAGCAACCCAGAATTTTGGCAGGCCGGATTGGCTGGTGCCAATCACATCTCCGGCGCCGCGCATGGCAAGGTCTTCCTCAGCAATGCGAAAGCCATCCTCAGATTCGCGCAAAATTGCCAACCGGCGTTCGCCGCCGCTGGTCAGAGGTGGCTGATAGATCAACAAACAGGTTGATTGCGCCGCCCCGCGGCCAACCCGGCCCCGCAACTGGTGCAATTGCGCCAAGCCAAAATGCTCGGCCCGCTCAACCACCATAATGGTGGCATTTGCCACGTCAACGCCAACCTCAATCACTGTGGTAGCCACCAAAACCTTGGTTTTACCGGCTTGAAAAGCGCCCATCGCAGCATCTTTTTCTGCCGGTGGTAA
>CAYNXK010000297.1:0-1840 GCA_964401125.1 uncultured Aliiroseovarius sp.
ACCCCTTGATTCGTAGTCAAGTACTCTATCCAACTGAGCTACCAGCGCGCGGACAAGCAGATTGTCAGGCGGATTTAACGGCCCCGGTCCGGGTTTGCAAGGACGAAAAGCCTGATTTGCTGCCGCAGGAGCTTTATTCGACAGCGCTCATACCACGCGGCAGATACACTGCAAACACGGTGCCTTCGGGCCCTGTGCGTTCAAGTTCCAGCCGCCCACCATGGCCGCGTACCAGTTCGGCGGCAATGGCCAGCCCAAGGCCGGTGCCGCCTTTGCGTGAGGTGCCGGCAAAGGGCTGAAACAACATTTCCTGCGCCCGTTTTGGCAGGCCGGGGCCGGTATCGGAGATTTTGATGCTCCAGTCTGTCGCCCCCTCTTCTGCCTGCACGGAAATCTCGCCCACGCCGCCTTTCGCCACCAGCGCCTGACGGGCGTTGCGCACAAGGTTCAGCAAGATACGGTAAAGCTGTTCCGGGTCCGCCCGCAGGGAAAGAGCCGTCGGAATATCGCCCCCATAGGAGATGTCATGCGCGCCTGCAGCCAAGCGCTCGTTGTCAAACACCTCTGCCACCACATCGGCCAGAAGCACATGGGTTAGCGCCGGGGCCGGCTCTTCTGCTTTGCCAAAGGTCAGGGTGCTTTCACAAAGGTTGACCGCCCGGCTGATTGACCCCACCAGCTTGGGCGCGGCGCGTTTTACCGCCGGATCATCGCTCATTTCCATGCGGTCGGCAAACAATTGCGCCGTGGTTAGGATGTTGCGTAAATCGTGGCTGATGCGCGCCACGGCGCCGCCAAGTTGCGCCAGCCTCTCCTTTTGTTTCAGCGCGCCGGTCAGCTCTGTTTGTAAATCATGGAGCGCATCTTCTGCCTGGCGCAGCTCAATCACACTGGCTGAGGGCGAAATGATACGGCGGGCATCTTCGGGCGCCTGGGCGTAGGATTTCATGTGGCCGACCACATTTCTGATCGGGAGCACCATCAAGCGGCGCACGGCAAAGAACAGCAAGGATGCGGTGAATACCGAGATCACCGCCGACAGGATCAGAATGTTGCGCCCGTAATCCAGCATCGCCTGGCGCAGAGAGGCGCTTTCCATGGTGATTTCGATCACCAGACCGCCTTCGCGCACCGGCTGGCCAATGATCCGGATCATCTGGTTTTCCGGGTTGATCAGCCGCAGCATGGCATCGCGGATCAGAGTATAGGGCGTTTGTGTGCGCAAGTCATAGCTTTGGTCCACCATGCGCGGCATGGGAGAGGACAGCACCAGTTCGCTAGCCTCATCGCGGCGCAGCACCACGTTGAACACTTCGGCATTTTCCAGCAGTTCGGCCTCCAGACGCGGCTCGATCACATCATCAGCCAGCAAGGCCAGCGAGGCGATCTGCGCCCGTTCCAGCCGGTTGACCAGATAATCTTCGCGAAAACGCGCTACGGAAGGCACGAAAATCAGCACCTCCGCCAGCATAACAAAGGCGATGGTCAGGATCAAAAACCGGCCTGAGAGTGAATTTATCAACGCATCGCCCCGTATATCGCCCCGTATATTGCCTCATTCCCCCCCCCAAGTTACCGGATCAGGGGGTGATTTTTTGTACTATTGCCACAATCCGCTTTACCAGCGCGTTGTCAAACAGGCGCGGCGTAAAATAGGCACCGGCAAGGCGTTTGTTAATCTCGCCCATGGTGGGGTAGGGGGCCACCATGGCTGCTACATGCGACATTTTCAAGCCATTGGCCAGCACCAGCGCCCAGAGACCTATCAGCTCACCCGCCCCCGGCCCGACAATGGACACCCCAACCGGGCGGCCCTTGAACACCATGGCTTTTGCCAGCC
>CAYNXK010000298.1:0-1830 GCA_964401125.1 uncultured Aliiroseovarius sp.
GAACCTAGAAACAGCAGTTGGATCACAAAAGTCCGCGCAAGCTCTTGGCGCACCTGGCAAAATACAAAAATGTCTCATCACCACCGAGGTGACCACGACTTTTTGTATTTCACCATGCACACCAATATCTTACACGGCTTTTTTGCGCCCAACTGCCGTTTCTGATATGTATTGACCTGTCAACTATTGGTATCAAGTGTTCAATGTCGCATCCGTTCTGGCTCTATCCAGCCAGTCCTTGGCACAGGGCAGGGGTGGCAATCAACGACGGTGGATCACTCTGATATACGCGGGTCGACACCGCCTGACCTCGCTTCGTCGTGGAGCTGCCTCTCTCTAGGATCGAGGGTCGTCTCAGTTCTGATGAGCGCCTCATAGAAACGCCGAGGATTCTCCCACCGGCCGCCCCTGCCCTGGCCCAAAGACTGGCTGTGTGTTCCTTGTGTGCATGGTAGTGCTGAGCAGTCTGTTCACTCAGGTCTTACCGAGCGTTCACGACCGGTTGGTTCATGACTTCACACGCAATCGCCCAAAGAAATCCCGCCAACTCCCGGGCCACAGCCGTACAGGCCTGCACCGTGAGTTTCCCCGCTGCCAGCAGATGCCGATAGCGCCCGCACAATCGCTTCTGGGCTTTCCAGGCGATGGCCTGCACGGCCACCGACGCGTGGGTGGCTCGCCGTTGCAGATACGCGGTCTTCCGAGCCGGGAACCGGTAGCCCCAGGCGGCTTCGACCAGCACCCGCCGCACATGGCCGTTGCCGGTCTTGGTGATCCCGCCGCGCCGCCGGGTCTGGCCACTGGAGTGTTCCCGGGGCACCAGCCCCAGGTAGGCCATCAGTTGCGGCGGGGAATCAAAACGACTGAGGTCTCCCAATTCTGCCAGCACGGTCATGGCCGTGATCAGCTTCACCCCACGCAGGGCCATGAAAGCCTCGACCACTGGGGCCCGTTCCCAAGTCTTGAGCGCTTGTGCCATCTCCTGCTCCAACCCGGCTACGCGGGCTTCGGCCTGCTTCACCGCATTGACATATTCTTGAAAGACAATCTGTTGTACCGCGCTCTCAAACTTCAGGCCCTCTAACCAGCGGCTATGTGCCTGGGTCCAGCGACATTTTCCCCGATCATAGTTGCGGCCATGCCGAAGCAGAAACGCATTCAGTCGTTGTTTGGTGATCCGTTCCAGCCCTTTCATATCTTCCCGCGCTCGCGTGAGATCCCGCATCGCTTCCTGCTCCGGATCCGGCACCCAGACGGCCGTGAGCTCGCCCGCCCGATGCAACCGAGACAGCGATTCACTGTCACGCCGATCCGTCTTCACTCGGTCGCCGGGTTTCGTGGGGATCAGGGATGGCGCGACCACCGCACAAGCCTGGCCCAACTGCGTGAGGTGCCGATAGATCCCATACCCACACGGGCCGGCCTCATAACAATATGACACTGTGTCCCCCGGGGCGGCCAGGGTCTTGACCAACTTGGCGAGTGCCTTGGGCGTGTTCGGAATTTCACCATAGTACCGGGTCGGGCCCCCATTCGCCTCACTCACCGCCACCGCAATCGTGTCCTTGTGTACATCCAACCCAACAAACTTGCTCACCTGTTTCATGCCCTGGCCTCCTTCATGGTGGTCGTAAACTCCGGATGATTTCCCCCGTAGCTTACCCCACGTGCCTGAAGATTGGGCAGGTCAATACATAATGTCTAGGTTAAAAAATGGTAGCGTCCGATTTTCAGACGTGGCGAAGAATACCAAAAGGAAGAGACAACTATAGTCGCTTTTTGAAAATAGGCGCTAGGATCGTATATTTCAACTCAGTTGTGGGGTCGGAC
>CAYNXK010000299.1:0-1810 GCA_964401125.1 uncultured Aliiroseovarius sp.
CAGCAGCAGGGCAACGGTCAGCCCGGCAACCAGATCGGCGCGCAGGTCCGGCATTTTGTAGGGCCACCAGCGCAAAAAGGGGAACAGATTTTTTAATACCGGCATCATGTCATATTCCTTTTGGGTCCGGGCCATCAGTCTTGGTTTTCAGCTCTGGCCTCGCCTTGATTAGGTCACCCCGGCTAGGGCCGGATTGTCAGTATAGACCGGCAGGGGCAGGCCGGCAGTCGCCGGGCAAAGTTGCAGCCAGATAACCGGCTCTTGCGTCAGAGCTGTGGTCATGAGCGCAAAATCCGCCCCCAGCGCTGCAGCCTGCATGGCGTCTTCGCTGCTCTGGCAACTGGCGGATCTCAGCCCACACATGCCGCCATGCCCAACCGTGGGCCTAAGCTGGTGCAGCGAAGTATGGACACCGTGGGCAGCGGCCCGAGCCGCCTCAATGCCAGTGCCACACAGAACAAACCGGGCACCGTAAGTTGCGCTCAATTCTGTGGCACGGCGCGCCAAGGCAATGCGCTGCCCCGGCACCATTTGTGGCGCGCGCAGCACTATCAGCTTTGCCCCATGGCGTAGCGCCATATCGAGCCGTGCCAATGTGCTGGCAGGTGTGGTGTCTCGCGTGGCTTCAAGCAGACACAGGTCAGCGGGCAGCGCCAAACCGGCCAGTAGCTTTTCATTTGAGGGCAGTATCGGGGCCACATTTATTTGCGCCGGATTGACCCAGGCAAGGCGCTGACCTTCACGGGCCTTGGCTAAGCCGCTCCAGGAAACCGTCTGAAAAAACCACAGGCGCAGCCGCCGGGTGGGAAACTGGTATTCATAGCTAACCCATGGCCGCAGCTTGGCTGTGTGAATGCCAACCTCTTCCTCCAGCTCACGCTGGGCTGCTTGGGCCGGGGTTTCACCGGCCTCGATCTTGCCGCCGGGAAGTTCCCAGTATCCGGCAGAAATCTGACGTTCCGTGCGCTGCGCCAGCAGCACAAGGCCATCACTATTGCGCACGATGCCAGCAGCAACGTCAAGCATGGGTAAGCCCATTGCGTACCTCGTTTATTAAGTTGTTGCTTCCATTCGGCTCACGAACCAGATGCTTGGTGCCCACAGGCCAAGCTTACAGGCCAAATCAACAAGCCGGGGCAATAACGGCCTGGCAATGTCTCAGGCGTCGTTTGTGCCCTCAAGGCTGCTGGCCCGGCGGGCGAACTCGGTCTCTGCCAGATCCGCCGCCGTGCCATTGGCGCAATGTATGGTCACGTTCACATGGCTGGTGCCAAAACCCAAATCTGGGAAAAGCCCGGTCTCCTCGGATATTTCCGCCAGAGCGTCAAGGAAGGCACGGGTTTCCGAATAGTTGGCAAACTCGAAACGGCAAAATAACGATGCCGGTTTGGCAACCTGCTTCCAGCCAGTGGGAGTGGTGGGCGTGGGAGGAGAGCTGGTCATGGTTTGATCTCCAATTACGCACTTGCGACCGGATGCCGGCCAGAACCGGACGCATACACCGGCTGCCAAAACATTACCACCCACCCCATCATTTCCGGCTTAGCCACCTTCGGACAGCGCCTTTGATGTCAGCACCTGCTCGACTTCGGAATGAGGCCGCGCGATGATATGCGCCGCTGCCAGACCATCACCAACACGTTCGCAGGCATCAGCGCCGGCACGTACTGCCGCGTTAACCGCACCAGTCTCGCCGCGCACCAATACGGTGACATAGCCGCCACCAACAAACTGACGGCCGATAAGTTGCACCTCGGAGGCTTTGGTCATTGCATCAGCCGCCTCGATTGCCGGCACCAGCCCACGTGTT
>CAYNXK010000300.1:0-1809 GCA_964401125.1 uncultured Aliiroseovarius sp.
CGAGGGCGCGATGGATGCGGCCAACCTGATCAAACCGGCTCTGGCGCGCGGCGAGCTGCATTGCGTTGGCGCCACCACGCTGGACGAATACCGCAAGCATGTGGAAAAAGACGCGGCCCTGGCCCGGCGTTTTCAGCCGGTGCTGGTGGAAGAGCCGACAGTGGAGGACACGATCAGCATTCTGCGCGGCATCAAGGAAAAGTACGAGCTGCACCACGGGGTGCGGATATCTGACAGCGCTCTGGTGGCGGCGGCAACGCTTTCGCACCGCTATATTACCGACAGGTTTTTGCCCGACAAGGCTATTGACCTGATGGACGAGGCCGCCAGCCGCTTACGCATGGAAGTGGACAGCAAGCCCGAAGAGCTGGACGCGCTGGATCGCGAAATTCTGCAAAAACAGATCGAGGCGGAGGCCCTGAAAAAGGAAGATGACAAGGCCAGCAAGGACCGGCTGAAAAAGCTGGAGGGTGAGCTTTCGGCTCTGATGGAGGAAGCTGTTGCCATGACCGCCCGTTGGCAGGCCGAGCGTGACACCCTGGAAGGTGCGCGAGACCTGAAGGAGCAGCTTGAAAAGGCCCGCGCCGAGCTTGAGGTGGCCAAACGCGAAGGCAATCTGGCCAAGGCGGGCGAGCTTTCTTACGGTGTCATCCCCAAGCTTGAAAAGCAATTGGTTGAGGCCGAGGCGCATGAGGTCGACATGATGGTCGAGGAGGCGGTGTTGCCTGAGCAGATTGCGCTGGTGGTCGAGCGCTGGACGGGCATCCCCACGGCGCGGATGCTGGAAGGCGAGCGTGACAAACTTTTGCGCATGGAGGACGAGCTGAGTAAGCGCGTCATCGGGCAGGCGGCCCCAGTGCGGGCTGTGGCAAATGCCGTGCGCCGGGCGCGGGCGGGCCTGAATGATGAAAACCGCCCGCTTGGCAGCTTTCTGTTTCTCGGGCCAACGGGCGTGGGCAAGACCGAGCTGACCAAGGCCGTGGCCAACTTTCTGTTTGATGATGACAATGCCATGGTGCGCATTGATATGTCAGAATTCATGGAAAAACACTCGGTTTCCCGCCTGATTGGTGCGCCGCCGGGCTATGTGGGTTATGACGAGGGCGGGGTGCTGACCGAAGCAGTGCGCAGGCGTCCCTATCAGGTGATCCTGTTTGATGAGGTGGAAAAGGCGCACCCCGATGTGTTCAACGTGCTGTTGCAGGTGCTGGATGACGGGGTGCTGACCGATGGCCAGGGCCGCAAGGTAGACTTCAAGCAAACGTTGATTATCCTGACCTCAAATCTTGGCGCGCAGGCACTGAGCCAATTGCCAGAGAATGCGGATGTGAGCGACGCCAAGCGCGACGTGATGGATGCGGTGCGGGCGCATTTCCGGCCTGAATTCCTCAATCGTCTGGACGAAATCATCATCTTTGACCGGCTTGGCCGGGGCGACATGGACGGCATTGTTGATATTCAGCTTGGCCTGCTGGCGGTCCGTCTGGCAAGGCGCAACATCACGTTGGAGTTGGATGAGGCCGCAAAGAAATGGCTGGCCGATGAGGGCTATGACCCGGTGTTTGGTGCGCGCCCCCTGAAGCGTGTCATCCAGCGGGCGCTGCAAGACCCGCTGGCCGAGCTGTTGCTGGCAGGTGATGTGCTGGACGGAGACGCGATCAGCCTGAAGGCAGGCGCTGATGGTCTGATTTTTGGCGAGCGTGCCGGTGCTTCACACCGCAAGCCACCCGAGGATGCAGCGGTGCATTAGAGCGAATCCAATTGAATTCAATCGTCGACCCGAACGCGTTTGGAAGTGCAAACGCTGCC
>CAYNXK010000301.1:0-1805 GCA_964401125.1 uncultured Aliiroseovarius sp.
CGTCTATCACAGGTTGGCAAGCAGGCCCATAAGGTGAAACTTTGCGACAGAACCCATTTGAGTCCCTCATCAAGCGCACCCATTTTAGCGTAAGTAACCTAAATACCCTGATAATTTGATACATACGACATGACCTTAAAAATTATCCTGCCCAATCCGCGAGGCCCGGCGCCAAAATCTGGTCATCATCAGTACCCCAGCCAGCGCCAGACCGATCACAAGGCCCAGCCAAACGCCCTCACCGTCATACCCCCACCTGATCCCCAGCAGGTAAGACATGGGCATGCCCACCGCCCAATAGGACAGAGCCGCATAAATCATTGGCACTTTGGTGTCTTGCACCCCGTGCAGCAGGCCCAGCGCCATCGTCTGCGCGGCATCCACCATCTGAAATAATGCTGCTACCGCCAGAAGGGCCGCCCCTATCAGTAAAATATCAGGGCGCAACGGCTCATCCGGGGCCAGAAACAGGCCTATCATTTGGCTGGGTATGGCCAAAAATATCACCACCGCCACCACCCCAAAGGTGAAGGACAGCACCACCGCCGCCGCCGCTCCCCGGCGCAAACCCGCCTCATCGCCACGCCCAAGCGCCCGCCCGGCCCGCACTGTGGCGGCATTAGCCAAGCCCACATGCACCATGAAAAACAGACTGACAATTTGCAGAGCAATACCGTGCGCCACCAGATCAAGTTTACCGATCCAGCCCATCATAATGGTTGAGGCGGTAAACAGCCCGGCCTCGGACAGCATTGTCAGGCCGATCTGTATTCCCATGCGCCAGACCTGGCCCAGCGCCTCCCAGTCTGGTCGCCAGAAGCGCGCGAACAACTCATGCTCCGGTAAGACCCGCACGGCATAAACCACCAGCACCGCAAGGGTTGCCAGTTGCATCACCAATGTCGCAATCGCCGCCCCGAGCACCCCGAGCTCCGGCGCGCCCCAGTTGCCAAAGATCAGGGCATAATTCAGCAGCGCGTTCAGCACCACCGCGCCAAGGGTGGCGTAGAGAACCGCCTTTGTATGTTCCAGTGCCGCCAGATAGCTTTTTAGCACCATCACCACCAGCGCCGGGATCAGGCCCCAGCCGGCAATGCGCAGATAATCCTGAGCAATTTGGGAAAGCTCCGCCTCCTGCCCCAAAGCCCGTAAAACCGGGGCGGCAAAAAGCATCAGAGGCATCATCAGCACCGCAGCGACAATGCTGACCCACATTCCCATGCGCGTAATGCGGCGCAGGCCCGCCTCATTGCCCTCCTCCGCTGCCGCCGCCACCATGGGCATCACAGCAAAGGCAAAGCCCGAGCCGACGATGAACAGGATGAAAAACATTGAACTGCCCAGCACGACCGCCGCTAGTGCCGCAACATCATACCAGCCCAGCATCACCGTATCGACCATATGAATGGCCATTTGCGCCAGATGGCTGCCGATCAGCGGTAGGCCAAGCACCAGCAGAGCGCGCATATGAGCCTTGAGGCTCATGAGGGGTTGGGGAGTATTCATAACTTTCCATAGGCCAATTGTAACGATGCGACAAGCATGGCAGCTTCTGCTACATGGCTAAGCGCAAAAAGCAGTTATCATGGTCAAAAACCTTGCGCCCCAGCCAAACTTGCCGTCATCTTACCGTTACAATGTCCCGGCAGATACAGGAGTGGTGATGACCAAAAGTCGCCTCTTTTCCCGTACTCTTATATTATTGTTCGGGCTAGCAATCATTGCCGACCCACCGGTTCTGTCGCAAAGCTTCGCGCTGTTTCAGTATCGCTTTGAATCTGCCATATGTTTGTCAAAAAACCACA
>CAYNXK010000302.1:0-1785 GCA_964401125.1 uncultured Aliiroseovarius sp.
CCAGATGAGCCGGATACTCGCTTAGTTCACGCTGCCTCTGGACCCAAAAACTCTGGCGACGGACAGAACAGCGCCAGTTTATTTCCACGCTTTGAGATATTGGCGGCTAGCCCACGATCCTAAACATTCCATATGTGTATCGCCGAAATGGCCTGCCGAGACTTTGCCTGGATACTGGCCATTTCTAGCGCCAGCGTAGCGTCTCTCCTGCAAATCCGCATAGCTAACTCACGGATAATGCGCAAATTTATCGCGCCAAAACGCATGCTCTCAAATCTTCGGAAGTGTCTGGCTGGGACGGTAGGATTCGAACCTACGATCTGCGCTACCAAAAAGCGTTGCCCTACCACTAGGCCACGTCCCAACTGGCCGATTTGATACGATGCCTTTGCAGACTCTTCAAGCCCAAAAACATATCTCAATACCTTGACGTCTTCAGCCTCTACTCGTCCAATCCGCCGCGTGTCAAAAGGTCACTTTCACTGTTCGCAAGGCGGTCACTTTCAACCAAACTGTCCAATTCTGCATTTTCCGCCCCAGCCGCAGCAGCCGAAACATCACGTACTTTAGGGGCCTTGGCACGGCTGCTTTTGGGCTTTCCCAGCGCTAGATTCACTAGCCGCATGGCCTCGCCTCTGGCACGCTCAGAATGGCTTTCATGCTGGTTGACCCAACCCGAAAAGCACAAGGTCGCGTCCGTATCACCAGCTTTTTCAATCCAGGCCGTTGGCGCAGGTTTTTCAAGCACAAAGTCCAGTCGGCCCAGTTCGGCCAGCCCTCTATCCTGCCCTTGCCACGGCTCAACACCAGCGGGCAGCTGCATGGAGAACTGAAACCGCCGGCCCGGCCCCCGCGAATAATTTATGATGCGTGATTTAAATATGGTGGCATTGGGAATACAAATATGATTACCATTAAGGCTTAGCAAAATGGTAGCGCGCGAAGTCAGGCGGATTACCTTACCAATATCGCCGCCAACCTCGATGACATCATTGTGGCGAAACGGCTGGCGCATGCTTAAAAGCGCGGCTCTGCCGCAAAGTTTTCTTAGGCATGAATCGGGCTGTATTCACCAAATTTATGCAGCCAAGCTGGCAAACAGTTTGAATGGTGAAGTGGGGTTTGTCTGGAATTGTTGTTTTCAGATCATGTGGGCGGCTTCAATACCCGCAAGCGTGGCGGCGGCTGAATGGAGGGCCTTGAAGCCCAGGGTTGGGAAGCCCAAAGTTGGCCGGGTGATTTTCTTGAGGTATTTATGCGTAAGATTTCAATCCGTGTTTGGTCCGCGAGAACTTCAGGCCTACATTTATTCGCTCAAGACCCGCTAGATTGGCTGCCTTTGAAATCAATGCTCATGTTTGGGGTGTTCTGCCTGTGGGTTTTTGACAAACATATGGCAGATTCAAAGCGATACTGAAACAGCGCGAAACTTTGCGACAGAACCGGTAGACCCCATGTGTTGCCTACTGGGTGGGGCGTAGCATCATCATCAGGTAGCGGTTGTAAAACTTGAAATTAGCCGCATTACGCTGTTTTTCATTCAGGCGCTGGTTCAGGCGGGCACGGCGGGGTTTTGAAATGAACAGCGCCAGCATTTTATGGATACCCCAGCGCAGGCCCCGGCGCTTTTCGGCAAGCTCCTGATCGACGCGGCTAATGGCGTGGCCAAAAACGTTGAACAGCCCCTGCTCCAGATCAATCGAGGGCGCAACCTGATCGGTTATGTCTTCTTCTGAAATAACTTTGAGGGGCATCTCCGCAAGGGTTTTTCGAAAATCAGCCAGC
>CAYNXK010000303.1:0-1784 GCA_964401125.1 uncultured Aliiroseovarius sp.
GTCACCAACTGACCCAATTTCGGGAAATGTTGAAAGCTGCCGTTCGCTTGGAATGCAGCGAAGGTCTCTAAAGAGCCCAAAATATTAGATGCTGTAAGTTGCACAAACGTCCGCACTGAATGGTTAGGAGGGGGTCAATACAGCCCTCCCACGCAGAAACTTCTCTGAAATACACTAGGGCGTGTTGAGATTCAGGATTCCCTTTTGTTCTGAATTCTGAATCTCAACACGCCCTAGGATGCAGACAATGAATACGCCATGATTTATGCCACAATTATACGCGCGCATTAGCATGCGGCTGGTGCACGAGGGCGGTCCAAAGGCGGGCTGAGCACCAAAACCCACGCGACATGCCCTTCTCGGCAGATTGCTTTGCAATCGCCTGCCGGGCAATGGATGCTTTGGGCAACCGGCTCGAGTTTTTTCTGACCGGCGGGCAGGCCTGCGCTCTGGACGGGGCGGATCACTTGATCGGCAACATCGAGGCCCCAGTTTGCTTGCTGACAAAGGATATGACGCGGACGCGCGGGCGATTGATCCGCTTATTTTGGCTGGAAAACAGGTTGTAATTCCGCCAAAATCCAACCGGAAAGTTCAACGGCATTATGATAAAGCACTTTACATGGCGCGACATCTAATTGAGAATTTATTTTAAATAACTGAAGCATTACAGAGCAATAGTCACATGATATGACAAAACGGCTGTTGCGTTTTTCGGCGAAATCCACCTTGCTGCATCCCTGATATGGCTCAAATGATGACACCGCCTAGTTGTTTAGTCCCGGCATCTAGGAAACTAGGGGCACCTCAATCTTTACAATTTTAGCCGATTTCAATCCGGCTTGTGGCCTTCCAGTGAGTCGGCGTGTAGCAAATGAAGGCCCTGACCGGCCGCCGGTTCGGCAGTGTGGCCTGCAAGCAGATCATCATATTCTTTGCAGGAAAGGCAGGCTATGATGGCTTGGGCAACAGCTCCAAGCCCAAGTAAATTGAACGCCCTTGTTTTATTTACCATGATTCAAGCGCTTTAGCCACAATACATACGCCGATTTTAAACTTCCACATGCCGTTTTATCTTAAATCAGAAGTAATGGCTCCGGCTGTGTTTAGACTTTTTTCAGACCTTGGGCGGCACCTTACGCAGGCATCCTGAGGGGGTGGCGCGGATCGGATAACCGGTATTCCGCAGTAGCCAGAATGGCTCTGAACCTGTCCTGAGCGGACGGATATCCAAACCCGGCGCAAAAGTGCCGCATGTACCAAGGAAGATATCAATGTCTAGTATTCTGACAAACACCAGCGCCATGGTTGCGCTACAAACACTGAAGTCAATCAACAGTAACCTGTCGAAAACCATGAGCGAAATCTCAACCGGCAAGTCGATCGCCTCGGCAAAAGACAATGCCGCCGTCTGGGCTATTTCCAAAACCATGGAATCGGATGTGAGCGGATTCAAGGCGATTTCCAGCAGCTTGTCGCTTGGTGAAAGCACTATTGCCGTTGCCCGCCAGGGTGCAGAAACGGTGACCGACCTTCTGACCCAGATTAAAGGCAAGGTTGTTGCTGCACAGGAAGATAATGTCGACCGCGGCAAGATTCAAACCGACATTTCGGCGCTGCGTGATCAGATCAACTCGGTGGTCAACGCTGCCCAGTTCAACGGCCTGAACATGATCAAGGGCACCGATGACATGAGCATCCTGTCGTCGCTTGACCGCTCTGGCGATGGCACGGTAACCGCGTCGAACATTACAGTGGGCCGTCAGGATCTGTCCGCAACAGTT
>CAYNXK010000304.1:0-1749 GCA_964401125.1 uncultured Aliiroseovarius sp.
ATATTTCGCATTTGTCTTCTCCCTTGGGGCCACGGGGCAACGGGGGGCATGGGCGGCATGGGCGGCATGATGTAAGTTGAATTTCTAAGCGAAATTCGACTGCGACTGGCTTTCGGCCATAAGGCCGAAAGCCAAAGTGAAAATAAACAATGAAGGGCTGCCTGTTAGGCGGCCCTTTTGTCTTTGGCAGGCAGGTTTGGGTCACCCCAACGGGGCTACGCCAATCACCGGGATGTGCAGCCAGAGCATCAGGAGGTAAAGTACAAGACCGGCAGCAAAGCGAAACATACCATTCAGGCTGGGCCGAAAACGACGGCGGGTGGCCGACAGGCGCGCCCATTCCTCAGCCCCCAGCAAACGTTTTTTGCGGCGATCAATGATTTTCATCCCCACCAAGGAAAAGCTGGCAAACAGGCCAAACATCAGCAGATGGGCAAGATTACCGTTGGGTATGATATGCGCCAGCGCCCACAGGCCAAGCGCCACCAGCAAAGGGTGGTGCATCCAACCAACCAGGCCGGGGTCTGCCGGGTCAAAGCAGTCGTTATTACTGCCGCCGAATGACAGTGGGTTGGGGCGACCAATGGCCAGCGCAAAAATTACCGAAGCAAAGGCCATGAGGGTCAGGGTCAGATGGCCCATCCAGATTTCCTGCGGCCAGAGCGCCACATAGGGCGCGCGCCCGGCGGCGACAATAACCCATATCAACACCGCAACTGACATGGCCGAATAGGCCAGCGTGAAACCGCGCGCGCCGATACTGGCAACGATCAGCTTTTTGACAGGCGGGCGCAGAGGCAACCTGTGCGAAACAAAGAAGGTGATAAAGGCGGCGGCATACCACGCCCAATCGGTAAATTCCTGCATCATATCCTCGCTGATGGTGTATATTTCAGGGTCATTATGTGGATTCTATTACCGGCGCATTATCAAGAAATGCCATAGTAATAAAGCGCGCCAGAAAGTCGCAGGCCATCCTGAGGGCAGGCAAACCCACAAATCAGCCAAAAAGTGTGTAAATATATTGCAGGTGTGTCATATTGCCACTAAGATTGGACTGTTGCCCCAGGAAACCCCTAGGTTAAATTTGAGAAAATTACGGGAGTGAGATGGCCGGGCATGCTCAGATTTTATATCTGAAACTGATACACCATAACTTAACCAGATGCCGCCTAAAGACGGGCGAGTAAAAAGCGCGATAAATCATCAATCAAGGGAGATACGATAAATGCAAGACAAAGATGACAAAAAGGCTGCCCAAATTGACGTTCAAAAGTTCTTTGCGGAAGAGCCCGAGAAAGCAGACAAGGAATTCTTTGGGCGCGTTTCCCACCCTGACCGGCGGGGCTTTCTGAAAAAGGCCGGGCTGGCCACAATGGGTGCAATGGTTGGTGCTGCCATTCCGTTTCACCGTAACATGCCAATGGGGCTTATTCCTGCCGCCATGGCATCGGAAAATCCGCTGGCTGGAAAAGATGGCCTGACCTTGCTGAATGACCGGCCGGTCAACGCCGAGACGCCGGCGCACCTGCTGGATGATGCCATTACTCCGATCAGTCGCCACTTCATCCGTAACAACGGTGACCTACCCGAAGACATGAACCCGGACACTTGGGAATTGACCATCGACGGTCTAGTCGACAAGCCAATGACCTACACGATCGCTGATCTCAAAGAAAAATTCGAGGTCGTGACTCAGGCGATATGGATCGAGTGCGGCGGCAACGGCCGCTCGTTCTTTGAGCCGCC
>CAYNXK010000305.1:0-1739 GCA_964401125.1 uncultured Aliiroseovarius sp.
GGGGTCACTTTTGGACGCCGATAGGGGGTTAAACTTCAATGCCGATTGACAGACATGGCACCTTTTGTTATGCGCTGCTATTCGGCCACCGCCATCCCTGTCATAGCGCCCAAGCCTTTTGTTATTCGGACAACAACGGGAGCATCGGCGGGGATGTCAAACCTTGCCAGCATATCGGCGGGGTTTTCATAGGCAAGCCAGACATTTCCTTCCGCGTCCTCATAAGCCAGAATGCGAACAGGCAAAGCCAAACCGGCCAGAGGATTTGCCTCCAGCGCCAGCGTGCCCACTTTGGGGTTGCCAACGATCAAAAGCGCCATAGGCGCCAGTTCCTTGCCAACCATGGCGGCACCTTCAGCATGTTCAACCCGGGCAAAGATTGTGGCGCCGGCACCTGTGACAGCTTCTTGCAGCCGGTCCAGGCTTTCCTCAACCGAATACGGGCTGGCGACTTTGATGATTTCGGCATGGGCCAGACTGGCCAGACTGGCCATAACTGAAAAGACGATAGCAAGAGATAGTTTATACATTAGTTTCTCCATTTACAAAATAGCGCTCCCTCCTGATCTCCTTTCGCAAAGGGCTGGCCATGTCAAAACAGAACACATAAAAAGAACGTGAACTCGTGGAAAAAAATCATGCTGAAAACCCGCATCATCCCCTGCCTTGATGTCGCCGACGGGCGCGTCGTCAAAGGCGTGAACTTTGTTGATCTGGTCGATGCTGGCGATCCGGTAGATGCCGCCCGCGCCTATGATGCTGCCGGGGCCGACGAGCTTTGCTTTCTTGATATCAAGGCGACTGTTGAAAACCGTGGCACCATGTTTGAACTTGCCACGCGAACGGCCGAGCAATGTTTCATGCCGCTGACCATTGGCGGTGGCGTGCGCACACCAGATGATGTGCGTGATTTGCTGTTGGCCGGGGCTGACAAGGTTTCGTTCAACTCGGCAGCGGTTGCCGACCCGGATGTGGTGGCGCGCGCTGCTGATAGGTTTGGCAGCCAATGCATTGTGGTGGCGATTGACGCCAAAGGCGTGGCACCGGGAAAGTGGGAGATTTTCACCCATGGTGGGCGCAAAGCCACTGGTTTCGACGCGGTGGAATTTGCCCGCCTTATGGTCAAAAAAGGCGCCGGGGAAATTCTGCTGACCAGCATGGACCGCGACGGCACGCGGACAGGCTTCAACCTGCCGCTAACCCGCGCGGTCTGCGATGCGGTGCCGGTGCCGGTAATCGCGTCAGGCGGGGTCGGTACATTAGAGCATTTGGTTGAAGGCGTTGTGCAAGGTGGTGCCAGCGCCGTGCTGGCGGCCTCGATCTTTCACTTTGGTGAGTTTACCATAAATGAGGCCAAGCAGCACATGGCGGCGGCGGGCATACCCATGAGGCTGACATGAATATATTGGACCGGCTAGCGGCCACTATCGAAGCCCGCAAAGGTGCTGATTCGGAAAGCTCTTGGACGGCAAAACTTCTGTCACAAGGCCCTGAAAAAGCTGCTGAAAAATTTGGCGAAGAAGCAATAGAGGCTATTATAGAAGCGGTGAAGGGCGACCGCGCGCGCCTGACGAGCGAGGCTGCCGATGTGCTTTACCACCTATTGGTGATGCTCGCGTCTCGGGACGTGGCACTGGCGGATGTGCTAGCGGAACTGGAGCGCCGCGAGGGCATGTCAGGGGTTGAGGAAAGGGCGTCGCGCTAACGGGAGTTCTATTTTTTGCATCGAAACCGCGCTT
>CAYNXK010000306.1:0-1722 GCA_964401125.1 uncultured Aliiroseovarius sp.
ATCACCCCATACGCGCTCCGACCACAATGAATGCACACAAGAACATGCCCGCCAAAACCAGCAAACGGCCCTCCGAGCGCGTGCGCGAGCGGTCACGCATCGTCTCATGGCGCTGACGCAGATTCTCGCGCTCGATTCGGTCGGGGTTTTCACCTTTTAGGCGAGCCTGAAGAATACGCGCCAGCGGGCGCAGCGGAATACGGGTCACGGCGTGCCTCCCGCAGAGGTTCCGACCACATCAATGGCACCGGAAATCTCCAAATTTTCAAATCCGGGATAAGCAATCTGATCAACCCGGCCAAATTGTTCCGGCTGCAACGGCATCAGGCCAAGCCGGTCAAAATTAATCTCGGAAAGCGCCCGCAGCCGGTCAGGCCGGTTGAGATAGGCCCATTCAGCCCGCAGCATCGCCAGCTCCGCGCGCATCTGGCCAATATCGCGGTGAAGGGCTGCAACCTCGGCCAAAGCCGCCTGTGTCTTGTAGTTCTCGTGATAGGCCCAATAGGCCAGAAGCATGACAAAAAATGCCGAAGTTACATAAATAAACAAACGCATCAGGCTTTTCCCTCAAAAGAGATTTTTGGCAGACCAAGGCCCATGCGCACCACCGGGCCTGCGGCAATATCAGTACGCGTCGCCACCCGCAAAATGGCCGAACGGGCGCGCGGGTTTTGCGCAAGCTCATCCGCATCCGGGCCAATGGCGCGGCGTGGGGTCAATTTGAAACGGGCCGGTTCTGGCAAGCGCTCTGGCGCGTGCCGGCTACCAGTGCCACCACCGCCGCTGCGCGCCTGCATGAAGCGTTTCACCACCCGGTCTTCCAGCGAATGAAAGCTGACCACCGCCAGCTTGCCACCGGGCTTCAAGGCACGCTCGGCAGCTTCCAGCCCAGCAATGAGTTGGCCAAATTCATCATTCACCGCAATGCGCAACGCCTGAAAACTTCGGGTTGCCGCATGGCTTTGGCCGGGCTTCGGGCGCGGCAGGCAGCTTGCAATAATAGCTGATAATTGCCGGGTTGTTTCAAAGGGTTGCGCCTCACGCTCCCGGATAATCGCCCGTGCTATCCGGCGCGAGGCGCGTTCTTCACCATATTGGAATAGAATATCCGCCAAATCAGCCTCGTCGGCGTTATTCACCAGATCGGCAGCACTTGGCCCGGCAGCGGGGCCGCTCTGGCTCATGCGCATATCAAGCGGGCCATCCCTCATGAAACTGAAGCCCCGGCCGGCCTGATCAAGCTGCATGGAGCTGACCCCAAGGTCCAGAACCACGCCATCAAGCAGCGTGCCCGCCAATGTGTCCAGTTCTGAGAACACACCCTCTTTCAACACCAGCCTGTCACCAAAATCTGTCGCCCAACCCTGGGCCATGGCAAAAACTTCCGGGTCACGGTCCACGGCGATAACCTGCTCTGCCCCAGCCTCAAGCAGGCCGCGCGTGTAGCTGCCCGCACCAAATGTGCCATCCAGCCAAATGCCGCGCACCGGCTGAACCGCTGCAAGCAGAGGGCGCAGTAACACAGGGATATGGGGCGGAGAGTTGTGGGAGTCGTGGGCCGAGGCAGCCATCTTCAGCCCCTGTTATTGCCGGTTTTACCGGGCAGAAGCGACGCCACATTGAAATCTTTTGGCTTGTCGCCCAGCCAATCTTCCGCCCGCTGCCTAGCAACTTCAGCATAGGTTTCCGGCTTCCAAATCTGGAACGTGTCACCCTTGGCAA
>CAYNXK010000307.1:0-1712 GCA_964401125.1 uncultured Aliiroseovarius sp.
GGATCGAACCAGTGACCCCTTCGATGTCAACGAAGTGCTCTACCGCTGAGCTAATCGCCCGTTGTAATTACCCTGTCCAGCCTAAGGAATTTTGCCCATAAAGCCAAACCTATACGACGCGGGAAAGCCCGCAATGGCCACACTGGGCTGTCCGTGTCTATAAAAGGAGTCGCAGAGGGGATCAAGGGGTTTTGATGTGGTGCTTTGCGCCTTATAAAGACAGAAAGGAGCGGACATGCAAAAAGCAGTCTTTACCCTGACGATGCCGTTGCAAAGGACCAGCCCGGTGGTCTTTGCCTCGCCCCATTCCGGGCGTGATTATTCGCGCGCCTTTCGGCGGGCCTCGCCCCTTGATGACAAGGCGTTGCGTTCGTCAGAAGATGCCTTTGTTGACCGTTTATTTGCAAATGCACCGAGATATGGCGCACCTTTGCTCTGTGCCACCGTGCCGCGCGCCTTTGTTGACCTGAACCGGGGGGCGGATGAGCTGGATCCGGCACTTATTCGGGGCGTTGGCAAGTCTATGCAAAATCCACGTATATCTTCCGGCCTTGGGGTGATCCCGCGGGTGGTTGCCGGGGGCAAGGCCATCTACCGGGGTAAAATCAAACGGGACGAGGCTGAAATGCGAATCAGGGAATATTGGTACCCGTATCACGCCCAGCTGGCGCGCCTGTTGGGTGATAGCCATGCCTTGTTTGGGCAGGCTCTGTTGATTGACTGTCACTCAATGCCTCATGAAGCCATTCAAACCCTGTGCCGACATGCCAATACGAAGCCTGAAATTGTCTTGGGTGACCGTTTTGGGGCTGCTGCCGGAGGGGAGGTCGTTGATCGGCTGGAATCAGCCTTTAAAGCCGCCGGTTTGATCGTAGCCCGCAATAAACCTTTTGCCGGTGCCTATATAGCGCAGGCCTACGGGCGCCCGTCACGCCGGCAGCATGTTGTTCAGATTGAAATTGACCGCGCTCTTTACATGAATGAAACTCAGATCAGGCCCAACGGAAATTTCCAACATCTGAAATCATTAATTGATGTGGTCATTGCCGACATTACTGCATTTGGCGACAGTGAAATCTCTTTGGCAGCCGAATAATAATCGCAGATCCTTGGTATTATTCAAGCACCAGCTCGCCACGCCATTTGGTAAGCGCGCGCATCAACTTTGAGGATTTCTGCGTGTATTCACCATCAAGAAGCGCATAGGCCTGACCTTTATCGCCCTTTTCAGCAAAGACGGCCACCCGCCCGGCACATTCATGAAAATCCGCATGCAGCCGTTTTATCACCTGATAGGGTTGGGCGCTTTTGGTTTCAGCATCAATATCAGGGCTATACAGCCATTTGCCAAAAGCGCATTTATGGTCAACGGTAATATCAGCCGGCGCGGTTTCGCAATTTCCCAGGTTGATTGCGGTTGTCAGGCGCCTGTTCCATTCATCATGGGCAATAATGGCGGCCCTAATTTCCTTATCGAGTTCAGCATGTTTCATCTCATCATCTCCGCATTTACAGGCTTCAGCTTAGCACCAGCTCGCCACGCCATTTGGTAAGCGCGCGCATCAACTTTGAGGATTTTTGCATGTATTCACCATCAAGAAGCGCATAGGCTGTGCCCTTATTGCCTTCTTCGGCCAATGAGGCTACGCGCCCGGCGCATTCATGAAAATCCGCATGCAGCCGTTTTATCACCTGATAGGGTTGGGCGCTTT
>CAYNXK010000308.1:0-1684 GCA_964401125.1 uncultured Aliiroseovarius sp.
ACAAACATTGCGGCGGTATCCGTGGCGGCTGGGATAACCTGAAGGCGGTTATCCCCGGTGGCTCAAGTGTGCCGATGATCCCCGGCGCGATCATGCGTGATGAAGCGATCATGGATTTCGACTGGCTGCGGGAACAAAAATCGGGCCTTGGCACGGCGGCGGTGATCGTGATGGATCAGTCGGTGGATGTGGTCAAGGTAATCTGGCGGCTGGCAAAGTTTTACAAGCATGAAAGCTGTGGCCAATGCACCCCCTGCCGCGAGGGCACGGGCTGGATGATGCGGATTATGGAGCGGCTGGTGACGGGTGAGGCCGAGATCAGTGAAATTGATATGTTGATTGACGTCACCAAACAGGTCGAGGGCCACACGATTTGTGCGCTGGGCGATGCAGCTGCCTGGCCAATTCAGGGTTTGGTACGGCATTTTCGCGATGAAATAGAAGGCCGGATCAGGGCGCGCCAAAGCGGCCGGGTCTTGTCAGTGGCAGCGGAGTAGAAACAGCATGTATGCTATCTTCGCAGCTCTGAACAATCTCATATGCGGCGGTATTCCGCCCGCTACACTGCGTGGTTATTGCATAACCGCCGCCCGAAGGCTCACCTCCTTTTCAGCAAAAGGAGAAATTCATGCGTAAAACACGAGATATCATACTTGCCGCCGGTGCCGCGCTGGCGCTGGCTACATTCTTCTTCGGGCAGGCCTTTGCCACAGATTTCACCGCCCTGCGGGAAGACCCCAGGGTGCATCATGAATTACTGGGCGCTTCGGTGGCTTACCTGATTGATGAGAAATGTTCTGAGCTGGATTTACGGCGGCTGAGGCTTGGTATCAGGGCCTTGAATCTGCGCACATATGCACGCGGGCTGGGCTTTGATAACCGGGAAATTGCTACCTATGTTGATAGCCCGGTTGAACAGGCCCGGTTTCGGGCCATAGCTGAACCAATGCTGGCCGAAAAGGGCGCTGTAATAGGAAATGGTGAAAGTTTTTGCACCGTTGGCTATGCGGAAATTAAGAAAAATACCTTTATCGGCGGGCTTTTGCGTCGCCGGTAGGGGCTGAAACGGATACGGGGCGCTGCGCAGAATCTGCGCCCTGTGAGAGAATAAAAATGGGATGCAAAGGGACGTGAATGAGCGACCTTAAGACGATTGTGATCGACGGTAATGAGGTTGAAGTGGACGGGGCCATGACCCTGATCCAGGCCTGTGAGGCAGCCGGGGTGGAAATCCCCCGGTTCTGTTACCATGAGCGCCTGTCAATCGCCGGTAATTGCCGCATGTGTCTGGTGGAAATTGTTGGCGGGCCGCCCAAGCCTGCGGCTTCCTGTGCCATGCAGGTACGCGATCTGCGGCCCGGCCCGGAAGGTGAGCCGCCGGTGGTGAAAACCAACTCACCGATGGTCAAAAAGGCCCGCGAGGGTGTGATGGAATTCATGCTGATCAATCATCCGCTGGATTGCCCGATCTGTGATCAGGGCGGCGAGTGTGATTTGCAGGACCAGGCCATGGCTTACGGGCTGTCTGGCAGCCGTTTTGCCGAGCCTAAGCGCGCGGTCGATGCGCTGGATCTTGGCCCGCTGGTCTCTACCACCATGACCCGCTGCATTTCCTGCACCCGCTGTGTGCGCTTCACTACCGAGATTGCCGGCATCAGCCAGATGGGCCAGACCGGGCGCGGTG
>CAYNXK010000309.1:0-1661 GCA_964401125.1 uncultured Aliiroseovarius sp.
CGGCGCAGGGCCTTCAGGGCAGCAGTTGAATTGGGCATTTCTTTCTCCTTGTGGTGATTCCCTAGAAGCATTGCACAACCTTAGGCGGTGTTGCGCAAACTCAAGATTCACCGTGCGGTGGCTTTTACCATTGTTATCAAAATGGAAACAAAGTGAGATGTGGCTGGAACAATTAACTTTTCGGTAACCTTTGCTGTGGATAAGTTGAGAAACGCTTAACAACCTTGAGTTGTTATATAATCGTCCATCGGAGAATTCCGGTATGGGAAAACAGGGGGCCTTGATGGCGCAAATGTTCGAAAGTAGCTCCTGGAATAGGGGGGTTCCCGGTTGGGTGCCTGATGATATTCGCCTGTACCTTGATCATATCGAGGGCGGCCTGACCATTCGGGCGCTGGCCCGTGATGCTGGCGTCCACGCTTCGACAATCCACAGAAAAGTACGCAAAACCGAATCCCGCCGTGACGACCCTCTGGTCGACAAAGTCCTGATCCATCTGGGCAGGTTGCGGCGGGACCAGGGGAAACTTCAGTCTCAACCTGATAAGGTATCCCCAATTATGAACGATATTTCTTTGGATGAAATAACCCTGAAACGCGATGCAACACGCATTTTGCACGCTCTGATGCAACCCGGTGCCGTGCTGGCCGTGGTGCCGGATGTTGAAACCGCCGTAGTGGTGCGCGAAAGTGCCGATGGGCGGCCCCGGCAGATAGCAACTGTTTCCAGCCGGGTTGCCGAGGCAATGGCCTTGCAAAACTGGATTACCTGCCGACCGCAAGGCAGGGTGGCGCGCTATTATATCAGCGCTGCGGGGCGGGCTGCGCTTAATCGGTTTTTGGCAGAGGAGGAATCAAAAAAGGCCGGGTTTTCTGAGGCCCCGGCGCAGTTTTCAGGCAGTAGTGTACCAGCCGCCGGCACGGGCGCAAATCTACATGCTATTCCAGGTGGGATTCAGGGCGAGCGAAAAACCCGCCGCGCGATCGGGGCCGAGCCGCCTTTGCAGGTTCTGGCGCGTCGCCGTGACAAAATGGGGCAAAACTACCTGTCAGCAGATCTGGTGCGCATAGGCGAGCGCCTGCGGCTTGATTTTGAACTTGCGCAATTGGAGCAACCTATTGGCCAGAACGGGGGCCAGAACCGGGGCCAGAACTGGGCCGCGATGATGCAGGCTAAGGCCGTGGTAGATCCGCGTGCGGGCATAAAAAGGCAGGGTAATGGCTTGCGCCAGAAGGAAGCGCGGGACAGATTGCAAAATGCCCTCAGATTTCTCGGGCCGGAACTGGGCGATATTGCTCTGATGACCTGTTGCCATCAACTTGGAATGGAACATGCGGAGAAGCAATTAATCATGCCGGCACGGTCGGGAAAATATGTGCTGCGCATTGCGCTTAACATGTTGGCACGTCATTACGCCGAAATCGGGGGCAACGACCACGAGATGATATTTTGAACCCTAAGGCGCATCCAATCTAGCCGGAATCACGCATTCATCCAGCAACCCAAGGCCGCGTTTGTGTTTGAAAATACGTTCGGCTGTTGGATGAATTCAATTGGATTTGCTCTAAAGCCTGTCCATTGAAAGTTGATCCAACAGAATATGGCAGCGCTTTAAGCGGTCGCGCAATGCCAAATTAGGCCGCAAGGGTCTCAACCCCATC
>CAYNXK010000310.1:0-1652 GCA_964401125.1 uncultured Aliiroseovarius sp.
CATGAAATAGATCGACACGAAGTAGAGCACCGCCGGGATGATCGCCGCAATGGCGATATCGGTGTAGGCGATGCCGGTGATTTCGGCCATGATGAAGGCCCCGGCCCCCATGATCGGCGGCATGATCTGCCCACCGGTGGAGGCTGCCGCCTCGATTGCGCCGGCGGTTTTGCGGTGATAGCCCACCCGTTTCATCAGCGGAATTGTCAGCGACCCGGTGGCCACCACATTGCCCGCTGAAGTGCCGTTGATCATGCCCATCAGGCCCGAAGCGAAGATGGCCACCTTGGCCGGTCCACCGCGCGCACGACCAGCCACGGCAAAGGCGAAATTGACGAAATAATCGCCAACTTTTGAGGCCTGTAGGAAGGCGGCAAAGATGATGAACAGGATAATATAAGTTGAGCTTACGGCGGTGGTTGGCCCAAGGATGCCTGCATCGGTATAGACTTGGCTGAAAAAGCGGGTCCAGGCAATGTCAGGCGCATTCAGAAAGCCGGGCAGGCGTTCGCCAACAAAGACATAGACCAGAAAAATACCAGCGATGATGACCAGCGCCAAGCCAGTCATGCGCCGAGTTAGCTCCATGATCAGCGCAGTGCCAGCCACGGCAGCAAGGCTCATGCCGAGGGGGGCAAACGGCGTGCCAGTCGAGACTCGCATTGCGGTGGCATAGATGGTGATCAGGTAAACTGCTACTGAAATGGCGGATAATACCAGCACCATATCGGGGGCGGCAAACCCGCTGCGTTGCCGCCGGTGGAACCAGCCAAGGATAATTCCGCCGCTGGTGGCGATGAGCAGGGGAATGCCAAAATGATAGAGTTCTCGGGCGCGGATGCCCGCGTCAATGCCGTTCCACATTACGCCCCCGGCAATATCTTGGGCAAAACCGAACGCGGTATAGATCGAATAGAGCGCCGGCAGCATCAGGCCATAGGCGATATAACCCAGGGCTGGGGTTTCTTTGTCCGGGCTACCGTCGTTCTGAAAATCCTGCGACGAATACATCAGAAAGCCAAGGCAAAGCGCCCCGGCCACATGCACGATGCGGAAATTCCAGGTTTCCATGGGAAACTGCGGCAGGAACGGAATTTCAACCCCAGTCATGGCGCTGATAGATAGCCCGTTTAGCGCCGCCATATGGAAGGCGGCATAAAGAGCGGTGAGCGTTGCTATCAGGATATAGGAATTTCCCTGAAACATACGGCGGTTACGTTCCGTCGGCTCATCATCAATACCCTGGGCAATCACCTGGTTTTCTGCCGGACTCCCAGCCTGGCTACTTGTATCTGTCATGGTTTTGTGCCCCCCGGTTCGTAGGCCTGCGCATATGCGTCTTGTGCCTGTACAGGTCAACTTGCCCTGCCCCCTCAGGCATTGCAATGACAATTTTGCCATTTTCTCTGATCAAATCAGAGGCCGGGTAGGGGCGGGTATGGGTGGGAGCAGTCCAAGAGAAAGGGCCGCCCCCGGTGAGGAGCGGCCCTTTGCCATTTTGTTCGTTTCAGGCCCGTTCAGGCAATGAGTCGATGATTACATATCGCCGTGGATCAGGTCGGCCGAGATTGAGGCTCCTGCGTTATCGATAAACCATTTTGCAGCACCCGGATGCCAGTTCATCACGGTGTTGCGGTCATAGTTTTCCGGTA
>CAYNXK010000311.1:0-1636 GCA_964401125.1 uncultured Aliiroseovarius sp.
CCCGGATGGCACCAATATGCAGCCAGCCTGACCAGAGCAACCCTGCTGTTTTTGCTGCTGAGCTTTGGGCCTGCTGCTGCGGAAAACCTGCGTATAGCAAGCTTCAATACAGATATGGCCCGCAAAGGGCCGGGGCTTTTGCTACGCGATATTCTGCGCGGTGATGACAACCAGATTGGCGCGGTCATGGCGATCATCTCCGAGGTCCGCCCAGATATTTTACTGCTACAAGACTTTGATTATGACTTTGACGGTCACGCCCTGAGGGCTTTCCGGGATGAGCTGGCTGAAAATACCGGGCCGAAATACCCTTACCTGTTTGCGCTGCGCCCCAATTCTGGCATGGCAACCGGGTTGGACATGGATGGCAATGGCCGCCTGGGCGAGGCCCGTGATGCGCAAGGATATGGGCGTTTCAATGGGCAGGGCGGCATGGCTTTGTTGTCGCGCTTTCCCATAAAGACAGAGATAGCGCGGGATTTCAGTGCTTTTCTCTGGCGTGACCTGCCCGGCGCAATTCTGCCAATGGTGGATGGCGCGCCCTTCCCCTCGGCCAAAGCGCAGGCGGCGCAGCGGCTTTCTTCGGTTGGCCACTGGGATGTGCCGGTGCTTTTGCCCGGTGGTACAGTTTTGCACCTGCTGGCCTTTCATGCCACCACCCCGGTTTATGATGGTGATGAAGACCGCAACGGGCGGCGCAACCATGACGAGGTGATGTTCTGGCCACTGCTACTGGATGGTGCCTTGCCGTTTGCGCCACCTGCCGGGCCGGTGGTGGTGCTGGGTGATGCCAACCTCGACCCGCATGACGGCCAGGGGCGGCGAGGGGCAATTCGCACACTTCTGGCGCACCCGGCCTTGCAGGATGCCTTGCCAAAAAGCGCCGGGGCTTCCGAGCTTGGAGATGCTGGCGATACCGTCGATTGGCGCGAGCCGTACCCCGGCAACCTGCGGGTGGATTATGTGCTGCCCGCCGCAACTCTGAACGTTACCGCTGCCGGGGTCTACTGGCCCCCCGAAGGAGATGCCGGCGCAGCAAAAACCACCACCGCCTCACGTCACCGACTTGTCTGGGTCGATCTGGAATTTTAAACGCTGCGGCTCATCCCTACCTCAGGTATAAATTGAAATAATTCAATCAGAAGGTGGCCACCCGTCACTACTGATTAAAGTGCTTTTCTCGCTTTCAGGGCAGCCATGATGGTGCCATCGTCAAGGTAATCCAGCTCGCCGCCAATCGGTACGCCCTGCGCCAGAGAAGTGACAATGCAGCGCCCCTCCAGTGCGTCAGAGATGTAATATGCCGTGGTCTGGCCATCAACCGTGGCGTTCAGCGCCAGAATGACCTCGGATATGGCCTCGCTTTGCACCCGGTCAAGCAAGCGGGGGATGCCCAGCTCGTCCGGCCCCATGGCATCGAGCGCCGAAAGCGTGCCGCCCAGCACATGATAGCGCCCCATGAAGCTGCCGGCGCGTTCCATTGCCCAGAGGTCGGCCACGTCCTCAACCACACATAGCTCGCCGGTAGCGCGCTTTTGCGAGGTGCAGATATCGCAAATATCGCTGGTGCCAATATTGCCGCAGGTCAGGCATTCCCGGGCGGTCTGGGCCACTAATGTCAGCGCGTCGGCCAGTG
>CAYNXK010000312.1:0-1620 GCA_964401125.1 uncultured Aliiroseovarius sp.
CTCGGAGAAGCCCGATTTTGTGCTGAACAAGCCGGCCTGGCGCAAGGCCGAGATCATCGTGGCAGGCGAGAATTTTGGCTGTGGGTCTTCGCGCGAACATGCGCCTTGGGCGCTGACTGATTTTGGTATTCGCTGTATCATTGCCCCTTCTTTTGCTGACATTTTCTTTAGTAACAGCTTCAAGAACGGCCTGCTGCCGATCATGCTGCCGCAAGCACAGGTGGACATTCTCATGCGCGATGCCGAACGGGGCGCGAATGCGCGCATGAGCATTGATCTTGAGGCTCAGGAAATCACCACATCGGACGGCGAAGTGATCTCCTTTGAGGTTGATGCCTTCAAAAAGCACTGCCTGCTTGAGGGCTTGGATGACATTGGCCTGACATTGGCAAAAAAGCCCCGTATTGACAGCTATGAAGAGGCTTCCAAAACCTCGCGCCCCTGGGTTTAGCTGGGTTTAGCTGGGTTTAGCTGGGTTTGATCCTATATCTGGTGGGTGCGCTATTTCCCACCACAAGATCAGGTTTTACCATGCCCTGCGGCTTTTTTTCCCACCCAACATGATGTAATGTAGCACCAGTTTAGCCACAATCTCGCCCAATTAGTTTAGTCTTGTTAACCAATCACTTGCGAGAGGTAGTGAATGTGGGCAAAAATGTGACGAGTATGAGGCACCCCGCCTTAATTGGCGGGATCAGCACGGAACAAGGGCGCGGCAAGGTATCGCATCCGTCCAGGTTGAGGGAAAAGGCAGTGGTTTCAAGATTGGCAGGCGCCATTATGCGCGCGCTCATGGTGGTGATGCTTATTGCAACACCGGCTTTAATGGTGCCCGGCACGAGCCCGGATACGGCACAGGTTGTGGCTTTGCTAGCTATTCTAGCGGCGGCGTTCACCCTGTTTGAGTATGCTTCGACCTACCCTAGTATCGTCGAGTTCCGTGATGCACCGCCCTTCAACCGCATCCGCTTTATCAGTTTGTTCACAGCGGTTTTTCTGCTGTCTGTGATTACGCGCGGCCATGTGGAGCCAACGGCTGTAACCCAGTTGACCGAGGCTGTGGGCGCCTTGATTGGCGAGGCAATAGACTTTCCTTACAGCCCGGTTAATCTGGTGGTGATGATGCTGCCTGAAGATGCGCCGGTTGAGGATATTATCAGGCTGCGCACGGCCGCCGGCATGAGTTATCTGATCTCGCTGCTGTCGCTTGCCTCGCTGCTGATTGCGCTAAAGCTGATGGGTTGGCCCAAGGGCCGGGGGGCTTTCAACGTCTGGATCAACCTGCCAACTTTCAACCCGACTGCGGGCGGCGATATTGTCTATCGCCTTGAGCGCGATGCCAGTGTTAACATTGCGTTAGGGTTTCTTTTGCCATTCCTGATACCGGCAGTGGTTAAAGCTGCCGGGTCACTGTTCGGGGCTGTTTCGGTAGCGAATGAACATACGTTGATATGGACAATAGCAGCATGGGCATTTTTGCCAGCAAGTCTTTTCATGCGCGGCATCGCCCTGGGGCGCATCGCCAGCATGGTCCGCGCCGAGCGGGAGCGAAACCGGGCAAAAAGCCCGGATGGCACCAATATGCAGCCAGCCTGACCAGAGCAACCCTGCTGTTTTTGC
>CAYNXK010000313.1:0-1612 GCA_964401125.1 uncultured Aliiroseovarius sp.
TTACGCGCATGCTTCATGAATTTTGGGATCAAAATTCACTCCCGTGCGCTATACTTTAGCGTGACGGAAGCGTGACCGATGGTCACGGCGCATCAGTATTTTCCCAGTTATATCACTTTGATTTGGGATAATTTCCCGATACTAAGGGGCTGAGAGACTTACAATGAAGAAAACATTCTGATTGGGGCGATATGAAAGATAAGCCAGATACACTAGACCGCAAAATAATTGCCGAAATGCAGCGTGATGCCGGGCAGTCGCTTGATCTGATCGCCGAAAAAGTTGGCTCCTCCAAAACGCCTGTCTGGAACCGCATTCGAAAGTTGCGCGCAGCCGGGGTGATTGGCCCGGCTATCGTACATGTAAACCCCGAGGCTTTGGGCTTTGATGCCTGTTTTTTCGTACTGATACGCACCAGCGAACATGAGGCCGGCTGGCAGAAAAACTTTCTGCAAGTTTTGCAGGAGCGCCCGGAAGTGCTTGAAGCGCACCGGCTGGCAGGTGAGTTTGACTATATCCTAAAGGTGCGGGTGGCCAATGCCCGGGCTTATGACGTCTTTTATCAAGCCTTGATCTCGGAGGTGAAAATTTTCAACGTCACAGCGCTTTTGTCGATGGAGGAAATTAAATTCACCACCAAGCTGCCTTTATAGGTGGTGTCGCTGGTGCAGGCGGCCTCAAATACGCACCATAAGCCGAGTCAGCCCATGGAAATGATAGAGATTGGCATATTCCGGGGTGGCGGCAAGTGCCAGTTTGGGGCAACGCTGAAACAGGATCGGCAATATTGTGGCCAACTCCAGCCGGGCCAGTGGGGCGCCAATGCAAAAATGCACGCCCGCACCAAAACTTGCATTGGCAATAATTTTGCGCCGGGGATCAAAACAATCAGGATTATCCCAGATGGTAGCATCACGGTTTGCCGAGCCCAGCAGCAACCCCACCTCATCGCCACGTTCAAAATTATGGCCAAAAATCTCAACCTTTTCATAGGCAAAGCGGGTGAATAGATGCACTGGCGGGTCAAGGCGAATAGCCTCTTCAATGGTGGCATCAATGCTTTCCGGGGTGTGAAGCTCAGCCTGCCTGCCGGTCTCCAGCAGGATTTTTACCGCATTGGCCATGGTATGAACCGTGGCTTCATGGCCGGCATTTAACAGCAGGATACAGGTAGATATCAGCTCATCAATTGACAGCTTTTCACCGGCTTCTTCGGCGGCAATCAGCTCGCTAATCAAGTCATCACGCGGCGTTGCCCGGCGTTCTTTCACATAGGCCCGCATAAAGGTTGTAAAATCTTTGGTGGCGGTAATTGCGCGATCTTCCAGCAGCCGGTCACGGCGCGCCTGATACATTGCCACCATAGCATTGGACCAGCCCAGAAGCTCATCGGCCATGCTCTCAGGCACCCCAAGCAGGCGGCAGATAATGATAATGGGAATACGGCTGGCGAAGGCTGGCAGAAGGTCGAACTCGCCAGCTGGAAAAGCGTCGATCAACTCATGTGCCAAGGCTGCAATCTCAGGCTGCAGGTCTTTGATTCGCCGCTTGGTAAAGGCCCGCAACACCAAGCCACGCAGGCGCGTATGCCGGGGGGCTTCCAGCTCCAGCA
>CAYNXK010000314.1:0-1608 GCA_964401125.1 uncultured Aliiroseovarius sp.
GTTTCGCGCGCCCCGCCCAAAACCCGTGCCTCAGGTTTTGGGCGGGACGCTTTAAAGCGTTTACCTGTTCAATTTAGCTTGGTGCCTCTAGCCTGTTTCTGGTATGACCCAGCCAGGGTTTCTGGCGCAACCCCAGACAAGAACCTAAGCAATGTCAGTATGTTTAGAAAGCCACGTCGCAGCCAGCCATCATGCAGATAGCGCCCGGCGCTGGTCTGGGATACCCCCGGTAAAACTATGATCCGGCCGCGTAAGGCACATGCCATTGTCACATCTTCCATCAGCGGCAGATGCTCAAACCCGCCCACTTCTTCATACAGATCACGGCTGATCAGCAAGCCCTGATCGCCATAAGGTAGGCCAAAAACCCGCGTGCGCAGATTGGCCCAGCCCGCGACAAACCGAGCTGCGAATCCAGGGCTGCGAAAGGCCAGCCGGAACACGCCGGCCTGTTGGGGGCCTGCTGCCATATGGGCCTGTACGGCTCCGGTCCAGCCCGGGGCCAGCCAGCTATCGGCATGCACAAACAGCAGCCATATGCCCGAGGCCGCCGCCGCGCCGCGCCCAAGCTGGCCACCACGCCCCGCCGGGCCGCTGACCAGTTCGGCCCCCGCCGCCTGTGCCAAAGCCAGTGTGCCATCAGCCGAGCCGCCATCACTTACGATCAACTCGCGCAGCAACCCGGCCTCAACGCCCTCCATCAATGCTGCCAGCGCTCCGGGCAATTCCTCGGCCGCATTCAAAGTTGGGATGATAATTGAGAGGGGCGCGCGCATATGTTCTTTCGTTCAGCTAGATTCACCCTATATTATAGCTGCGCATAACAGGGGAAAACCATGAAAAGGCAAATACTTGAAATCAGCGGCAGTGACCGGGTGGATTTTTTGCAGGCTTTGGTGACAAATGATCTGAAATTACTCTCGGAGGGGCTGCTTTATGCGGCATTGCTGACCCCGCAGGGTAAGTATCTGGCAGATTTTTTCTTGTTGCAGCAAGGCGAAAGCATCCTGCTTGATGTGAAAGCCGACAGTGCCGCCGCCCTTGCCCAACGGCTGAACATGTACCGCTTGCGGGCTGATGTCCAGATTGGTGAAAGCGTCCTCAAGGTCTCGCGCGGGCTTGGCGCCGCCCCCCAAGATGCTGTAACCGATCCGCGCCATGCGGCTCTTGGCTGGCGGCTTTACGGGGGTGAAAGCCATGACGACAATACCGATTGGGCCGCCATCAGGGTTGCCAACACCATTCCCGAAACCGGCATTGAACTGACCCCGGACACCTACATTCTGGAAGCAGGATTTGAGCGCCTGAATGGCGTTGATTTTCGCAAAGGCTGTTATGTAGGTCAGGAAATTACCGCCCGCATGAAGCATAAGACCGAGTTAAAAAAGGGGCTGGTCACGGTTGAGATCAAAGGCAAGGCCGCGCCGGGCACCGCCATTACCGCAGAGGGCAAGCCGGCGGGCGTTCTTTTCACACAATCGGGCGGGAAAGCTTTGGCCTATCTTCGGTTTGACCGGGCAAACCGGGCAAAAGGGCAAATGCAGGCCGCTGATGCCCACTTGCAATGGTCGGCTCAAAGCCCCTGATATGATAGCATAATCCTACGGG
>CAYNXK010000315.1:0-1591 GCA_964401125.1 uncultured Aliiroseovarius sp.
ATCGGATCATCCTTTCCTAACTCGCGGTGGCGCTCAAGGCCACCGGGCGTTACCATGAGTCCGAGGTGCTTTACCGCGAGGCCATGGCAATCGCCTAAGCCGCGCTGGGCACGCAGCATCCGGATTATGGCGCAAGCCTGAACAACCTCGCGTTGTTGTATTACAAGATGCAGCGGTTTGACGAAGCCTTGCCGTTGATGGAGCAGGCATTGGCCATATGCGAGGCGGCGTTGGGGCCGGCGCATCCCGACAGCATTGCGGTGCGCGAAAGTCTGGCGACTATCCGGGCGGCGGCGGCGGCGGCGCAGGCTTAAAACGCTTCGGGTTTTGCCTCGCGCGCCATGTGGTCCATCACCGCATTGGCAAATTTTGTCTCGTCGCCTGCAGGGAAAAAGGCGCGGGCGACATCGACGAATTCTGTGATGACAACTTTGGGCGGCGTGGTGGTGGCCAGCATCTCGGCCCCGGCGGCACGGAATAGCGCCCGCAGGGTCGGGTCTATCCGGGCAATCGGCCATTTTGCCACCAAAGCCCGGTCTGTCAGCTGGTCAATTTTGGCTTGCTGGTCGATCACCGCCTGCATCAGCTTGCGAAAGTGGCGCGCGTCACCCTCGGCCATGTCGCCCTCATCATATTGGGCGCCAAAGCGATGCTCAATAAACTCGGCAATCACCGCATCAACCGACTGGCCCGAGGCCTCCATCTGGAACAGCGCCTGCACCGCATAAAGCCGGGCGGTCGATTTCATTTGACGTTTATTCTTCATGCTATGGTTTTGCTTTCATTATCGCCTGTGTTATCGCCTGTGTTATCGCCTGCAAGGCGGTATTCGCCCCTGTTATCAGGTGCAGCATCCGGTCTCTGCCAGCGCCGCGCCAACGCAATCAGATGCAGCGCGGCGGCGGCGGCACCGGCGCCTTTGTTCAGATGCGCCGGATCAGCCCGAACCTCGGCCTGCGCCCGGGTTTCCACCGTCAGGATACCATTGCCAATACAAGCACCTTCAAGGCCCAGAAGTTGCAAGGCGCGCGAGGAATCATTGCAAACCGTATCATAATGCGTGGTCTCGCCGCGAATGACACAGCCCAGCGCCACAAAGCCATCGTAGTTTGACAAACGGTGCGCCGTGGCAATGGCCGTTGGTATTTCCAAAGCGCCGGGCATCTCGACCACATCCCAAATGGCGCGCGCCGCCTTCAGCTCGGCCATGGCACCGGCCAGCAGGTGATCGGCGATGTCCTTGTAATAGGGCGCCACCACGACCAGCAGCTTGACAGGCCGCTCGAATTTTGGACGCTTCAAGATGTAATGCTTTTCATTCTTGGCCATTAGCTGCCCTCCGGTATGGCGCGGGTGCCTTCAATGGCCAGCCCGTAAGCCTCCAGCCCCACCACTTTGGGCAGGGGTGAATTGGTGACAAGGATCAGGCGGTGCAGGCCCAGTGACGAGAGTATTTGAGCGCCCAGCCCATAATTACGCAGGGTTTGCGGGCTTACTGCCCCGTCAACCACCAGTTTCATCGAAGTATCGCGCAACAACACCACCACGCCACGGCCGGCATCGGCGATGACCTGCATGGCGCGGCCAAGTT
>CAYNXK010000316.1:0-1586 GCA_964401125.1 uncultured Aliiroseovarius sp.
CAGCGGCGCACGGGTCGGCAATTTTGTCGAGATCAAGAACGCTGAAATCATCGCTGGTGCCAAGGTCAACCACCTGTCTTATATTGGTGATGCCTTTATCGGCGAGGCCGCAAATATTGGTGCTGGCAGCATCACCTGCAATTATGATGGCGTCTCCAAGCACCATACCCATATTGGCGCGCGCGCCTTCATCGGCTCCAACACCATATTGGTGGCACCGGTGCGCGTGGGCGATGAGGCCATGAGCGCCGCCGGCACCGTGGTGACAAATGATGTGCCTGACGGGGCCATGGCAATCGGGCGTGCCAAGATGGATATTAAACCGGGTCTGGCCCGCCGAATGTTCGAAAAGTTAAAGCCCATCAAGGAAAAATAACAAAAAGGCGGCTAAAATGTGCGGAATTGTCGGGGTGCTGGGAAATCATGAAGCTGCACCCATTCTGGTGGAGGCCCTAAAACGGCTGGAATATCGTGGCTATGACAGCGCCGGGATTGCGACGGTAAATGATACCGGTCGGCTGGAACGGCGGCGCGCCGTGGGCAAGCTTGTTAACCTGTCAGATCATCTGGTGCATCAGCCTTTGCCGGGTAAAGCTGGCATTGGCCACACCCGCTGGGCCACCCATGGCGCAGCAACCAAAGACAACGCTCACCCGCATCAGGCCGGGCCTGTTGCAGTGGTGCATAATGGCATCATTGAGAACTTTCGCAAAATCCGCACGGAACTGATGGGTCAGGGCGCTGATTTTCAGTCACAAACCGACACGGAAGTCATCGCCTTGCTTACCCAAAGCCACCTTGAACAAGGCATGAGCCCCGCCGAGGCCGTCACCGCTACGCTGGGCCGCCTTGAGGGTGCTTTTGCCCTGTGCTTTCTGTTTGAAAACCAGCCTGACCTGATGATCGCCGCGCGCTTTGGCTCACCTTTGGCAATTGGCCATGGCGAGGGCGAGATGTTTGTTGGCTCCGACGCTATTGCACTGGCCCCGATGACCAGAAAAGTGACCTATCTGGAGGAGGGCGACTTGGCCGTCATCCACCGCTCTGGGGCCGAAATATTCGATGCCAAAGGCCAGCGCGCCAACCGCGAAATGCGTGAAGTGTGCCTAGATCAGGCCCGCATTGAAAAGGGTGGCTACCGCCACTACATGGCCAAGGAAATTGCCCAGCAACCAGTGGTGGTTGGCGAGGTTCTGAACGCCTATCTCGCGGCGGATGGCAGCGCCATTACCATGGACCTGCAAGGGCTGGATTTCTCAAAAATAGAGCGGCTCAGCCTGGTGGGCTGCGGCACCGCCTATCTGGCCTGCCTGACGGCAAAATACTGGTTCGAGCGCTATGCCCGCCTGCCGGTTGATGTGGATGTGGCCAGTGAATTTCGCTACCGTGAGGCCCCGATCACACCGGGCACCGTGGCAATTTTTGTCAGCCAGTCCGGCGAGACGGCCGATACCCTGGCGGCCCTGCGCTACACCAAAGACAAGGCTGAAATGATCCTCAGCCTGGTCAATGTTCCCGAAAGCTCGATCGCCCGTGAAAGCGATGTTGCTCTGCCGATTCACGCCGGAGTTGAGGTCTCGGTGGCC
>CAYNXK010000317.1:0-1566 GCA_964401125.1 uncultured Aliiroseovarius sp.
GCACCGGTGCCAGCGCGGCGGCGGACATGTAGTTGTTGAAGAAGTGGCGGAAACCGTTGGCCTTGCGGTCCTTGCCGGTGGTGTCGTTCGAGTGGGTCAGGCCGGCCATGAAGATGATGCCGACTTCTTGCGCCAGAGCCTGCACCGCAACCGCCGGGCCAGAGCTTGAACCGCCGGTAATCATGACGATTTCGTCTTTTTCAATCATCGACCGGGCACTGGCGCGGGCCGCATCTGTTTTGGTCTGGGTGTCGCCGGTGACGTATCTGACCTCTTTGCCCAGAATGCCGCTGCCCTGCAACTCTTTGGAGCTGAAAGTGTTCATCATGCCGCCATCGCCGCCGCCATTCAGGTGCTCGACCGCCAGCTTGAGGGCGCGCAACTGGTCGGCGCCCTCATCAGCATAGGGGCCGGTTTGTGGCACGTTGAAACCCAGCGTGACATAGCTGCCGGTTGGCTCGTTGAGAAACGGCTGATTGACGAAAGAACTGCTACCAGCGGCATAAGCCGAGGCGCTGGTATAGATTGTCGGTATGGCAAGGCCAGCCCCGGCAAGAGCGCCGGTTTTCAGCAATCCGCGCCGCGTGAAATTGGATTTTTTCATGTATCTCTCCCAAATGTGAAGTGTCGCATGCGCCTCCTCCGCGCCCGCCGCCCCTTACAGAGCCGCCCTTTACAGAGCTGCCTCATTATGGTGGTGGAAATGAAAAGCACGCAACAAAAGCTTTTAAACATTGCATTTTTTTGTAAAAAATTCAACAATTAGCCCACAATAGTAGTAAAGTTATTATCACGCACTTGCAGAAAGCCTAGGTAAACACATGAGAAAACCTGACCACAGCAAGCGCCTGACCGGCACCCGGTTGCGCGAACGTCGGCTTGGTTTGGGGATCAAGCAATCGGATATGGCCCGCAATGTTGGTATCTCGGCCGCCTACCTGAACCTGATCGAACATAACAGGCGCAGAATCGGCGGTAAGTTGCTGGTTGATTTGGCCCGCGCCCTTGGGGCAGAGCCGGGGGAGTTGAGCGAAGGCATGGAGGTGGCGCTGCTGGGGGTTCTCAATGCCGCAGCCAGCCGCCAGCAGAAAAGTCAGGCCGAACTTGACAGGGCCGAGGAATTTGCTGGGAGGTTCCCCGGTTGGTCCGGTGTCATTGCCGCCCAGCACGAGCGTATCCGCGAGATGGAGCGCCTGATTGAGGTCATGTCTGACCGCCTGACCCATGACCCGCATCTGGCGGCCATTCTGCATGAGGTTCTGAGCAGCGTGACGGCGATCCGCTCGGCGGTGGCTGTTCTGACCGATGAAAACGAGGTTGACCCCGAATGGCAAGCACGCTTTTTGCGCAATGTGGCCGAGGATGCCAGCCGCCTGTCACAAAGCGCGCAAGGTCTGGTTGAGTTTCTTGACACCGGAAATGACGGCGAACAGGCTCATATATCGCCGCTGGAGGAGTTGGGCGCTTTTCTGGCCACACAGGGCTATTTCTTTGAGGCGCTGGAGTCGGGCGGGCCAGACAAGGTGGGGCCAGACAAGGTGGGGCCAGACAAGGTGGGGCCAGACA
>CAYNXK010000318.1:0-1566 GCA_964401125.1 uncultured Aliiroseovarius sp.
TCAACACCCGCAAGGTGGCCGAAGGCAGCGTTGCCGAAGCCTTCACCGCCGAGAATTTGCAGGCCACCTATGGCGGACGGCTGGCCACGGCGCAGCTCGATCAGATGGCTCGGGCGTAAGGATCGGACCATGATTGGCGAGGCACTTTTATTACAGCTTGGATATAACGCCACGCTGGTTGCCGTTGGCGCGACCCTGCTGGGGGTTTCGGCCGGGGTGGCTGGCACCTTTTTGTTTCTGCGCAAACGCGCCTTGGTCAGTGATGCCATTGCGCATGCCACCCTGCCGGGCATAGCCTTGGCCTTCATCATCATGGTGACGTTGGGTGGCGACGGGCGCAATCTGGTCGGATTGCTGGCCGGATCAGCGATTTCCGCCTGGATCGGCCTGTTGTGCCTGAGCTGGCTGACCCGCCGCACGCGGCTGGCTGAAGATGCGGCCATTGGTGCGGTGTTGTCAGTATTTTTTGGCTTGGGAATCGTGCTGCTGACGGTGATTCAGGCCATGAGTTCGGGGCGCCAGGCCGGCCTTGAAGGCTTCTTGCTGGGGTCCACCGCCGGCATGCTCTGGGCTGACGCGGTGGTAATTGCCGTTGGCGGGGCGGTAACCTTGTTGCTGATCCTGCTGTTACGCCGGCCGATGATTCTGGTGGCATTTGATGCAGAATATGCGGCAGCGCGCGGGGTGCCGGTGGAGCGGGTTGATCTGGCGATGATGGCGCTGGTGATGGCGGTGACGGTGGTTGGCCTGAAGATTGTTGGGCTGATCTTGATTATCGCGCTGTTGATCATTCCGCCGGTGGCGGCACGGTTCTGGACCGAGCGCGCCGACCGGGTGGCGCTGCTGGCCGGGCTGATCGGCGGCTTTTCGGGCTATGTGGGAGCGGCCATTTCGGCCTCGGCCCCGAACTTGCCCACTGGACCGATCATCGTGTTGGTGGGGTTTGCCTGTTTCACAATATCGCTGTTTTTGGCCCCCAACCGGGGCGTGCTGGCAGCGGTCCTGCGTCACTTCAGGTTTCAGCGTCGGGTGCATTTGCGTCAGGGGCTGCTGGCGCTGGCGCAAAGCCAGCCGATTTATGAAAAACTGACCTTGCGGCTGCTACGCCGGGCTGGGCTGGCCCGTGCCGATGGCGTGGCCACCGATACGGGCCGCGCCCGCGCTGCCAAGGCGCTGCGTGACGAGCGGCGCTGGGCCGTGGTGCGGGCCGATCAGTCGCACGAGGCGGCGGCAGCACTTTATGACGGGCTGCGCGACATAGAGACCGTGCTGACCCGCGACCAGATTGCCGCCATTGATACGCGCATCGGCGCACCACAGGTGGTCCCCACATGAATGGTGAAGAGTTTGTTTCCCTATCCCTGACGCCGCTGCTGATCGGCATCTTTTCCGCCGTAGCCTGCGCCCTGCCCGGTAACTTTCTGGTGTTGCGCAAGCAGGCGCTGATTGGTGACGCGATCAGCCATGTGGTGCTGCCCGGCATCGTTGTGGCGTTTTTGGTTACTGGCGTGATTTCGGCCTGGCCGATGATGCTGGGCGCGGCCGGAGCGGCGCTGGTGGCGGTGG
>CAYNXK010000319.1:0-1562 GCA_964401125.1 uncultured Aliiroseovarius sp.
GGCCTCACCAATGGGCACCAGATAATCGCCGGGATACAGACCCTCGGCAATCTCGGGGCTTAGACCGCAGGCCTCGCGGTAACGTTCAAACACCGAGCGCGCCAGCACATCCACCTGGCCGCCACCATCGTTGATGTAATATTCCCGGCTGACCTGATACCCGGCGAAATCCAGCAGGCTGGCCAGCGCATCGCCAAAAACCGCCCCCCGGGCGTGGCCCACATGCAACGGCCCGGTGGGGTTGGCCGAAACGAACTCCACATTCACCTTTTTACCCTGCCCTTGCGGCATCCTGCCATAACTCGGATCGGCCAGAATTGTTGCCACCAGCCGGGGCCAGATATCACTGGCCAAAGTCAGGTTCAAAAACCCCGGCCCGGCCACTTCGGCGTGGGTAATGCGCGCATCCTGTTGCAGCCGGCTTGCCAGTAAGGTGGCAATGTCGCGTGGCTTCATGCCGGCGGGTTTGGCCAGCACCATAGCCGCATTGGTCGCCATGTCACCATGAGCCACATCGCGCGGCGGCTCTACCGTGACATTGGCAAACGACAGCCCGGCAGGCAATGCGCCGGCCTCAACCATAGTTTCAAGCTGGCCTATCACGAGGCTACGAATTTCGGTAAACAGGTTCATTTTTTCACTTTCATTGCAGAAATGGGTTTACCACGGGCAGACCGCGCGTCAACGCCATGAATTGCTGCAAACTGATCCTGCGGCCAAGCCAGCAAGCAGCACCTTGCTTATTGCTGCCATTTGTGGGGCTGCTTCATGCAGCCAGCGCCGCCAGACTGGCTAGCGCCAGAATTTCGCCAAGCTGTTGGCTGGCTCCCAGAATATCGCCGGTCTGGCCGCCAATCTTGGCCTTGGCCAGCCCGGCAAGGGCAATAGCCGAAAGGCTGATCCAGAAAGCGGCAATTATTGCGCCCCAGCCAATCAGCAGCAAGGCCCCGGACAGGGCAATAGCCAGCGCCAGCAAGATCGTTGCGCCTTGTGGCTTCCCAGCATTTGCGGCCAGGCCGTTTGTGCGGGCATTTGGCATTATGCCAAGCAAGACAACCATGGGCACCCGGCTGAGCATGCCAATGGCCATCATTGCCGCCAGAAACCAGCCGGATTGCAGCAATATGACAAGGGCACTCCAACGCAGGATAACAGACAGGCACAGGGCCAGCACGCCGTAACTGCCGAGGCGGCTGTCACGCATGATTTCAAGCCTGCGCAGCTTATCATGCCCGCCCCAAAGGCCATCGGCCGTGTCGGCCAGGCCATCTTCATGCAAGGCCCCGGTCAGCATGATCATCGCGCCAAGTGCTACCCCGGCGGCAAAATATGGCCCGGCTCCCAGCCATGTGGCAAATAAACCTGCCAGCCCGGCCAGAAGGCCGGTAATTGCCCCTACAAGAGGCCAGGACCAGGCACTTTGGGCCACATTTCGGCCAGAGCTGGAGCAATAGCCAGCCAGGGGCAGGCGTGTCAGCAGGCCAAAAGCAAGGGGCAGGTCGGCAAGAGATGTCAGAGGGTTATTTTTTTGCAAGGGCTTCCTCACTTTAGGCTGTTACAGC
>CAYNXK010000320.1:0-1511 GCA_964401125.1 uncultured Aliiroseovarius sp.
CCGCCTTGGTCCCCGCCTTGGCCAATGCTTGATCAAGGTCTGCTATCAAGTCATCCGCGTCTTCGGTGCCGATAGACAGGCGCACCACATTTGCACCGGCTCCGGCGGCTTCACGCTGCTCCGGTGTCAGCTGGCGGTGGGTGGTCGAGGCCGAGTGGATGATCAGCGATCTGGTATCACCAAGATTGGCCACATGACTGAAGATATCCAGTGATTCCACCAGCTTGATGCAGGAATCATAGCCACCCTTCAAGGTGATGGTAAACAGGGCACCGGCACCTTTGGGGCAAATTTTTGCAACCCGGTGATTATAGGGGGATGAAGCCAGACCGGCATAGGTCACGGCTTCAATGCGGGCGTCCTGCTCAAGCCAGGTTGCCACTTTCATGGCGTTTGCCACGTGCTTTTGCATGCGTAAGCTCAGGGTTTCAGTGCCCATCAATGTGTAATGCGCCGCCTGCGGGTTCAGGGTCATGCCAAGATCACGCAGGCCAATAGCAATGGAGTGGAAAGTAAAGGCAAGCGCGCCGAACGTCTCATGAAACTTCAAGCCATGATAGGCCGGCTCGGGGGCTGAGAGTGAGGGGAATTTATCGGAGGCCGACCAGTCAAAATTACCTGAATCGACAATTGCGCCGCCCATGACAGTGCCGTTGCCAGTGAGGTATTTGGTGGTCGAATGCACGACCAGCGTTGCGCCGTGTTTGATTGGATTGCACAGGTAAGGCGTGGCCGAGGTGTTATCAACAATCAGCGGCAACCCGGCCTTGTCAGCGATAGCAGAAACTGCATCAAGGTCGGTTATGTAACCTCCTGGATTTGCTATGCTTTCGCAAAATATTGCGCGTGTATTTTCATCAATCGCCTCTGCCAGTGCCTCCTCGTCGTCAAAGTCAATAAACTTCACCTCCCAGCCGAAGCGTTTGATGGTGTGGCTGAACTGAGTCACCGTGCCACCATACAGGCGCGTCGAGGCGATGATATTCAGCCCCGGCGCCATGAGCGGAAATAAAGCCATGATCTGCGCCGCGTGGCCTGATGAGCAGCAGACAGCACCCTGTCCGCCCTCAAGCGTGGCAATGCGTTCCTGCAACACAGCCACTGTCGGATTGGTCAGGCGCGAGTAGATATATCCGACTTCCTGCAGGTTGAAGAGTGCTGCCGCGTGATCAGCATCACGAAATACATAAGCCGTGGTCTGGTAAATCGGGGTTTGGCGGGCGCCAGTGGCTGGGTCGGGCTTGCTGCCGGCGTGAATTTGCAACGTATCAAAGCTGTGGGTCATGTTGATTTTCCTATCTGGTTGCGCAAGATTAAAGGCATATAGCTGTGTTACACAATCGGGTGGGCTGAATAAGAACAGGATTCGGCTGGATAATAGATTGCAGCATTATAACCTTAACAGGGCAAGATAAGGCAAAAATTGTTCTTGACCAGCGCAGGCGGATCTAAATTTTTCACCGGAAAACCGGAAAACCGGAAAACCGGAAAACCGGAAAACCGGAAAACCG
>CAYNXK010000321.1:0-1506 GCA_964401125.1 uncultured Aliiroseovarius sp.
TTTCAAGGTAACCAGCGGGCGGTTTTGCCTCTGGGTCAGAAAAAATCCGGCGTGATCGGCAGCGGCCTCGGCGGCCAGCAGGCCAGTCTCAACATTGATACCTGCCCGGCGCATATGCTCAAGGCCTTGTCCTGCCACTTTAGGGTTGGGATCCTGCCCTGCCACCACCACCCGCGCCACTTTGGCAGCCACCAATGCAGCCGCACAAGGCGGTGTGCGCCCGTGATGCGCGCAAGGCTCCAGCGTAACGTAAGCCGTGGCACCTTTGGCCTGCGCTCCGGCCTGATCAAGGGCAACAATTTCAGCGTGCCGCATGGTCTGAAGGTCAGAAGTGCCGCGCCCGATTATACGCCGGTCTTTCACCAGGACACAGCCAACCGAGGGCCATGGCGCGACTTGCCCCAACCCCCGCCGTCCAAGGCTGAGCGCCAACCGCATGAAGCGGGTATCCGCCTCGGTGCTGGGCCGAGTCACTCTTCCTCAGGGCCTTCCGGGCGCAACTCGCTGACAAATTTATCAAAGTCATCAGCCGCCTGGAAGTTTTTGTAAACACTGGCAAAACGCACATAAGCTACAGTATCGATCCGGGCCAGGCTTTCCATCACGATCTCGCCAATGATACCGCTTTTGATGTCGGTCTCTCCCATGCTTTCCAGCCGCCGCACGATGCCTGAAATCATCTGGTCAATGCGCTCAGGCTCGATCGGGCGCTTTTGCATGGAAATGCGGATTGAGCGCTCCAGCTTTTCGCGCTCAAAGCTTTCGCGCCGGCCATTGGTTTTGATCACCACAAGGTCACGCAACTGCACCCGTTCATAGGTGGTAAAGCGGCCACCACAGGCCGGGCAAAAGCGCCGCCGCCGAATTGCCACATGGTCCTCGGCAGGCCGTGAATCCTTGACCTGAGTATCAATATTTCCGCAAAACGGACAGCGCATGCCGCACCCCTTATTTTCGTATGACCATATCCATGGGTCTTATGCCCAAGTTACCCACAGGCACTATAGGGCAGCCGCAAGCCTTTGGGTAGAGGGGAAATGAAAGCCCATCATATAGCAAACCCGGATCAGGAAAGGTACGCAACAACCTCGCGCTGATGCGGTGCCCTGCGATGTTCGAAAAGGTAAATTCCTTGCCATGTTCCAAGGGTTAATTGCCCCTGAATTGTTGGAATAGTGATAGAAACTGGCAGCATTGCTGCCTTTATATGCGCCGGCATGTCGTCCGGTCCTTCATAGGTGTGGGTGAGGTAGGACATGCTTTGGTCAGTGCTGAGCGGCACCAGCCGGTGAAAGAAAGCCCGCAGGTCCGCCTGCACCTCCGGGTCGGCGTTTTCCTGAATCAGCAGGCTGCATGAGGTGTGGCGCACGAACAGGGTCAGCAGGCCATCACCCTGCCCCGCCGTCCAATCGCTGACATCGCGGGTGAACTCATAAAGGCCGGGGCCGTGGGTTTGGATGATGAAAGTTGTGTGCATATCAGTAATGGTAGCGGCATTGGACCATG